>JBOHEP010000239.1:0-10658 GCA_050701075.1 Pseudonocardia sp. | reverse complement strand
ACCTGGTGCTCGCCACCCAGCGGCCGTCGGTGGACGTGGTGACCGGCCTGATCAAGACGAACGTGCCGTCGCGGCTGGCGTTCGCGACGTCGTCGCTGATCGACTCGCGGGTGATCCTGGACCAGCCCGGCGCGGAGAAGCTGATCGGGATGGGCGACGGGCTGTACCTGCCGATGGGCGCCGGCAAGCCCACCCGCATGCAGGGCGCATACGTGGGCGACGAGGAGATCTCCGCGATCGTCGCGTTCACCAAGGACCAGGCCGAGCCGACCTACACCGACGGCGTCACGGTGCAGAAGGCCGGTGAGCAGCGCGAGGTCGACCCGGAGATCGGTGACGACCTCGACCTGCTGGTGCAGGCCGCCGAGCTGGTGGTCACTTCTCAGTTCGGGTCGACGTCGATGCTCCAGCGCAAGCTCCGCGTCGGGTTCGCGAAGGCCGGGCGGCTGATGGACCTGCTGGAGTCGCGCGGGGTGGTGGGGCCGTCGGAGGGTTCGAAGGCGCGCGACGTGCTGATCAAGCCGGACGAGCTGGAGGGCGTGCTCTGGCTGATGCGCGGCGGGGGTTCAATGGCCGACGACGACGGGCCCGGCTGACTTTGCGTCGAATGTCTCACTCATTTCCGGCCCCCGAGCCGCCGAGCGCGATGACCCTGAAGGTCGGGCTCGGTAGCTGAACGGCGGCGGCAGCGGCCGTTACCCGCGGTCCCGGTGATGCCTGGGTGGGAGTGGTTGGGCGATCTCCCCCTCTGAACCGGGCGATGAGGAAGAAGACGACGGCGATGAACAGGATCATCACCATGAAGATGCTCATGATCACCACAATGACTCCATGAGAAATCCGACCGTCCGATCCCTTTCGGCTGGGTACGACGATCTCGGGGCATACCACTGTTCAGCGTCGCCCAGACCCCGGACCACCCAGCGGGACCTCGTCGGCCGAGAAATCAGTGATCGGAATGCGTACCGGTCCCGCTCCCGCCGGAGGCAACCGCGCCGCGACGATGATCGGATTGGGAACCACCGCCACCCGCACCAACAGCACGACCGCGCTGGCCGCGGCCAACCCGATGACCGCGGGTCGCGTCCAGCCCCTGTCCAGCAGATGGCGCAACGGGCCCGAGGCCGCGAACCCGGCGATCATGAAGGGCAGCAGCAGCGCCGCTGAGCAGCGCGTCCGTCCTGACCGGCCCGGCGACGGCGAGTGAGGCCAGGGAGAGCACCGCACCGGCGGTGACGGCGACGCTGATGCCGAGTCCCTCGCCCCGTCGATGTTCGAGCGGCTACGAGATGCTCGCGACGATCGAGCAGGAAGCGACCGGTCGGCTGGCGACGGTTGCCCGTACCGGCCACCTCATCGCCATGACGTTCCTGGCCCGGGATGATGCGAGACGGCCTCTGGACGCGGCATACTGGCGCGCCAGGTCACCGGCAGCGCGACCAGGTTCCGCTCCCCGACGGTACCGGTGCGCCAGGCCAGCTCCTCGACGTCCGCGGCGAGCGTCAGCTCCGGCAGGCCGACCAGCAGCGTCGTGATGGCGACCTCCAGCTCCATGCGGGCGAGCGCCGCGCCGACGCAGTGGTGGATGCCGGGTGCGAAGCTGACGTGAGGGTTCTCGCTCCGGGTCGGATCGAACCGCTCGGGCGCGGGGAACACGGCCGGGTCCCGGTTGGCGGCGCCGAGCGGTGCCACGACGATGTCACCCGCCCGGATATGCCCCCCACCGATCTCGACGTCATCGGTGGCCCGCAACGCCCGGTCGGCGCTGCCCGCGCCGGACGGATCCAACCGCAGCAGCTCGTCCACGGTTCGGGGAACCATCGAGGGGTCGGTGCGCAGCATGGTGGCCACGGCTGGGTCGAGCAGCAGTCGCAGCATGCCCAGCGTGAGCGCCTGGGCCGGTGGAACGTAACCGGCCCCCAGCACGCTGAACGCCACACCGTTCACCTCGGCGTCGGTGAGCGGGTGACCGTCGCGATCCTCGGCCTCGATCAGCCCGCTGATCAGGTCGGGTCCCGGCGCGGCACGCTTGCTGGCCACCAGCTGGGTGATGAACGCGCCCAGCTTCTGGCCGCTGCGCATCAGGTCCTGCGACGGCGACTCCCCGAACAGCGCCGTGATGGCCGAGGACCACTCGACGAATCCGTCGCGATCGGCGATGTCGACGCCCATGAGCTCGCTGAGGGTGCCGATGGCCAGCGGCGCGGCGTAGGCGGCCATCAGGTCGACCGGCGGCCCGGATGCGACAAGATCGGCCAGTCGGGCAGCGGCGAGCCGTGCGACGGCCGGTCGAAGGGCGGCCACCCGTCGCGCGCTGAGGGCACCGGTCACCAACCGGCGCAACCGCGTGTGCCGGGGGCCGCTCATCAGGAAGAGGACGCCGCTGTCGTTGGCCTCCTCGCCCTCCGGCATGCCGGGCAGGTAGGGGACCAGGCGGCTGTCGGTCATCGCCGCCCGGATGTCGTCGTATCGGGTGAGCAGCCATGCCGGCCCACCGGCGTACTCGATCCGGCTGATCGGTTCGCGGTCGCGGAGCTCGGCGAACTCGGTCGGTGGTTCCAACGGCGCCGGGGGGATGAACGGGTAGCTCGGTGCGTCGCTTCGGACGCCTTCTGTCGTCGACATCGCGACTCCTCTCGTTGCCATGCGGTTGCATCGTGACAGAGGGGTGGCCAGTTTGCAATGCGATCGCATGGCAACGGGTAGGGCATGATTCCGTGGCATGCCCAAGCAGGTCGACCACGAGCACCGGAGGCGCCAGATCGCCGACGCACTCTGGCGGGTGGTGGTATCACGCGGTTTCGACGGGGTGAGCCTGCGCAGCGTCGCAGCCGAGGCCGGCGTCTCGATGGGTCTCGTGCAGCACTACTTCCGAACCAAGGAACAGATGCTGTCGTTCGCGATGGACAGTATCGGCGAGCGGGTGGGGGAACGGGCCGCCGCCGAGCTCGTCGGCCTGCCGGACCCCCCACCGCCGCGGGCGCACCTGCGCGCGCTGCTCATCCAGATGATTCCCCTGGACGAGGCCCGCCGGCAGGAGGCCCACTCGCTGTTCGCGTACTTCGTCGGTGGGGTGCGCGACGGCGTCATCGGTGAGCGGATGCGCAGCGGGGTCACCCTGATACGCGCGTTCGTCGCCGAGCAGATCGCGGCCGGTGGTGTCGAGCCCGACCCGGAGCGCGCCACGACGATCCTGCTCGCACTCAGCGACGGCCTGGCCGCGCATGTGCTGGGCGGCTACCTGTCGCCTGCCGAGGCCGTGTCCGCGCTCGACGCTCACCTCGACCACCTCTTCGAGCAAAGCTGATCGACTGGACCGATCCCCGTCGCAGCAACGAACGGCACTTTCGCACGCTAGGTGCGAGCGAGAGTGCCGTTCGTTGCACCGGATCGGGGTGTGGGCGGCGTTAGGGGTGCAGCATTGTGCGCAGGACGTACTGCAAGATCCCGCCGTTGCGGTAGTAGGTCGCTTCGCCGGGGGTGTCGATCCGGAGCGTGGCGTCGAACTCGATCCCCTCGCCGTTCTGCTTCGTTGCGGTGACATGCACGGAGCGCGGGACCACGCCCTCGTTCAGCGCGGTGACCCCGGAGATGTCGAACGTCTCCGTGCCGTCCAGGCCCAGGGACGTGGCGCTCTGCCCGCTCGGGAACTGCAACGGCAGCACGCCCATGCCGATGAGGTTGGACCGGTGGATCCGCTCGTAGGACTCCACGATGACGGCCTTCACCCCCAGCAGCGCGGTGCCCTTGGCCGCCCAGTCCCGCGACGAGCCGGATCCGTACTCCTTGCCACCGAGCACCACCAGCGGGACCCCGGCGGCCGCGTAGCTCTGTGCGGCGTCATAGATCGACACCTGCTCGCCGCCGGCGGTGAAGTCGCGGGTGTGGCCGCCCGACACGCCCTTTCCGTCGTTCTCCTCGGCGAGGAGCTGGTTGCGCAACCGGATGTTGGCGAACGTCCCGCGGATCATCACCTCGTGGTTGCCGCGCCGGGAGCCGTAGGAGTTGAAGTCCTTGCGCGCTACGCCGTGTTCGCGCAGGTAGGCCCCCGCCGGCGAGTCCTCCTTGATCGACCCGGCCGGGGAGATGTGGTCGGTGGTCACCGAGTCGCCGAGCAGCGCCAGCACCCTGGCACCGCAGACGTCCACCACCGCGTCCGGCTCAGGTGCCATACCGTCGAAGTACGGGGGCTTGCGGACGTAGGTGGAGTCCGGGTCCCACTGGAAGTTCGCGCCCGCGGGCGTGGGCAGCGAGCGCCACCGCTGGTCACCGGCGAACACGTCGGCGTAGTCCTTCGTGAACATC
This sequence comes from Pseudonocardia sp., assembly GCA_050701075.1. Lineage (GTDB taxonomy): Bacteria > Actinomycetota > Actinomycetes > Mycobacteriales > Pseudonocardiaceae > Pseudonocardia. The sequence continues at coordinate 6,353 of JBOHEP010000239.1, read as the reverse complement.
TCCTGGTCGATCGACTCCTCGATCGTGGACCGGATGTCCACGGCGGCGGGCCAGATGTCGCGAAGGTAGACCTCGGCGCCGGTCGGGTCCAGCCCGAGTGGCTGGTTCTCGAAGTCGAAGTCCATCGTGCCGGCGAGCGCGTACGCGATCACCAGCGGCGGTGACGCGAGGTAGTTCATCTTGACGTCGGGATTGATCCGGCCCTCGAAGTTGCGGTTGCCCGACAGCACCGACACGACCGCGAGGTCGGCCTCGTTGACCGCGGCCGAGATCTCCTCCGGCAGCGGCCCCGAGTTGCCGATGCAGGTGGTACAGCCGTAACCGACCAGGTGGTAGCCCAGCTTCTCCAGGTACGGCCAGAGCCCGGCCTTCTCGTAGTAGCCGGTGACGACCTTTGAGCCCGGGGCCATCGACGTCTTCACCCACGGCTTGACCGCCAGGCCTCTGTTCACGGCGTTGCGGGCGAGCAGCGCCGCGCCGATCATCACCGACGGGTTGGAGGTGTTGGTGCACGAGGTGATCGAGGCGATGACGACGGCGCCGTGGTCGATCTCGACGGACGTGCCGCTCGCCAACGTCACCGGGGTGGGCCTGCTGGTCCGCCCGTTCGCGCCGGTGGCGGCGGAGATCGGCGGGCGAGGAGCACCGTCGCAGTCGTCGCGGCTGGGCGAGGCCGGGTCGCTGGCCGGGAAGGACTCCTCGATCGACTCGTCCACTGCCGAGCGCGCACCGGCCGCGTCGTCGTGACCACCCGGGTCCTCGACGCCCGGATCGGCGTAGTCGGCGAGTGCGGAGCGGAACGCCTCCTTGGACTGGGTCAGCGCTATCCGGTCCTGCGGGCGTTTCGGGCCGGCGATGGACGGGACGACGGTGGCGAGATCGAGCTCGAGGGTCTCGGAGTAGGTGGCCTCGCGGGCCGGGTCGTGCCACAGACCCTGCTCGCGCGCGTAGGCCTCGACCAGCTCGATCTGCTCCGCCGGACGGCCGGTGAGGGTGAGGTACCGGACGGTCTCCTCGTCGATCGGGAAGATCGCCGCGGTGGAACCGAACTCCGGGCTCATGTTGCCGATGGTCGCGCGGTTGGCCAGCGGCACCGCGCCGACACCCTCGCCGTAGAACTCCACGAACTTGCCGACGACGCCGTGGCGGCGCAGCATCTCGGTGATCGTCAGCACCACGTCGGTGGCGGTGGCACCCGCCGGGATCTCCCCGGTCAGCTTGAAGCCGACGACCTTCGGGATGAGCATCGAGACGGGCTGGCCGAGCATCGCCGCCTCGGCCTCGATGCCGCCGACCCCCCAGCCCAGCACGCCAAGGCCGTTGACCATCGTGGTGTGGCTGTCGGTGCCGACGAGCGTGTCGGGGTAGGCCTGCGACACCGAGCCCCCTGCGGCGGTGGGCACGTCGCGGGTCATCACCACGCGGGCGAGGTGCTCGATGTTGACCTGGTGCACGATCCCGGTGCCCGGCGGCACGACCTTGAACTCGTCGAAGGCGTCCTGGCCCCAGCGCAGGAACTGGTAGCGCTCCTTGTTTCGCTCGTACTCGAGGTCGACGTTGCGGGCGAAGGCGTCCTTCGAGCCGAAGACGTCGACGATCACCGAGTGGTCGATGACGAGCTCGGCGGGCGCGAGCGGGTTGACCTTCGCCGGGTCGCCGCCGAGCTCCGTGACGGCCTCGCGCATGGTCGCGAGGTCGACGATGCACGGCACCCCGGTGAAGTCCTGCATGATCACCCGGGCGGGGGTGAACTGGATCTCGGTGTCCGGTTCGGCGGCCGCGTCCCAGCTCGCCAGCGCACGCACGTGGTCGGCGGTGACGTTGGACCCGTCCTCGGTACGCAGGAGGTTCTCCAGCAGCACCTTCAGGCTGAAAGGGAGGCGCTGCGTCCCGTCGACGGCGCAGAGCCGGAAGATCTCGTAGTCGGTGCCGCCGGCCCGGATGGTCCCTCTCGCTCCGAAGCTGTCGGTGCCGGTCGTGCCGGAGCTGGCCTTCTCGGTGCTGGCCACGGTTGCTCTCCTCCTGGCGATGGTGGTCGCGGCAGATCGGTTCGGGCGGAGTCTCCCGCACCTGATCGATTCCGGTCAGGCGAGCCCCGCCGCCTAAACAGTACGCTTGTCCGGTTCAGTTCTCGCCGCCTTCAGGCGCTCCGCCGGGTGTGTCGTTCCCCTGTCCGGGCGCGTTCGGCTGGCAGAGTTCCCCCCGACCAGGGAGATCATCGGCTGTGGGGAGGCCTCTCGTGCGGTGGTCCGGACGCGCGGTCGCGCTCCTGGTACTGCTCGCACTCCTGGGCGTCACCCTGACCGGACTGGGTGCGGATGCATTCGCCCAACCCAGCCCCCCGCCCAACCCCGGCGACGAGGAGCTGCGGCGCAGCCAGGACGGCGTCGCGCAGCGGGCCGGAGTGGTCGGACGCCTGACGACCGAGCTCGCGGAGCTCGACAGTCGCACCGACGACATCCAGGCCGCGCTCGCCGCGGATCGGGAGACGGCCGAGGCTGCGCTCCTCGACTTCCTGGGCGCACAGAGCGCCGCCGCCGCCGCCGCGCAGCGAGCCGCCCAGGCGCGAGTCGAGACCGAGGCCGCGACCGTCGCGATCGACTCGGCCCGTGTCCGGGTCGACGAGGTCGTCACCGCGACCTATCTGGAGGGCCTCGACCTCGGCCCACTCGCCCTGCTGACCGAGGCGACCAGCCCGGAGGACCTGCTGGCCCGGGTCGAGGCCGATGAGGTGGTCGCCCGTTCCCTGCTCGGCGCGCAGGAGGGGCTGGAACGCGCCCGGGTGGCCAAGGCGAACGCCGACTCGAGTGCCCGCGCCGCGCTCGACGAGGCGCGCGACCGGGAAGCCGAGGCGCAAGCCGCCAAGGTGGTCGCCGACGGCGCCGTGGTCCGGGCCGAGACCGCGGCCCGTGAGCAGGCCGAGCGGCTCGCCACCGTCGATGCCCAGCGCGCGCAGGTGCAACGTCAGCTCGCCGACGCCGAGGCCGCTGACGCCGGCCTGCGCGGGCAGCGCGCCCGATACAACGAGTGGCTGCGTCAGGCGGCCGCCGAGCAGGCCGCCCGTGACCGCGCCGAGCAGCAGGCCGCCGCGGGCCGATTGTCCGGGAACGACGGGCCCGCGGTGGGTGCGGGCACCGGGTCCGTGCGTCGGGTGATCGACCGCGCGATGTCGCAGCTCGGCGTGCAGTACGTGTGGGGCGGGGGCAACGGCCGCGGGCCCAGCACGGGTATCCCGGACGCGTTCGGGTCCCCGCTCAACCGCGTCGGGTTCGACTGCTCGGGACTGATGCTCTACGCGTTCAACGGGGCAGGCGTCGGGCTGCCGCGGGTGAGCCGCAACCAGTTCAACGCCGGGCGCAAGGTGCCCGTCTCTGACCTGCAGCCCGGCGACATGGTGTTCTACCGCAACGGTGGGAGGCCGATCCATCACGTGGCCATGTTCATCGGCAACGGAAAGATGATCGAGGCGCCCTACACCGGCGCGAACGTGCGGGTGACGTCGCTGCGGACGAGGGGCCTGCTGCCGGAGGCCACCCGGATGCTCTGACCCGAGCCCGGCCGTGATCGTTCCGAGAGCCACCTGACGGTCGCGGCTGCGACGCTCAGGTGGCTCTCGGAAGGATCACTGCACCGGCGCCTACCGTGGGTCGGGTGACCGGGAACCGGGAGACCGCGGAGCCGTGGTTGCGGTGGGCGCGCAACCGTCCATCGGCGGAGCTGGTGCATCTGGACAGCGCCGCGGCGGGACGCAGCTCCGCGGCCGTGCTGCGGGCCGCCGCCGACCACGCCCGGCGGGAGGCGCAGGTAGGCGCCTATGTCGCGGAGGTCGAGGCGGGCCCCGTGCTCGACGCCGGCCGTGCCGACCTGGCCGCACTGCTGGGCACCGAGTCCGACGGGCTGGCGTTCGTCGAGAGTGCGTCGGCCGCCCGGTCAGCGCTGCTGGCCGCATGGCCGTGGCGCGACGGCGACGCGGTGGCGGTGCTACCCGGTGAGTGGGGCCCGAACCTGGAGGCGTTCGCCGCGCACGGGCTCCGGGTCGTCGGTCTCCCCGTGAAAGGCGCTGACGGCGGGGGAGTCCTCGACCTGGAAGGACTCGAGCAGGCGCTCGCCACCGCGCCCCCCGCGATCGTGCACCTCACCCAGGTCGCCGCGCACCGGGCCCTGGTCCAGCCGGTCGCGCAGGCCGCGGTCATCTGCCGGGCGGCGGGGGTACCGCTGTGGGTCGACGCCGCGCAGGCCCTCGGGCACGTCGACACGGCCACGGGTGCCGATGTGATCTACGCGACCAGCCGCAAGTGGCTCGCTGGGCCGCGTGGGGTGGGGGTGTTGGCCGTGGCGGCGCCCTACCGGGACGCGCTGCGCGTCACCCGATCCAGGATGGCCCCGGACGACCTGCCGGTCGTACACCACCTGGAGTCGCACGACGCCCACGTCGCCGGGCGGGTGGGTCTCTGCGTGGCCGTCGCCGAGCATCTGGTGGTCGGGCCGGCGGCGGTGCGGCAGCGGCTGGTCGACGTGGGCCGGTGGACGCGCGAGGAGCTTGCCGACCTGCCCGGTTGGTCGGTGGTCGGCCCGGTGGACGCGGGGTGCGCGATCACCGCGTTGCGCCCGACCGGTGGCCAGGACGTCGCCGTGACCCGAGCCCGGCTGCTCGGCGAGCACGCCATCCTCACCACTGCAGGCCTACCGGCCCGAGCGCCACGGGAGATGACCACTGCGCTGCTGCGGATCAGCCCGCACGTGGACTGTCGGCCCGAGGAGCTGGCCGGGGTTCGCTCCGCCCTGCTCAGCGGGTGAGATCCGACGTCCCCGCCCGGTCGGGTGCCGCAAGCCCCCGGGCGTAGTCGTTCACCGCCGCCTCACCGGCCAACCGGTGGGATGGCGTGATGAGCATCGAGGAGTCCGTCCCGTCCCCGGCGAACGAGGGTGAACGCCTCGAACGCGTCGTGTTCGAGATCAAGCGGGTGATCGTCGGGCAGGACCGGCTGGTCGAGCGGATGCTCGTGGGCCTGCTGGCCAGGGGGCACCTGCTGCTCGAGGGCGTGCCGGGGGTGGCGAAGACACTGGCCGTGGAGACGGTCGCCAAGGTCGTCGGCGGCTCGTTCGCACGCCTGCAGTTCACCCCGGACCTGGTGCCCGCCGACATCCTCGGCACCCGGATCTACCGGCAGGGCCGGGAGGAGTTCGAGGTCGAGCTCGGTCCGATCGTGGCCAACTTCGTGCTCGCCGACGAGATCAACCGGGCGCCTGCGAAGGTGCAGTCGGCGATGCTGGAGGTGATGGCCGAGCGACACCTGTCGATCGGTGGGAAGACCTTCCCGATGCCCGACCCGTTCCTGGTGCTGGCCACCCAGAACCCGATCGAGAACGAGGGCGTCTACCCGCTGCCCGAGGCGCAGCGTGACCGGTTCCTCTTCAAGATCATAATCGAGTATCCGGGAGTGGAGGAGGAGCGGGAGATCGTCTACCGGATGGGCGCCGAGCCGCCGGTCGCCCATCAGGTGATGGACCCGGGTGAGCTGTCCCGTTTGCAGGGGGTCGTGACCCGGGTGTTCGTGCACCACGCGCTCGTCGACTACGTCGTGCGCCTGGTCGTCGCCACCCGCACCCCGGCCGAGCACGGCCTCCCCGACATCGCCGGCTGGGTGTCCTACGGCGCGTCGCCACGCGCCACGCTCGGGATCGTGGCTGCCGCCCGGGCGCTCGCGCTGGTCCGCGGACGCGACTACGTGCTGCCCCAGGACATCCTCGACGTCGCCCCGGACGTGCTCCGGCACCGGCTCGTGCTCTCCTACGACGCCGTGGCCGACGCCGTGCCGGTCGACCACATCATCGCCCGCGTGCTGGCCACGGTGCCGCTCCCGCAGGTCACCGCCCGGCCCCAGCAGAGCCCGGCCCAGGAGAGCCCCGCCCAGTTCACCGAGGCGGGCGCACCCGCATGACAACGGCTCCGGCGGGGCGGCGCCCGGCCACCGCCCCGCCGTCGCTGCGGGACGGGCGGATGGAGACGACGTTGCGCGCCCTGGAGCTGACCGTCCGCGGCCGCCTCGACGGCCTGCTGCAGGGCAACCACCTCGGCCTGGTGCCCGGCCCGGGCAGCGAGCCCGGGGAGGCGCGGGCCTACCAGCCCGGCGACGACGTCCGCCGGATGGACTGGGCCGTCACCGCGCGCACCACCGAGCCGCACGTCCGCGAGACTGTCGCAGACCGGGAGCTGGAGACCTGGGTGGTCCTGGACCTCTCGCCCAGCCTGGACTTCGGCACCGCGGCGTGTGAGAAGCGCGATCTCGCCGTCGCCGCGCTGGCCGCCGTCACCCATCTCACCCGGGGCGGTGGCAACCGGATCGGGGCGA
>JBOHEP010000238.1:0-2187 GCA_050701075.1 Pseudonocardia sp. | reverse complement strand
GCGGGAAGATCAGGTCGGAGCCGCCGCCGTTGAGGTCGATCTGCGGGCCCAGCCGGTTCAGCGCGATCGCGGCGCACTCGATGTGCCACCCCGGACGCCCCGCCCCCAGGGCGAACTCCCAGGAGGGCTCGCCGGCGCGGGCCATCCGCCAGAGCAGCGGGTCGACCGGGTGCCGCTTGCCGGGCTGGTCCGGGTCGCCGCCACGCTCCCGGGACAGCGCGATCATCCTCGCCTCGTCGTAGTTCGACTCGTAGCCGAAATGGCCGGTGAACGAGCTGTCGAAGTAGACATCGGGGAACTCGGCGTCGTCGAGCCGGTATGCGGCGCCCGCCGCGAGGAGCTTGCCGACCAGCTCGGCGATCTCCGCCATCGCCTCCACCGCGCCGATGTAGTGCTGTGGCGGGATCACCCGCAGCGCCTCCATGTCCTCGCGGAACAGGGCGGTCTCGCGCATCCCGAGAACCACCCAGTCGTCCTGGTCACGAGTGGCCCGTTCGAGCAGGGGATCGTCGATGTCGGTGACGTTCTGCACATAATGCACGTCGTGGCCGCCGTCCCGCCATATGCGATTGATCAGGTCGAACGCGAGGTAGGTGGCGGCGTGACCGAGGTGCGTGGCGTCGTAGGGAGTGATGCCACAGACGTACATCAGGGCCGTGGGTCCGGGGGCGGTCGGCCGGATCCGGCAGGTGGCGGTGTCGTGCAGGCGCAGCGGCGGAGCCTCGCCCGCCAGCCGGGGCACGACGACGGAGGCCCAGGGTTGCATACCTGACAACCTACGCGGCGGGCCTTCCGGGAGAGAGCTAGAGCGAAGCCCTGGTCGCCGCCCACTCGGTGGGTTGCCCGGTGCATAGGTGCACCCCGGTCAGCCCGGGACGATCAGAAAGTCGGCCTGGGTCTGCGCGGCGTCGAACCGCGCGGCCGCGTCGGTCCAGTTGACGACGTTCCACCAGGCCTTCACATAGTCAGGCTTCACGTTCCTGTACTGCAGGTAGAAGGCGTGTTCCCACATGTCGAGCATCACCACGGGGACGAGCCCGATGGGCACGTTGGCCTGCTGGTCGTAGAGCTGGACGATCACCAGCCGCCGGCCGAGGGGCTCCCAGGCGAGGATCGCCCAGCCGGAGCCCTGGATCGTGGTGGCCGTCGCGGTGAAGTGGGCCTGGAACTGCTCGAACGACCCGAACTGTTCATCGATGGCCGCGGCGAGCTGATCCGCCGGCTTGCCACCGCCGTCCGGGGACAGGTTGTTCCAGAACACCGAGTGGTTGATGTGCCCGCCGAGGTTGAACGCCAGCGTCTTCTCCAGCCCGACGATCGACCCGTACTCACCCTTCTCCCGGGCCTCGGCGAGCTGCTCGAGGGCGGCGTTCAGTGCGGTGATGTAGGTCTGGTGGTGCTTGGAGTGGTGCAGTTCCATGATCTCGCCCGCGATGTGCGGGACGAGAGCTCCGTAGTCGTAGGGCAGCTCGGGAAGGACGTACTCGGCCACGATGCTCCTTCACAGCGGATAAGGTAGAGCCACCATCTTGCAGTAGCGAGAGCTAGTCCGCAGTGGCAGGTCGGATGAGCCTCGAGCCGGGTCGTCGCCTGCGCAGTGTCGACGACGACCCGGTCACCGAAGCGCTGGTCAGCCGGCCGTCGGAACGAGGAGGCGGTCGAGAACACCCGCCTTCACGTCGGAGACCAGGTCGTGCAGCTGCCCGAGACTCATCTGGATCCGCTGCCCGAAGTCATCAGTGATGATCACCTGACGTTCTGGTGCGGCGTCCTCGTCGACGAACAGTTCCGGGCAGCCGCAGCTGCACTGCCCACAGAAGGTGGCGATGTGGCGGAGATTGGTGGTGTCACTCATGCGGACCTCATTCTTGTTGCGGCTCCCACCGCGACGTCCGTCGCGAGGAAGATCAGTAGACTGACGCCGAGCAGCGGGATCGCCCAACCCACGGCAACGGTGATCAGGACGATCACGAAGACCAGAGGTTGGGACAGCCCCCGCAGGACCCCACGCGGCGCCGGGGCGGTGAGGCTCACCCATCCGTTACGGGTCGGGCGGCGCTGCCACCACATGCGGTACCCCCAGAACAGGACGCAGAGCAACCCCACCGCCATCGCGGTCAGGGCGAGCTGGCTGACCAGGCCGAGCAGCGACCCCATGTGGGCGAGGATCCCGATCGTCGTCAGCTT
>JBOHEP010000237.1:0-1534 GCA_050701075.1 Pseudonocardia sp. | reverse complement strand
CTCCGCTGACCGGCGGGCCTCAGCGCGTCCCGGCGGGTGCTGTCGAGCGACGAAGCCAGTCTGCGAAGTGGGTCGAGCCGATGCGTGCGTCGTCGCCGGGGACGAGGGAGCGGTCGTCGAGTTTCGTTCCGTAGTAGCGGGCGTCGGGGTCCGCGATCACCGTCCGGTCGTCGCCGCGGGCCTGCAGGACGCGCCGGGCCAGCTCGTCGAGGCGCAGCGGCTCCGGGCCGGCGAGCTCGACGACGCCGTTCACCGGCGCCTGGGTCGCGACGTCGGCGAGCGCAGCGGCGACGTCGTCCGCCGCGACGGGGCGCATCAGGGCCGGCGAGAGAGGGATCCGCGGTCCGTCCGCGGCGGCGTCGGCAATGCGGCCGATGAACTCGAAGAACTGCGTGGCTCGCAGGATGGTGTACGGGACGCTGCCGGCCTCGATGGTCTTCTCCTGGGCGGCCTTGGCGCGCAGGTAGCCGCTGTCGGGCAGGCGATCGTTCCCGACGACCGACAGGGCGACGTGGTGGGCCACGCCCGCCGCCGCCTCCGCGGTCACAAGGTTGCGCGACGACGTGCGGAAGAACTCGAGCACCGCCGCGTCGTACCAGACGGGGGCGTTGGCGACGTCCACGACGACCTGGGCACCCGCGAGCACCTCGGGAAGACCCTCGCCGGTGACGGCGTCGACGCCGGTGTTGGGCGATGCCGCCACCGGGTCGTGGCCCTGGTCCTGGAGCAGGCGGCGGAGCTTGGTCCCGATCAGGCCGGTGCCGCCGATAATCACGATCTTCATAGGTTGCCCTTCGCGTGGAGGTCCCGACCCGCCGGACCGGCGGTCGGTGGATGCGCTCCACCCTCGACCGGCGCGGCGCCGGTCGAGTCCGTCAGATGCCCGCGTCGGGTCCCGGGGCGGCGTGACCGGGGTCCAGGTCGTCCTGCACGTCGGTGTCGAAGGCGTAGCGGCGTTCCTTGCGGGAGGTGACGTCAGCCCGACCCGGGGGCCGACCAGGCACACCGGCCTGCGCCGCCAGGGACGGGACGCGGGACTTGCCCTGACGTGACCGGCGCCCCGTGGAACAAGGCTCGGGGCGTGCCGTTCGAGCTGCCCCACGAGAAGGAACGTCGACGTAGCCGTGCCTTCTCCAGTGCCGACGGCACCGGGTCACCACACGAACCGTAAGGGAGCACACATGTCGGTCGATCAGTCCCCCCACGTCGACGGCCCGGAGGCGACGTCCCTCGCGCCGCAGATCGAGGTCGTCGGCGCGGTGCCGACCCCGCCAGTACCCGACCCCTCCGAGGCAATGATCATCCGCGTCACCCTGCCGCCGGGCAGCCCGGGCTCCCCGCCTCACCGGCACACCGGTCCCGCCTTCGGCTACGTGATCGAGGGAGAGATGGTCTTCGAGCTGGAGGGCGAGCCCGCGCGGGTCGTCCGGGCCGGTGAGACGTTCTGGGAGCCCGGTGGCGACGTGATCCACTATCAGGACGGCAACCACCTGGTCGACGCCGAGACCAGGTTCGTGGTCACGATGTTCTGCGT
>JBOHEP010000236.1:0-48216 GCA_050701075.1 Pseudonocardia sp. | reverse complement strand
CGTCATCACCTGGTAGGTCGCGATGGTGACGGGGCGGATCTCCTTGCGCTCGCCCGAGTACTCCCCGATCTCCTCCTCGGTGAGCGAGGTCCGGGCGAGCAGCTCGCGGCGCCACTGCCGGCCCGCGACGGTGTTGGTGACCAGAATCAGGGTGGTGGCCTGCGCCTGCGCCATCGCCGCCGCGCCGACGATCGTCTTGCCGGCACCACAGGGCAGCACGACCACTCCTGAGCCGCCCGCCCAGAAGCCCTCGACGGCCTGGCGCTGGTAGTCACGCAGCGTCCAGCCGTCCTCGCAGAGCGCGATCGGGTGTGCCTCGCCGTCGACGTAACCGGCGAGGTCCTCGGCCGGCCAGCCGACCTTGAGCAGCGCCTGCTTGAGATGCCCACGCTCGGACGGGTGCACAAGGATGGCGTCGTCACCGATCCGGGCGCCGAGCAGCGGGGCGATCTTCTTCTGCCGGAGGATCTCCTCCAACACCGCGCGGTCCAGGGCAACGAGCACCAGCCCGTGCACGGGCGACTGCACGAGCTGTAGCCGCCCGTATCGGCCCATCGTGTCGACGACGTCGACGAGCAGCGGCTGCGGTACCGCGTAGCGGGAGAAGCGAACCAGCGCGTCGACGACCTGCTCGGCGTCGTGGCCGGCCGCTCGGGCGTTCCAGAGAGCGAGCGGGGTGACCCGATAGGTGTGCACGTGCTCGGGAGCGCGTTCCAGCTCGGCGAACGGTGCGATGGCCATCCGCGCCTCGGCGGCCGCCGGGTGGTCGACCTCGAGCAGCAGTGTCTTGTCGGACTGAACGATCAACGGCCCGTCAGTCACGGCGTCCCCTCACGTGCACTCATCGTCGCCGGGTCCGGCGGACTGCACCCATGGTGCCCTCGCGGCAGTGGGACCGGAGACAGGGGCACCAGAGACAGGGGGACCGGAGACAGCGGGACCAGAAGTGACCTCGGCACGAAGGGCCATGCCGGCCTCGGGCTACACTCTTACTCCCGAACATGATTCGAACGCACTTATGCCCTCGACGATCATACTCGGTCCGGCCGGCACCCACCGTCAACTCGGGGCGTGTCGGGGTAGGAGTCAAGACAGTCAGTGCCGGTGTCCGCCCGACCCACGGCGGCCCGGCCACGACAGAAGGCGCGACTGATCGACCCGATGTACACCGCGACGCTCCCCGAGCCCGCAACTCGATCCGCCCAGCTCTCCAGCCTCGCCGGAGGGCGCTTCGACCTGCCCACGCACGTGGGTCGTCGCTCGGACGTGTCACAGTTCCGCGGACCGTCGCCGGCAACTACCAGGGGGACGTGCCCGTGAACATTGCAGAGCGCAAGTCCGAATGGCCCGAACGGCTGCAACCTCGCAGCTGGCGCCTTCCGGTCAAGCTGATCGCCGTGGTGGCGGTACCGACCCTGCTTGCGCTGATCCTCGGCGTGCTGCGGGTGCTCGACCAGAGCGCAACCGCGGCAGCGTTCGACCAGGTGAACCGGCTCGCTTCGGTGCAGCAGCAGCTCTCCACACTGACCACCGAGCTCCAGGCCGAGCGCGACGAGGTCGCCCGGTTCGTCGCGGTGCGCAACCGCCAGGACGCGCTTCCGCTTCAGGCCACCTTCGCCGCCTCCGACGCTGCCCGGGAGGAGGTCGTCAGGACCATCGGTGACCGGTCCGATCTGAACAGCGGCACGATCGGTGCCCTTCGCCAGGTCGAGAACAGCTACTTCCGGCTCACCCAGCTGCGCCGACAGGTCCTCACCGGCGCGAACGACGCCGCCGACCTCATCACGCAGTACGGCCAGGTCGTCGAGCCCCTACTGGTGTTCGACAACGCGCTCACCCGGCAGCTCAGCGACCCCCAGATCAGCGGGCTGGCGCAGGCGATCGGCGTCCTCGGTGAGGCGCGGGAGCAGGTCAGCGCCCAGCAGGCACTGATCAACAGCGTGCTGGCCGCGAAGGTCCTGTCGCCTGAGCAGAGCGATGCGCTGCGCGCCGCCGATGCCCGACTCCTCACCGCCACCAACACCATCCGCACTGTGCTCACCGACGACCAGCAGGCCCGCTACACGGGCTTCACGGGCCCGGTCAGCGCTGAGCGCGAACAGTTGAAGCAGTCGGTGGTCACCCGCGGACGCACGGATCTGCCCATCGAGGTGACGACGCAGGCCTGGAACGACCGATCCGCGGCGGTGCTGGAACAGATCGACATCGCCGAGAACGGGGCCCGGGACGAGCTGCGGGCGATCAGCGAGACACAGCAGGACGAGGCCAGCAACCTCGCCGGTGTCAGCACCGTTTTCCTGCTGCTCGCCCTCCTGCTCGGCGCCGGAATCGTGTTCCTCGTCGCTCGCGCACTGATCAGCTCGCTGCGGACGCTGCGCACCTCCGCCCTGGACGTGGCCGAGAAACGGCTCCCCGAGGCCGTGCGGAGCATGCGCGAGGGTGTGATGCCAGATACCGAGGTGGAACCGGTGCCGGTCACCACCCGCGAGGAGATCGGTCAGGTGGCCCGGGCGTTCGACGCCGTCCACAGCCAGGCCGTCCGTCTCGCCGCCGAGCAGGCCGCACTGCAGTCCAACGTCAGCAGCATGTTCGCCAACCTCTCCCGGCGAAGTCAGGCGCTCGCCGAACGGCAGCTCAAGCTCATCGAGCAGCTGGAGAGCAACGAGCAGGACCCGGACCAGCTGTCCAACCTGTTCCAGCTCGACAGCCTCGCCACCCGCATGCGCCGCAACAGCGAGAACCTGCTGGTACTCTCGGGCACCGACCTGAGCAAGCGGAACACCCAGCCCGTACCCGTCGTGGACGTGCTGCGGGCCGCGGTCTCGGAGGTCGAGCGGTACCAGCGCGTGGTCGTCCAGTCCCCGCCAGAAGCCATGATCGCGGGCCGCGCGACGAGCGACATCGTCCACCTGCTGGCCGAGCTGCTCGACAACGCCACCAACTTCTCCGCGCCCGACACCCATGTCGTCCTGGGCAGCCAGCGGACGCCGGACGGGTCGGTACTGATCGAGATCGTCGACCGCGGCGTCGGCATGGGCGCACAGGAGATGACCGACGCCAACGACCGGTTGGCCCGCCCCACCGCGATGGACGTGTCGACATCGCGGCGGATGGGCTTGTTCGTGGTCGGTCGGCTGGCCGCCCGCCATGGTCTGAACGTCCAGCTCGGCGGCGGCGCGACCACCACGGGCACGACGGCCACCGTCACCGTGCCCACCTACCTCATCTCTCCTGTTGACCTTCCCAGCGGATCCACCGGTCTGGACGCTCCCGCACTGCAGCTCGGAGCTGGTCGGACCGGCCTGCCCGGGCGAGACTTCGTGCCGCCGCAGCGGGCGGACAACAACGGCCGGCCCGCACTCCTGCCTCCCCGGCCGCAGATCGCTGATGCACCGGTTGGCAACTCGGGCGGGCCTGGGCCGCTCACGCCGGCGATCAACGGTTCCGGCACCGCGGCGCCCAACGGTTCCGGCGTCGCGGTCCCCAACGGTTCCGGCGGTGCGGCCTCCAACGGGTTCGGCGGTGCGGCGCCCAACGGTGTAGAGATCTTCGGCCCGACCGGGGATTCCGAACCAGCTGAGCAGATCGCCGAGGCACCACGGATCAACAGCCTGCCGTCCCGCCGGCCCGGTCAGTCCCTTGGCCAGATCTCGCCTGCGGTCCCAGCACGTCCGTCGGCCCGACCCAAGCAGCCACAACCGGCCGACACCGAACCCGCGAACCCTGCTGAGTCACCTACCCCGGCCCGACCGGCGGACACAGACGCCGCCCCCGAGCCAGAGCACAAACCCGAGCAGCCGCCCATGCCCGAGAAACCGTCAAGTCCCGAGCCGCAACGCTGCTCCGAGTCGCAACCACCGGTCGAACCACCGGTCGTCCAGGATCAACCGGTCCAGGAACAGCAGCCGACACCGATCACGGAGTCCTTGCCGATCTCGACCCCACCAAGGCGTACGGCACGGCCTGTCGATCGACCGGCCGAACCCTCGCCCGCCGGATTGTTCGCACCCGCGACGAGCGCAGGCCCGGACGCCGGTGCCGCCATGGCCGGTGACGTCGTCAGGTCACAAGATGATCTTTCAGAGACGACACCGATCTTCGAGGAGATCGCATCGGCCTGGTTCCTCTCGGACCGTCCGGTACCGGTCTCCTATGCCGACCGCAGCGGTTTGTCGCCCAAGCCGGGGCGACCCGACCAGCAGTTCGCCGCCCCGGTCCGTCTACCGCAGGCCGCCCGCTCCACCACGGCGACGCCGGCGCCATCGTCAGTGCCAACATCAACGCCGACACCCACACCCACACCGGCATCGGCACCAGCGCCGACACCGGTCGAGTCGCACTCACCGGTCCCACCGTCGGAGGCAGTCGCGACTTTCGCCAGTGCGGCGGACGACGGCTGGCGCGCCTCCGCTGCGGTGGCGGCATCCGATGCGGACGAGATCACCCCTGCGGGGCTACCGAAGCGTCGCCCGCGGGCTCGGCTCGTGCCGGGTGCGGCCGGCGCCACGACGGCGGAAGGGGCGGCAGGTACGACCGCCGCACCGCCCGCCGCGCCCATCCGTACGGCGGAGACCATCCGCGGACGGCTGTCCAGCTACCAGGACGGCATCCGGCAGGGCCGGGAGAACCGCCTGCGCCGGGAAGCCGCCGCCGCGGCGGGCCGACCGGTCGAAAGCCAGAATGAGGAGACCCGCTGATGCGACCCCAGGCGCGGCCGAGCCAGTTCGGCTGGCTGGTCACGAACTTCGCGGAACGGGTGCCAGGAGTGGCTCACGCGATCGTGGTGTCCGCCGACGGCCTACTGCTCACCAGCTCCGACCGGCTACCGCGGGACCGCGCCGACCAGCTGGCCGCAATCACCTCGGGCGTCATCAGCCTCGCGCAAGGCGCCGCCCGGTGCTTCGAAGCCGGCGGCGTGATCCAGACGATCATCGAGATGGAGTACGGCATCGTCGCGCTGATGTCGATCAGCGACGGGAGTTGCCTGGCGGTTCTGGCGTCACCCACCTGCGACATCGGCTTGATCGGCTATGAGATGACCTTGCTGGTCGACCGCGTCGGCCAGCTCCTGACCCCCGAACTGCGAACCGAGCTTCAGGGCTCGGTCCTGCGCTGAAGAATCGGAAGAGAGCGTCCAGTGGACTCCGTCGCTTCTAGCAGGCGCCGCCCCGGCGGCATCGCCACCGCAGCCACCACCTCAGCCAAGATCGTCGTCGCCGGCGGCTTCGGCGTCGGCAAGACCACCTTCGTCGGCTCCGTCTCCGAGATCGTCCCCCTCACCACCGAAGCCGTTATGACCGAAGCCAGCGCCGGCACCGACGATCTCACCGCCACCCCCGACAAGGCCACCACCACCGTCGCCATGGACTTCGGCCGCGTCTCCCTCGACAGCGACCTCATCCTCTACCTCTTCGGTACCCCCGGCCAGCACCGCTTCTGGTTCATGTGGGACGACCTCGTGCGCGGCGCCATCGGCGCTGTCGTCCTCGTCGACACGCGACGCCTCGCCGACTCCTTCGCCGCCATCGACTTCTTCGAAGACCGCAATCTCCCCTACATCGTCGCCCTCAACTGCTTCAACGGGCAACAGGCCCACCACATGAACGATGTCCGCCAAGCCATGTCCATCGCCCCCACCACCCCCATCACCACCTGCGACGCCCGCAACCGTGAATCCACCAAACACACCCTCATCTCCCTCGTCCAACACGCCATGCACCACTGGGCGACCACAGGCGCCCGATGACCGAGCACGTCACCGGGCAGGACACGCCGCGTCGGCGAACGCGCGCTGACCGGATCGGTACCGGCCACCGTGGGCGCTACCTGGCCGTCGCGGTGGCCATGGGTGCGGTGCTCGTCACCGGATGCGGCGCGGATCCGGATCTGGTCGGCGCTCCGGTCGATGACCCCTCGGTGATCCGGATCGGTCTGCTCTCGGCCCTGGAGGGACCGTTCAAGCCCTTCGGCGAGGCCGCGAACCAGGGAGCCAAACTCGCTTTGCTCGAAGCAGGCGGCACCCTGACCGGCACCGGTCCGCTGGATACGGTCACGGGTGCGACGATCGCCGGCAAACCGATCGAGCTGTCCATCGAGGGCTCCAACCACCTCTCGCCGGACATCGCGGTGAACGCTGCGCGGCGGCTGGTCGAGGAGCGCGGGGTCGACGTCATCGTGGGCCCGACCTCGGGCGACGAGGGCCTGGCCGTGAAGAACTACATGATCTCCGCCCCGGACGTCACGCTGGTCAACGGCTCAGCCGCGGCACAGAACATGACCCTGCGCGACCCGGTGCCCAACGTCTTCCGGTTCTCCACCGATGGCACGCAGTGGATGGCGGGGCTCGGCACGTACGCCGTCGAGCAGGGCTACGACAACATCGCGACGGTCGCGGAGGACTACTCGTTCCCCTACGACCAGGTCGGCGGGTTCCTGACCGAGTTCTGCGGCGAAGGACGCACGGTGGAGAAGCGGGTCTGGATGCCGCTGGGCACCAACGACTTCGCGTCGTACATCAGCCTGATCCCCAAGGACGTCGACGCGGTGTACGTGGCCCTCGGCGGCACGGACACCGTGACCTTCATCCGTCAGCTCGACGAGTTCACCGGCCGGCCGGACCTGCCCATCATCGCGGGCAGCCTCACCGTCGACCCAGCGATCATCTCCCAGCTCGGCAAGCGGGTCGACGGGACCGTTTCGGCCGGTCCCGTCGCGGTGCTGAACACCCCCGAGTACCGGCGGTACGCGGCCTCACTCAAGCAGTACTACCCCGACTCCGCACCGCCCGGCTTCGCCGACGTCCTGTACTACGTGGCGATGAAAGCCACGCTGAAGGCGATGGAGTCCACCGGTGGCGATGTCGCGGGCCGCCAGACCTCGTTCCGCGAGGCACTGTCCGCCGCCAGGTTCGACACACCGCAGGGCCCGGTGAAGCTTGACGAGAACCGGCAGGTCATCGCGAACAACTACCTTTTTCAGGTCACCAACGGGAAGAGCACATTGCTGCGCGAGGTGGAGAACGTGACACAGACCCTCGGCCAGGACGCCGCGAAGTACTCTGTTCAGCCTGCATTCGACCGATCCAATCCTGTGTGCGATTCGCCAGAGCCCGGCCCCTCCAGGCCGGCGACAAAGCCGGAGCGGAGCGGCCGATGACATCCGGGCACGGTGCTCACCGGCACCACGACCCCAAGGAGCACAGGTGAACCCATCGTCCGCGCCGCCGAGCAGCTTCGGGTGGCTGGTCAACAACTTCGCCGAGCAGGTACCCGGTGTCGCACACGCCATCGTGGTGTCGGCCGACGGGCTGCTGCTCAGCAGCTCCGACCGGCTCCCCCGAGATCGCGCCGACCAGCTCGCCGCGGTGTCGTCGGGGCTGATCAGCCTCACCCAGGGGGCGGCACGTTGTTTCGACGCAGGTGGTGTGGTCCAGACCGTGGTCGAGATGGATCGTGGAATCGTGCTGCTGATGGCGATCAGCGACGGGTCATGCCTGTCCGTGCTGGCCTCACCCAGCTGTGACATCGGCCTGATCGGGTACGAGATGACCCTGTTGGTCGACCGTGTCGGCCGACTTCTGACTCCCGAACTGCGCGCAGAACTGCAAGGATCATTCGACGGCTGATGCCCGCCGAGCACTACCCCGCGCCACCCGTCACCACGATCGGTAGAGGTAGGTGAGACCGATGTCCTCCGGTCCTGACGACGAGCTTCGGCAACCCCCGGAGCCATCATTCGCCGACGTGATGAACGGTTTCAGCCTCGACTCCGGACGCTCCTCCAGGCGTCGGCGCTGGGGTCGGCGGCGCGAGGAGGACATGGACACAGAGCCGGAGACGGCGGACGCGGACCCAGCCGCGGTCGGACCCGACGCGTCCCTGCCCGGGCCACCCACGGGCCCGATCGAGATGCACCCGCCGGAGCCGGAGCAGGCGCTGCCCGACATGGCTGCTGCGGTGCGGCCATACGCCTGGACGCGCGGCCGCACGAAGTCCGGCTTCGACCTGGCGATCGAGACGCTGGTATCCACCAGTCAGCGCGGCCGCGAGCAGATGGGCACGTTGCAGGTCGAGCATCGCACGGTGGCGCACCTGTGTTCGCAGACCCGTTCGGTTGCCGAGGTCGCCGCGCTGATGTCGCTGCCGCTCGGCGTGGCCCGGGTGCTGCTGGGTGACATGGCCGGCATCGGCGTGGTCACCGTGCACCAGACGGCCAGCAGTGCCGGCAACGCGCCTGATCTCGCACTGATGGAGCGGGTGCTGAGCGGGCTCCGCCGGCTTTAGCAGTGAGGTGACGTCTGCCCGGATCAGGGGCCCCGTGCGGCGTCACTGCTCGACCAGGGCTATCGACGTGATCCGGTGCAGGGGTACCCGGTGGAGTGCGCCGTCCATGCTGTCACGGCCCTCGACCACACCGCTACCGATACTCAGCGGCTCAAACACCCGTTCGCCGGCCACCCCGTGCCCGTCGACGAAGCCGATCCACACGGCGCGTCCGTCCTGCGCGGCCCGGCGCAGGGTGTCCAGCGCGGATCCGCCCCCGTTGCCACCGGCCGCCGCCGCGGTGGCCCCGCGCCGTACCCCGACCAGCGCATCGCCGGCTCGCATCCGCGCGACAAGGGCGGCGAGCTGCCCGGCATCAGGTTCGGGCGGCGGCCCGCCGCGCTCGACCCGGCGACGCGAGGTGGTCCGCCGGCCACGGTCGGCGAGGTCGAGCACCACACCGCCGGTGTCCTCGGCCGCAGGGCTGAACCCGGCCCCGCGCAGGCCGTCGAGCAGCTCCGCGAGGGGCAGCGGCGACACCGCCACCGTAGGGGCGATCCGGCGCAGCTCCAAACCCACGGTCTCGGGATTCGCGAGTACCTCGGCAATGAGCACCTCGTCGTCGGAGCGCAGGAACGACGACGACATCCCCCCGCGCAACCGGCCGTGGCGCCGCGCGATGTCGTCGACGAGGTAGGTGAGGCCCTGCGGCACCGGGGTGGCCGAGCGCCGGACGAGCAGCTCGTGCAGGTCCGCGGCACTGCGCCCGGCATCCAACGCGCGGCGGACGGTGGCCTCGGTGAACCGGTAGACGGTCGCCCCGCCCGCGGACTCGACGTCGGCCACCAGATCGAGCTCCCGGGCGAGCTCGGGCTCCAGCGGGCCGGGGGCGACGGCGGTGAGGTCCGCCTGGAGCAGCACGTGGTCGACCGGGTCGGGCAAGGTCGCGCGCAGCGCGGCGACGAGGCCGGTGGGATCGGTCAACAGCACCCGACCGGGAGCGGAGAGCGAGTCGAGCGCGACCACCCCGAGCGCGGTGGCCTCCGCCAGCACCCAGGTGACGACCTCGTCGCGCAGCCGTCCCCCGCGGCGCGGCGCCCGCCAGGCGAGCACATCGGCCAGCGCGGCAGGCGAACCGACTGCCGTGCCGGGCGGCAGCTCAGCGAGCCCGCCGAGGATCCGACGCCGGTCGCGCGGGGCAAGCGGCCGGCGCACGGCATCCGACAGCGCCGCGATCGGCCGGCCGGCCTCGTCGCGGCGCCCGACCAGCCCGGGCAACCGGGGCAGCTCCAACCACGACCGGGCAAGCAGCGACCAACGCAGCTCCGGGCCGCCCGTCACCCACAGGTCAGCGCTGGTCGTGGGCATCCACTCCGAACTCGGACCGTCGCTGGCCCCGACCAGGTCGGCCCCGACGGCGAGCTCCACCAGCAGCGCGGCGACCGACTCGTCGGCGTCGATCTCCCGGGCGACCCGGCGCAGCTCCCGCACCCCCAGGCCGCCCGAACGCAAGGCCGGGGGCGGGGTGCGGCCCCAGAAGGCGACGAGCAGCTCGACCTGGCGCAGCACACGGAGCGCGGCACCACCGGCCGTACCGTCCACCACCTCGGCGCCGCGGGCATGGGACCGCAGCTCGGGTGGCGAGGCGGCGATGGCACCGAGTGGGCGGGCGCCGCGCAGCGCCAGGCCAACCTGGCGGGGCAGCTCCACCGTCTCCGGGTCCACCCGCAGCAGCAACCCGCGGCTGAGCAGCCGGCTCACCGCACTGGTCGGGTCCGAGCCGGTGCGGCTGCGTCCGATCGGCGGTCCGTTGGCGAGCGCGTCGAGCACACGCCGCTCGTCGGGGTCGACGGCGGCCAACAGCTCGGGCAGCGCGCTGGAACCGGCCGGGCCGGCCACGACCCGCCCGAGGCCGGCGGGGTAGCGGGGCACCACGTCGCGGCCGGCCCGCACGAGGTGCAGGCAGTCATCGGTGTTCCCAGCGGGCGAGCCCCACACCAGCGCCCGCTGCCGGAGCACGGTGAGGGACTCCGCGACGGTGGCGGCACCGACGTCGGACCCCAGGAGGCGACGCACCTCGGCCGGTGCGACGGGGGCTTTGTCGGCGTCGGCCACGACGAGCGCCTCGAGGACGGCCAGGGTGACGGTGTCGAGGTCGTCGCACGCGCGGTGTACCGATGCCCGAATGCCGGCGCGGGTCGCCAGCACCGTGAGGCCCGCCGGTGGCGGCACCGCGAGGTCGGGCCGGCACCGGAGCAGGGCGGCGAGCGTCTCGTCGTCCTGGGCGCGCAGCCAGTCGACCAGCGGGATGTGCATAGACCGTCCACGGTAGTCGCACCCGGATGCGGGATACTCGGCGGCAACAACGACCGTGAGCACCGACCCATGAGGAGGTCACCGTGGCCAAGCCGCTGAGCCCGGGCCGGATCGATCCGACGTGGCCCCAGCTACCCGACGGCGAGCATCCGGTCAGTGAGCTCGCGAGCCCGACCCAGGGCGCGCTGTCCCCGTTCGGCGACGTGGAGTTCCCGGTGGAGCAGGTGCCCTACGTGCATCCGGTGACGGAGATCAACCAGTAGTCGTGCCTGCCGGACTGTTGCTCGCCGCTGGGGCCGGCCGGCGGATGGGGCAGCCCAAGGCGCTCGTCGAACTGGCCGGTGAGCCGCTGGTCCGTCGGTCCCTGCGCGTGCTCGCCGACGGCGGTTGCGCCCCGCTGCTGGTGGTCCTCGGGGCGACTGCCGCAGCCGTGCGCGCCGTGCTGCCCGCAGGGGTGCACGCGGTGATCGCACCGCACTGGGCAGAGGGCATGGGAGCATCGTTGCGGGCCGGGCTCGCCGCGTTCGAGGAGTTGGAACCCGAACCGGACGCCGCCGTGGTGCACCTGGTCGACCTGCCGGGGGTTACGGGGTCCGCGGTCGCCCGCCTGGTCGGGGCCGGAGCCGGGACGGATGTCCTGCTGCGCGCGGCATACGCCGGCCGCCCGGCGCACCCCGTGCTCATCGGGCGGTCGCACTGGGTCGGCGTCCGCGCCGCGGCCATCGGCGACGCGGGCGTCCGCACCTACCTGGCCGACCACCCGGCACTACGCCTGGTGGATTGCGCGGACCTGGCCGACCCCGACGACGTGGACACCCCCGAACAGCTGGCAGCCTTCCGCGCCCGGTGAGCCTGGTCGCGGATAGGGGCTCATGTTGTGGGTGGGCTCATGTCGCGGGTGGGGTGGGATCTGGTGGCACGTAGGGTCGGGGTTGTGGACTTGACGCATGTGGACGCCGCCGGGGCCGCCCGGATGGTGGACGTCACCGGCAAGGTGGCCACCGCACGAAGCGCGGTGGCCACGGGCATCCTGCGCACCACCTTGGAGGTCGTCGAACTGCTGCGCCGCGACGGCCTCCCGAAGGGCGACGCGCTGGCCACCGCGCGCATCGCCGGGATCATGGGCGCCAAACGCACCCCCGACCTCATCCCGCTGTGCCACCCGATCGCCGTGAGCGGCGTCGCGCTCGATCTGGAACCCGACGGCGCGCAGGTGCGCATCCGGGCCACGGTGCGCACCACCGACCGCACCGGCGTCGAGATGGAGGCGCTCACCGCGGTCGCCGTGGCCGGGCTGACGCTGCACGACATGGTCAAGGCCGTCGACCCGGCCGCGGTACTCGACGGGGTGCGGGTGGAACGCAAGGACGGCGGCAAGGCCGGGAGCTGGACCCGCCCCGAGGACCGGTCGTGAACGCGGGCCCTCCGGGGGCTCCGCCCCCCGAACACCCTCCGAAGCCCCCCGATCACCCCCCGGACACTCCCGCGCGGCGGGCCCGCGTCGTCACCGCGTCGAACCGGGCCGCCGCCGGGGTCTACCCGGACCGCGGTGGCCCACTGATCGTGACCTGGCTGCGCGAGCAGGGCTTCGACGTCCCCGATGCCGCCGTGGTGCCCGACGGTGAGCCGGTGGGTGCGGCGTTGCGAGCCGCGATGGCGGACGGCGTCGACGTGGTGATCACCACGGGCGGCACCGGGATCTCACCGACCGACGCGACCCCCGACGTGACCCGACGCCTGCTCGACTACGAGGTGACCGGGCTGGCCGACGCGATCCGCGCGGTGGGCGCCCCCACGGTGCCCACCGCGGTGCTCTCCCGGGGCGTGGCCGGCGTGGCCGGGCGGACCCTCGTGGTGAACCTACCCGGATCGACAGGAGGGGTTCGCGACGGTCTGACAGTGCTCGCCGGCGTCCTCGACCACGCCGTCGACCAGCTACGAGGAGGCGACCACACATGACTGCACCGGTTGACCGACACAGCGCCGCGGTGCTGCGCGCAAGCGTCGGCGAGGAGCCGCTGGACGTCGCCGAGCACGCGGCGCTGGTGGAGCAAGCCGCCGCCGGGGCGGTCGTGACGTTCGCCGGGGTGGTGCGCGACCATGACGGTGGACGCCCGGTGCGCGGGCTGGAGTACAGCGCTCATCCCACCGCGACGAAGATCGTCGCCGAGGTCGCGGCCGACGTCGCGGCCAGGTCTCAGGGTGTTCGCGCGGTGGCGATCAGTCACCGGGTGGGGCGCCTGGAGATCGGGGAGGTCGCGCTGGCATGCGCGGTGGCCGCCGATCACCGACGCGAGGCCTTCGCGACCTGCGCCGAACTCGTCGAACAGGTGAAACGCCGGTTGCCGGTCTGGAAGCACCAGGCGTTCGCCGACGGCACCGACGAGTGGGTCAACTCGACCTGAGCGACCGCACGCAGAACCCCGAGCTGGGGCTACTGAATCGTCTCCGTCGGGAGCGTCGTAGGACCCTCCTGGAGGTGGTGCGAGGATCCCGGTGGGCGGAGGAAGGCGCCGAGCGCTGATCGATGTTTGGGTACCGTCAGCGGTGCTGTGTGCGGTTCCCGGTTCCCAACCGATGATCACGCTATCGCCGGAGTCGCGGCGGCCTGTCAAGATCAGCATCTCGGTACAGGGAACCGCACGGGATGCGGCTCTGCGTTCCCGATCAATGATCACGAAGCTGGCGGCGTGATCCAGACCCTGATGAACTCATGCGGTGCCACACTGGCTAGTCGTCGTCATCCGACGACCGTTCTGCCGACGACTTCCGGTCCTGGGTGCTGCCCGCCTTGGTCGACTCCGCCTAACGGCCCCGAACACCGATCTTCCGCGAGCAGGACGGCCAGGCGCCCCAGCCCTGGACGGCGAGAACACGCTCGGCGACGGCGATCTGCCGAGCACGGCTGGCGTTGCTGGCGCTACCGGTGCCGCCGAAGGCCCGCCAAGTGCGGGGGCTGAACTGCAGGCCACCGTAGTAGCCGTTTCCGGTGTTGATGTTCCATCTGCCACCGCTCTCGCACTGGGCGAGCCTGTCCCAGACGGACCCGGAAGCCGCGGTGGCGGTACCCGCGACGGCGAGTGGTGCACTGATCGCGACTGCGCCGACGATAGCCAGCCGTGCGAGAAATCGGCCCTTGAAGAATGCAGGTCGAGAAGTCATTTGGTAATCTCCCGTTCGCGCTGTCGAGGATGACATACAGCTCAGTCGGGCAGCAGGGATGCCCGTGTCGGCCGGTCCAGTTACCATTCTGAAGATCATCACTGAACTTCGGAATGGCCGCCTCGGCCCCTGTCCCGTCTTCATCTCGACGAACCGGAACCGCGCGGGACAGGACCTGGCGCGACAGTCCGGATGAATTTTCGGCCGAACCCTCTCGGTCCGACTGGAGACAGACGCTACGAGCCGAGAGCGAGAACGGGTAACCCCAAACGGGTGATGCATGCCCCGGAAAGAAGCCGCCCGATAGATCGGACCGGTATCGCCCCAGGTCAGCACCAGTGCAATCACGGAGGGATCACGACGGTGTTTTTTCATTCAATCCGGAAGTATTGTCGAAGTGTATGACATTTCGATGTCGGCGCCGCACTACTGCCGACCGGACCTCAGACCACCCCAGTGGCTCCAGGGCCCGTTTCGTCATGCCGGGTCGGTGAACGATCGCTCCCGGCCGGCGACGCCCCGGTCACGGGCGCGGTCCCGGTGCGGACTCACCCACCCTCCGGATGGCCGCGTTCCGCACCGCCCTGGACGAGGTTCCGCACCGCCCTGGACGAGATGGACCGGTTGAGCCGCCTCGCTGACCGCTCATGTGGGTCGATCCGCACGCTGGTAAGGATGGCTACGCCCCGGTGCAGGGTGAGATGGTGGCTGTCCTCCCATACTTGGACGACCTGCTGGCCGGGCACAGCCAGGGCCACCCTGGAGAAGCTGCTCGAGGTGATAAGCGATGCGTGACGTGCTGGATCAGCTCGAGGCCTGGTGGAGCAAAGGCGAGACCTCGGCGTTGGCCACGGTCGTCCGCACCTTCCGCTCGGCCCCCCGCCAGCCCGGCGCGTCGATGCTCGTGGGCCCCGCGGGCGAGGCCGTGGGCAGCGTCTCCGGCGGCTGTGTCGAAGGCGCGGTGTACGAGCTCGGCGGACAGGTGCTGTGCGAGGGCCGCCCGGTGCTGCAACACTACGGGGTCTCCGACGACGACGCGTTCGCCGTCGGGCTGACCTGCGGTGGCATCCTGGACATCTTCGTCGAGAAGGTCGACCCCGAGACCTACGCCCAGCTAGGGCAGGTGGCCGAGGCGGTCCGCGGCGAGTCCCCGGTCGCGGTCGCCACGGTCGTCACCGGGCCGTCGGAGCGGCTCGGCAAGCGGCTGGTCGTCTGGCCCGACCGGGTCGACGGTGCCACCGGCTCGGCCCGGCTGGACGCCGCCATTCGCGACGACGCCCGCGGCCTGCTCGACTCGGGCCGCAACGCAACGCTCGTCTACGGGGTGGACGGCCAGCGCCGCGGCGAGTGCCTCAACGTGTTCGTCGAGTCCTTCGCCCCGCCGCCGCGCATGATCGTCTTCGGGGCGATCGACTTCGCCGCCGCCGTCGCGAAGATCGGCACCTTCCTCGGGTTCCGGGTCACGGTCTGCGACGCCCGACCGGTCTTCGCCACCGTGTCCCGGTTCCCGAGCGCGAACGAGGTGATGCTCGAGTGGCCGCACCGCTACCTCGCCGCTGAGGCAGCGGCCGGGAGGATCGACAAGCGCACAGTGCTCTGTGTCCTCACCCATGACCCGAAGTTCGACGTCCCGCTGCTCGAGGTGGCTCTGCGCCTGCCAGAGGTGGCCTACATCGGCGCGATGGGCTCCCGCCGCACGCACGACAACCGCATCGAGCGGCTGCGCGAGATCGGCGTGACCGACACCGAGATCGCCCGAATGTCCAGCCCGATAGGCCTGGACCTCGGCGCAAGAACCCCCGAGGAGACCGCCGTCTCGATCGCCGCGGAGATGATCGCCCAAGACCGGGGTGGCGCCGGCGCCCGCCTGGCCGACCGAGAAGGCCCCATCCACGTCAGCTGACTGAGAGCCGGGACAGCTCGACCGACGTCGCACCGAGCGGGTTCTCGACGACGAGCCGCACGGCGGACGTCGACCCTCGCCCGCACTCCGTCGCACCACCACGGCCATCACCGGCACGGTGAACACCGCGGGATCTACACCGTACGCTCCCTTGGCATGCGGTTCTACGCGGAACGACCGGGCCGAGCGGGCGCCCAACTGCTGGCCGACGTCCTGGTTCTGGGGTGGGTCGCGGTGTGCGTCACCGTCGCACAGGCAGCGCGCGCGTTGATCGGACAGCTCGAGGCGCCGGGCAGGGCCCTCGTGGATTCCGGCGACGCGATCCGCGGCACGTTCGACGACGCGGCCCGCACCGCGGGCGGCGTGCCGTTCGTGGGTGACGATCTCGCCCGGGCGTTCGCCACCGGCACCGGGGCCGGTGAGTCGCTGGCCGAGGCCGGCCGCGGACAGGTCGAGGCGGTCTCCGCGGTCGCTCTCGGAGCAGCTGTGGGGATCGTGCTGCTCGCCGCGGTGCCGGTAGTGCTGATCTGGCTCCTCCTGCGGGTGCGCTACGCGAGGGCGGCCGGGTCCGCGATCGCAGCCCGCAGGGTGGACACCGACCTGCTCGCGCTGCGGGCGATGACCCGACTCCCGATCCGGCAGCTGCTCTCCGTTTCCCCCGATCCGGCCGCGGCGTGGCGGCACGAGGACCGGGCGGTGGTCGGTCGGCTGGCGGCCCTGGAACTGGCATCCCTGGGACTACGGGCCCCCACCATCCCGCCGGGCTGAGCCACCAGTGTCGCCGGCAGATCGTTGCTGCCGAACGAACGGCACTCTCGTCCAGTCCTACCGGACGAACGTGCCGTTCGTCCGGGGGAGAACGCGGAGCGGGTCAGCCGGTCACTGTGATCGTTTTGTTGTCGGTGAACGGCGGGCGGCCCTCGCCGTCGGACGGGTCGTCCTCCATCACCCGAAGCATGTACTCCCCCGGCTCGAGGGTCACCGTGAACGAGAACGGGGCGAACCGCTGGCCCTGCGCGGACATCGTGAACCCGGACCGCACCACGGTGTCGCCGCGTAGAATCTCCCACGGCACCGTGGCCTCGAACACCGCAGCCTCGCCGGACACCTCGACCGTCCGCCCGACCCGGGCGCCATGTGCGGGAGCGTCGATCTGCACCAGGGACCGCACGGCGTACTGGTCCGCGCGCCGCACCGGGTCGGCGGTCGGCACCGATCCCCACAACTCAGCCACCGGTGCCCCGTCCACCAGCAGCCGGACCGGGTCGGTGGACTGCAACGCACCGTGGACGGTGAACACGAGCTGCTGCACGGTGAGCTCCGCCGCTTCACTACCGATCATCGCGGGACCTGACGCCTCGGACGTCAGGTCCACTGTGATCATGGCGTTCTCCGCGGTGACGGGAACACGCAGCGCCGTGCCGGCCGGCCAGAGCGTGCGGTAGTCGGGGTCCTCCCCGGTCGGTTCGGCGAGCATCTCGCGCACCGCATCACTGGCCGGATCGGCCGTGGTGACCCGATGGAACTCGCGGTACAGCCGGAAACCGGCCGGCGTGTCGGTGACGTAGTAGATGGGAAGTGCTCGGGGCTCACCGGTGGGCACCTGCGCCGATGACGGTGTACCGGCATCCGCCGGAGCGCCGGGGGGCGGGATCGCCGGTTCGGCGCCGCAGCCGGTCACCAGCAAGGTTGCGACCAGCAGGTTGGCCAGCAGCGCTGCCGCCACGCGCGCGTTCGTCCACGTCATCGTGCACAACGGTTCAGTCGAGTTCGGCGCCGAGGACCTCGGAGGTCGGGTCGTCGTCGGGGAGGGCATGATCCGGCACACCCGGTGTGGGATCGCGGGAGAGGTCGATCAGCGGGTGCAACGGGGCGCCCTCCGCGGCGGCGTGATCCGGCACACCCGGTGTGGGATCGCGGGAGAGATCAATGTGCCGGCGATCCGGGAAGCCCGGGGTCGTGTCCTGCTCAGCCGTCATCGGCCCTCCTGAGGGATTCGGGGAGACCAGGGTAGTGCAGAGCCGCAGATGTTCTCCGGGGGCGCGCGCGGGTCGAGGACACGCGTGGAGGGTGACCTGCCGGAGCCGTCATGACCCGCCGCGGAGCACACCCGACGCCATGGACGAGTACCTGGCCCTCAGACGTCCGGATCCGGCGACGACGCCTGCGCCCAGTACCGCCGCGGGATCCGCCCCGCCAGCCGCGCCGCCCGTCCGGCCTGCACCGCCAGCCGCATGGCGAGCGCCATCCGCTCGGGGTCACCGGCGCGGGTGACCGCGGTTGCCAGCAGCACTGCGTCACACCCCAGCTCCATCGCCCGCGCGGCCTCGGACGCCGTGCCGATCCCGGCGTCGAGCACCACCGGCACCCCGGCGGCCTCGACGATCATCGCAATGTTGTGCGGGTTGCGAATGCCCAGTCCGGTGCCGATGGGCGAGCCCAGCGGCATCACAGCCGCACACCCGACCTGCTCCAGCCTGCGCGCCAACACCGGATCGTCGTTGGTGTAGGGCAGTACGACGAACCCGGCGTCGACGAGCTGTTCAGCGGCGTCGAGCAGCTCGATGGGGTCGGGCAGCAGCGTGCGCTCGTCGGCGACGACCTCGAGCTTGACGAGGTCGGTCCCCAGCGCCTCTCGGGCCAACCGGGCGGTCAACACGGCCTCGGCGGCGGTGCGACAACCTGCGGTGTTGGGCAGCACCTCGACCTCCAACCGGCGTAGCAGGTCGAGCACCCCGGTGCCGGTGACAGCGTCGACCCGGCGCATCGCGACGGTGGTCAATGCCGTGCCGGACGCGACGAGGGCACGCTCCAGGATCTCCAGGTTCGTCGCCCCACCCGTACCCATGATCAGCCGTGACGGGATCTTGCGCCCGGCGACCACCAGCTGGTCGGTGTCCATGCTCGAACCGGCAAGCAGTTCTTCGATGGTCATCAGCCTCCCTAGCCTCCCTGCACGGCGGTGAGCACCTCGACGTGCGCGCCCTCGGCCAGATCGGTGGCCGACCAGTCCGCACGCGGTACCACCTCACCGTCGACGGCGACAGCCACGCCGGTCTCCGGTGCGTCGAGTGCGGCCAGCGCGTCGTGCACCCCCGCGCCGGCCGGTAGCTCGCGGCGTTCACCGTTGATCCACACGAACACCCGCCACCTCCTCGCAGAGGGTCCGGGTATCGAAACGATGGGGGTCGGCGGACCGCACGGGGCCGGGCACCGGCTCTCCACCCAGCAGTGCGACCACCGCGTCGGCGGTGATCGGGGCCAGCAGCATGCCGTTGCGGTGATGACCGGTGGCCACGAACAATCCGTGCGGCCCGAGCGCACCGATCAGCGGGAGGTTGTCCGGGCTACCGGGACGCAGTCCGGCCGCGGACTCCACCAGCGCATACTCCGCGATGCCCGGCAGGACTCGCTCGGCGTCGCGGAGCAGGTCGCGCACTCCGGCCACGGTGACCTCGGTGTCGAAGCCCGTCTCGGCCTGGGTGGCCCCGATGACGAGGCCGGCACGCGAAACATCGCCCGCGCGTCCGTTGGGCGCGGCGCCGTCGGCGCGTCCCGAACGCGCGGCGCCGACGACACGTCCGTGGGCTCCGACCCCGCGCGGCACCGCGTAGATCGGCCGACCGTCCACCAGAGCGCGCACGGTGCGCCGCGGCGGGGGGAACGCCCCCGCGCGGTGCGCCAGCCGCAGGATCTCGCCCTTGACCGGCCGGACCAGCCCGTGGAGCACCGGGTGCACGGCACCGGAATATGCCCCGGCACACACCAGCACGGCGTCGGTGGCGACATCGGGCCCCTCGGTGCAGCGCACTCCGATGATCCGTTCGCCGTCGTCGAGCGCCA
The DNA here is from genome assembly GCA_050701075.1 of Pseudonocardia sp. GTDB lineage: Bacteria > Actinomycetota > Actinomycetes > Mycobacteriales > Pseudonocardiaceae > Pseudonocardia. The sequence continues at coordinate 28,731 of JBOHEP010000236.1, read as the reverse complement.
GTCGCGCAGCCCTGGCCTCGAAGACCGCGCCGGCCCGCTCGGCGGCGACCCGCAGCGCGGTGAGCAGGGCCCGGTTGTCGACCGCGAGGTCGTCGGGGACGGAGAGCCCGCCGCGGACGTCCGGGCCGATGGCGGGCTCCAGCCGGCGTAGCTCGCGCCCGGTCAGCCGCTGGACCGGGCGGTCCAGCCGGGCCAGGTGCGCGGCCAGCGCGTCGAGCTCACCACGATCGCCGGATCCGGTTGCGGCGACGACCGTGCCCTCGGTGCTCAACCCGGCCGGGCGTCCCGCGGCCGCTGCCAGATCGGCCGCGAACGAGGGCCATCGATGGACGGAGGCGACGCCGAGGGCGAGCAGGCGCTCCTCGCCGGGCCACGCCTCGGTGACCGGTGCCAGCATCCCGCCGGCCACCCAGGACGCGCCGGACCCGGGAGCGGGGTCGAGCACCGTGACCGCCCAGCCGTCGCACGCCGCGCGCCAGGCGCAGCTCAACCCGATCACACCGGCGCCGAGCACCAGCAACCGTGATCTGCTTGTCATCGCCACCTTCCGCTCCCTGCGCCGGCATGACCCGGGTCAGGTTCGACGGTCGGGATCGCTGGATCCCCTCTCAGCCCGCTGTGCCTGGAAACCAGGCGCCGGGCTCCCGTGCGCTACCTGCGGTCCACCCTACGCCCCGCGTAGGGTGCGAACCCGTGCCAGGACTCGACGCAGACACCCTGCGTACCCGGCTGGCCACCGCGCGGCTCTACCTGTGCACCGACGCCCGCCGCGACCGTGGTGACCTCGCGGAGTTCGCCGACGCGGTGCTCACGGGTGGGGTGGACATCGTCCAGCTGCGGGACAAGGGCCCGGACGGCCCGCTGGAGGCCCGCGCCGAGCTCGCCGCCCTGGAGGTCCTGGCCCAGGCCTGCACCCGCCACGGTGCGCTGCTCGCCGTGAACGACCGGGCCGACGTCGCGCTGGCCGCCGGCGCGGACGTGCTGCATCTGGGCCAGGACGACCTGCCGGTGCCGTGGGCGCGCACGATCGTCGGCGACGGGGTCGTGGTCGGTCGCTCCGCGCACAATGCGGCCGAAACGGAGGTCGCCGCCGGCGAACCGGGGGTCGACTATTTCTGTGTCGGGCCGTGCTGGCCGACACCGACCAAACCCGGCCGTCCCGCCCCGGGCCTGGATCTGGTGCGCATCGTCGCCGCTCGCGAGCGCTGCCGGCCGTGGTTCGCCATCGGTGGCATCGACCACGACCGTCTCGACGAGGTGCTCGCAGCCGGCGCGGAACGCGTCGTCGTGGTGCGCGTGATCACCGAGGCCGAGGATCCACGGGCCGCCGCGGCAGCCCTGCGGTCACGGCTACCGCGGCAGTAGTGACGGTGCCGCGGAGCGGACTGGGACAAGGTGCGCTGAAGTTCTGGCATGGCTCCTGTTCGCTCCGCAACTCGGGGATCGGTCCGACCCCCGCTCACCGCATCCGACGCCCGGCAACCTTCAGATGATCACATATCGTGATTGTCTTCACCTCTGGGTACCCCGCATTCCAGTGGATGCCGCGCCCCGCCGTGACCCGGCGGCAGCGCCGACCGGAGCACCGGCCACGACAGCGCCACACAGGCGATGATCAGTGGCCCGGTCAACGCGACGCGGGCGATCCCCAGCGCGACCACCGCGCCGGCCAGGTAGAGCGGGATGAACACGGCGAGCCGCAGAACGTACTGCATGACCCAGACCCAGCTGGCCCGCTGGTACCCGCGCAGGAGGTGGGGATCCCGGCGCCACCGGGTGCGCTGACCGAGCGCGATGCCGACGACAAGACCGAGCAGCGGCCAGCGGACCACGATCGACACCGCCCAGAGGAGGGCACTGGCGGCGTTGCCGGCCATCTGCACGAGGAAGAAGTCGACGGCACGACCGGTGTAGAGGGCGACCGACGCCGCCACCGCCACCCCGAGCAGGCCCAGCAGCACCGCCCGCGGACGGCGGCCGGTAGCCAGCCGGACCGCGCCGACCGCCACGGCGCCCAGCACAGCCGCCCCCGCACCCCAGGCGACGGCCTGATTGGCACCCGCGGTCTCGGCGACCGACCAGCCGAGCACGAAGACGATCACGGGCACGGACGCGTCCAGCGCGCCGCCGCGCCCGCCGAGGATCTCCCGCAGCGATGGTTCGGCGACCCTCGGCGGGGGTTCGGAGCCGGGAGCCATACCGGCAAGGGTGCCCTACGGGGATCGATCGATCACCCCTGGCCTCGAGGCGTCCGTTGGGTAATGTTGGGACGTTCAACCCCCGACCAACCGGTGAATTGAACATGAACGAAGGAGGCGGTCGCCATCGGCACCTGGAACAGCTTCGTGGCGATCGGCGACAGCTTCACCGAAGGTCTCGACGACTGGCGCGCGGACGGCACACCTCGCGGGTGGGCCGATCGCGTTGCCGAGCGGATCGGGGCACGGCGACCCGCATTCCGGTACGCGAATCTTGCGGTGCGCGGCAAGCTGATGGACCAGGTCGTCGACGACCAGGTGCCCGCGGCGGAGCGGCTGCGCCCCGACCTGGTCGCGTTCTGCGGCGGCGGCAACGACATCATCCGGTTCTCCTGCGACACCGGCGATCTCGCGCGCCGCTTCGATGCCGCGCTCGGCCGGATCACCGCCACCGGCGCCACCGTCATCGTGTTCACCGGTTTCGACCTCGGTCGGATGCACCCGCTCATCCGGCGGTTACGTGGCCGGGTGGCGTGTTACAACGAGTCGGTGCGCGCGAGTGCCGAGCGGCACGGCAGCGTCGTGGTCGACCTGTGGGGCATGCCGGTGCTGGCTGACCCACGGGCCTGGGGTAGCGACCGCCTGCACCTCACTCCCGAGGCCCACCATCGGGTGTCGCTGCGGGTCCTGGAGGCGCTCGGCGAGCCGGTGTCGGAGGACTGGCGCACGCCGTTCCCGGAGGTCGAGCCGGCGCCGTGGCGGCTGCGCAAGCAGGAGGACCTGCTCTGGATGCGCGACTTCGTGATGCCCTACGTCCGCCGGCGCATCCAGGGCCACCAGACCGGCGAGGGCTTCGTGCCCAAGCGCCCTGACCTGCTGCCGCTGGACGACGGCCCGCAGATCATGGCGTGAGCCCTCGCCCAGATCACGGCGCCCCGGAGCCGTGATGACCTGCTCTGCGGCGCTGCACCCCCTCGGCGGCACGGGTTTCAGCGACACGGTGCCGGTCGGCACGTCGGGTTGCAGGCCAAAGCACATCGCGACGATCGCCAGGGGCACCCCGGCGGCACACGCCCTCACAGGCGATGGCGGTGTCGTGCGGCCATACCGAGCCCACGTGATAGGAGATCGGGTTGTAGCAGGCCCGGCACGGTGTGGCCGCGGCCAGCTCGACATGTCCGCCCGCCTCATCGCGATCTTCGAGAGGTTCGGGTGGGCCCACGACGTGCGCTGGCCCACCCCACGACGGCTCGCCCGCCTCGCCGCCCGCGGCTGAGCCGGCCCGTTCCGACGATGGACAACGGTCGTCCCAGGCTGTCAGGCTTGCTGTCTCAACACATCGCTCCTGACCCTGGGGATCAGTGGCACGGCGACAGGGGCGAGGTGATGAACGTGGTGAACATCCGGAGGCTCCCGGAACCGGTCACGGACAACTGGGACTGGCAGTTGCTCGGAGCCTGCCGCGGAGTCGACAGCGAGCTCTTCTTCCATCCCGAGGGCGAGCGTCGACGCGGGCGGACGCGCCGGGAGGCCATGGCAAAGCAGGTGTGCCGGGGTTGTCCGGTGCTGGAGCAGTGCCGCCGGCATGCGCTGGCGGTGCAGGAGCCCTACGGTGTCTGGGGAGGCCTTTCCGAGGGCGAGCGCGACGACATCGTACGTGGCCGTCGCACGATCTGGATGCCGCTCGCCGTGAAGGACCGCGCGCATTCGCCAAGCGCACATTCACCAAGCGCACGGTCATCAGGCAAACAGTCATCAGGCGAACAGTCACCAGGCGAACAGTCACCAGGCGAACATCCACCACAAGGGGTGCCCCCAGGAGCCGGGACGGGCGTGGCTCATCAGTGAAAGTGCTGGTAGCGGGCGCTTCCGGACTCGTCGGCAAGCGGTCGGGCCCACCAGGTCTGGCCTGACGGCCGAGTCCGACTCGGCGGTCCGCCATCGACGTCTCGTGGTGACCGGGGTGAGCGTGGCCGGCGCGGGGCTGCTGGGCACGTCATTGTCGACGAGACCAGGTTCCGCACAGTTCTACGGCCTGACCCTCGGGGTGGCCGCCACCTGGATCGCAGGCGGTCTGGCGTCCGGTCCGCTCCACCTGGGCCGGGTCCAGGGCCGCGACGGCACGCTGCGTCGGCCGGTGATCATCCCGGTGGTGATCGGGGCGAGCGCGTTCGCGACGTTCTACGGGTGCGCGCTCACCGCCCGCAAGATCCCGGTGTTGAACCGGGCGATCTCGAACGTGCTGACCTACGCCGACCGCGGATCGGGCCCGTTCGTGCTGCTCACCACCCTGGCGAACGGCGCAGCCGAGGAGGTGTTCTTCCGTGGCGCGGTCTATGCGGCCGCCGGCGACCGGCACCCTGTCATCGTGTCCAGCGCGGTGTACTCGCTGGCCACGATCGGGACGCGCAACCCGGCTCTGGTCCTGGCCTCGGTCGTGATGGGTGCCCTGTTCGGCCTGCAACGCCGGGTCACCGGTGGCATCCAGGCACCCATGCTGACCCACTTGACCTGGTCGACGCTGATGTTGCGCTTCCTGCCTCCGCTGTTCGCCCTCCCGACCGACCGCGCCGATCAATGTGCGCCCCGGACCCGGCACTGACCCTCAGCGACACCAACCACCCTCAGCGACACCAACCATTGGACAACCCGAGATGACCACGTCCGAGCCTCATTCCGTCACGACTGCCACCGGGCCCCCCGAAACGGGCGCCGGAGCCGATGCCGACGACACCTGCGCCGCCTGCCCCCACCCCTGGCACGCCCATGATGCCCTCGATGTGCGGTTCTGCAACGCAACAGTGGCGTCATCGCTGTCCCGGGGCTGCATCTGCGAGTAGGTCGGCCGGTGCCCGAGGCCGATCCTGCGTTGCCCGATCCGTCCCGGCGCCGGTACCGTCAACGGAGATCGGGGCCAGCAGCTTCAGGTGGAGTCGCGGCCATGGCGATCCCGCTGCTCCGATCCCTGGTGTCGTCCTCAGGACAACCACGGAGCAGCGATGCCGGGAAACCGAGACCAGCCGCGGGTCCCCGTCGGCTCACATGACTGAGCGGGGTGGGGTGACGCGGGCCCTGCGGGCCATCTCCCGCAGCGTGCGGGACGACCGCACATTGGCCGGGCAGATCTGCCGGGCCTGCGTGGACGGCCTGGACATCGACGGAGCGGCGATCGCACTGTTCACCGCGAGCACGGTGCGCGAAAACCTGTATGCGAGTCACCCTGGCGTGCATGGAGGCGGCGCCGAGCGGCCGGCCGGTCCTGATACCCGACATGCACGACACCGCGGAGACGAGCCGGTCGCCGATCTACGCTGACGCCGTCATCGACCAGGCCGGGGTCGACGCCGTCTTCGCGCTACCGCTGCAGCGGGGCACCATCGATCTCGGGGTGCTGGGCCTGTACCGGCACGCCCCGGGATCGCTGGGCCACCCACAGCTGCGGGACGTGATGAGTGCTGCCGACGCGGCCACGTCGATACTCCTCGGGCTGCGCACCGATCCTGGGGACGACCAGGCCTGGGACCAGTCGTGGGGCAACCGGGCGGAGATTCACCAGGCCACCGGCATGTCGTGGCCCAGCTCGGGGTCAGCGTGACGGTCGCCTTCGCGCGCCTGCGCGCCCAGGCCTTCGTCGAGCAGCGGCTCCTGGGTGACGTGGCCCAGGACGTGGTCGCCCGGCGACTGCACATCAGCAAGGACACGTGACCGCCATGACGCGGTCGAAGGATGACGAACATGAATGAGGCGGGGAACGGCCGCGAACAGCAGCTGATCCGAGCGTTCGTCGGATTGGCGGACACGCTGGTCAACGACTACGACATCATCGATCTGCTCGACCGGCTGGTCAGCTACAGCGTCGAGCTGCTCGCCGCCGAGGCTGCAGGAACGCGCCATTCAGCGGGGCGAGGTGCTCAACGAGCAACTCCAGACCGCGCTGAACAACCGCGTCATCATCGAGCAGGCCAAGGGCGTGCTCGCCCAGCGCGGAAACCTGACCATGGAAGCCGCATTCGGCCGGCTACGGCGATATGCACGTGATCACAACCTGCGGCTCAGCGACGTGGCTCGCCACGTCGTCGAGACCGACCTGGCCGCCGACGTGCTGGCCAGACACACAGCTGCCCGACCCGCTCCACGGCAGCGGTGATGGTGTCAGTGCCAGTCCAGGCAGACCGCGGTCGCGTCGTCGGTGAGCTGCCCTGCACGGTAGTTCACCACTTCCTGGGTGAGATGCCGGACGAATTCGACAGGCGGGCGATGCGCGTGCGCGGTCAGCAATGCCTCCACCCGTTCGACGCCGAACGCGGGCAGGCCGGTGACATGCGCCTCGGAGATGCCGTCGGTGATCAACAAGAGCCGGTCGCCGGGGCGGAGATCGAGTTCTTGTCTGCGGTGGACCGTGTCGCCGTACAGACCCAACGGCAGATCAGGGGACAGCGGCAGATGGCGTACCGATCCCTCCCGCAGTAGCAGCGGTGGCGGGTGCCCGGCGTTGACGATCCCGCCCGTCCCTGCGGGTATGTCGAGCTCCAGGATAAGTCCGGTCACATAGCTCGAGCCGGGAAACTGCTCGACGAGGTGCTCGTTGGCCGCGCTCGCCTGCTGCACCATCCGCCCGCCGCATCGTCGGGCGTTGCGCATCGCGGTGACGGCCAGGCTGCCCAGCAGCGCCGCACGTAAGCCATGACCGACTGCGTCGGTGATCGACACCGTCAGCCGGGACGCGCTGACGGCGTAGTCGAAGGTGTCCCCGCCGATGTCATAGGTCGGTTCCAGGGCTCCGGCGATCGAGAACGCCGGTAACTCGTAGGCCAGGACGGGAAGCAGCTCCCACTGAATCTCCGCGGCCAGCCCGAGGTCGCGGCGCCGGCGGAGAACCTCGAAGCGGTCGGTGAACCGGCTGGCACCGGCGAGGACGTGCGCCAGCACCCTGGCGACGTCGGCCAGAGTCTCTCGGACCTCGACCGGAGGCGGGCCCGGCAGCTCGACCATGAGCACGCCGATGCGTTCGGACCGGATCGTGACCGGCAGATACACCACGACACCCGCGATGCGACCATGCCTGTTGTGGACCTCCACCACCACCCGTTGTTCACGGTAGGCCGCACCCGCTGGGCCCGTCGTCACCGCATGTGACTGACCGGTCGACCCGTTCCCCGTGTCAGGTACCGGCTCCATATTGCTCTGGCTGTAATCGACGAGCAACAGCGTGCAGGCGCGCGCGTCCACGGACTTCCGTAACCACCGGTCACACACCTCAACCAGCTCGTACGGCGCTGCGACGTCGAGTTCCTGCAGCAGCTGCCCGAGGGTGACGCCACCCGATCGTTCCCCAGCACACCCATCCACGACGACAATCTCCCACAGCGTGGAGCCCGAGGACGGGGCACCTTCGCGGGAGGGCCGGGTCCTCACGAGTCGCCCGACGAGAAACCCACGACGCGCGCTCTGGACCGGCGCGGTGCACCCGGAAGCACGTGCCCTCATGCCGTTGCCGAAGCTCGCGCCCACGACCGGCCAGGTCGCCGTGCAGGAGACCGCCTTCTCCACCGACGCGCTCGGCCGGTTCGTCGCGAACACCTACGAGGAGGCGACCAGCAGCGGTCCCTTCTCGGCCGTCGTCGTCGGGGCGGGCACCTACGGCGCCTACTGCGCCATCGAGATTTCCGCTCGCACCCCAATGCGCGGGTGCAGCTCCTCGACGCCGGCAGCTTCCTCGTAGCCGAGCACGTGCAGAACCTCGACATGATCGGACTTGAGGTACCGGCGCCCATCGTGCCCAGCGCCGACCCCGGTGAGGCGCGCGAGGTCGTCTGAGGGCTGCCGTGGCGGGGCAACGTCGAGTTCCCTGGCCTCGCCTGCTGCACGGGCGGCAAGTCGATCTGCTGGGGCGGATGGTGCCCCGCGGCTGACCGGCGCGGACCCGGCCGGCTGACCACCCGCGGTCCAGGCTTGGCTGACCACCAACTACAGCCTGGTCGAGAGCGAGACCGGCGTCGTCCCGGACACCGACTTCATCTTCGGCGAGCTGCAAGGCCGCGCTGTTCCCCGCGGTGACCGCAGCGGCTGCGGGCGTGGCGCACCTCACCGGCGTGCAGCGCCCGCCGCTCGCAGTGCAGGCCAGCGCACCGGTGTCCGGGGTGTTCGGCTATGACAAGTTCTCCAGCCTTCCGCTGCTGGTCGACGCCATCCGGCGCGACGTACGGAGTGCGCACGGCTCGGACGCCGCCCGGCGGCTGTTCCTCGTGCCGCGGGCGCACGTGGTCGCGCTGCACACGAGCGGCGGCACCGTGCAACCCTCGAGGTGGGCGTCGCCGGCGTCCGGAAGTTCCTCGGCATCGGCCCCGGTTGCGTGGTGGTGCTCGCCGCCTGCGCTCTGCTGGAGCGCTGCACCGAGACCGACGAGCGGATCGTCGAGGACTCGCCGGCACGCGTCGGGGCGACGGCCTTCGCCGACCGAGGATTCCGCACCCTGTCCGCGGGGAGAAGCAGCGTGTCCTGCTGCGCGTGCGCTGGCCCAGCAGACCCGCCTGCTCGTGCTGGACGAGCTCACCAACCACCTCGACATCCACCATCAACTCGAGGTGCTCGAGCTGGTCCGCCATCTCGGCGTCGCCACACTCGCCGCGCTTCATGATCTCAACCTCGCCGCTACCTACTGCGACCTCATCTACGTCCTGCCGGCTGGAGACGTGGTGGCCTCAGGACGGCCGGAGGACGTCCTGACACCCGAGCTGGTGCACGCCATGTTCCGCGTCGGTGCGGTGCGTTCGGTGCATCCGGTGACCGGCAAGGCCCAACTCGCCTTCTACTCGCCGTCGTCGGCAGCAACGAGTCCCGGATCTGACTGATCCCGACGGCCACTGCTGACGAGGTCATCTGTCCCGATCGGTCTCGTTCTGTCGGACATCGATGCGAACATGTGTTCGCGTGATGTGATGCAACGATCATGCATGCCGATCTCGACGCGTTCTACGCGTCGGTCGAGCAGCGCGACCACCCGCGGCTGCGCGGTCGTCCGGTGATCGTCGGCGGTGGCGTGCTCGCGGCTGGCTACGAGGCCAAGAACTGCGGTGAGCGCACCGCGATGGGTGGCCGGCAAGCACGCCGGCTCTGTCCACACGGGCGCTCATCGATCAACCAGCAGGCGCAGGCCGGCGTCAGTCCTCACTGATGACACCTTCGCCGCGGAACCCGACGTGCGGTCTCCCGAAAGTCGTACGGTGCAATTAGGTTCGGCCGAGGCGTACGACTTACGCTGACCTCGTGAGCCCTCGCGGACGGCCTCCCCGGCTTGAGGTCTACCAGCGCCTCAAGGTGCAGATCGCCAAGCTCGGTGAGCGCATGGGTGGCCTGCCGAACCCTCGAGAGGCAGCCGACATCTGGAGGGGGATCCGGTTCGAGGAGGCTCACCACTCGACCGCCATCGAGGGCAATGCCCTCGTCCTGAAGTGAGTCACTCATCCTCACCGAGATCCGACAGATCCACCAGCTGGCCACGCGACCCGTCTGGGACGTCGCTCCGCACCCGAGCACCGCCGATCACGAGGGGCCCGGCGAGTTCCGCCGGCACGACATCCATCCCTTCCCCGACGGGATGGTTCCGCCCTCCTGGGTACTCGTCGCGGGCGAGATGCGCAGCTGGATCTCCGACAGCCGGGCCTTACGAGCCGCCCCGATCGATTTTCCCGAGGAGCTGGCGAGTCTCCACTGCCGCTTCGGGCAGATCCACCCCTTCCTCGACGGGACCGGCACACCGATCGTTGCCGTCCTCCAGATGGACATGATCGGGTACGACGTGCTGCCCGGGCGCACATTCGAGCTGCACGCCGGGTTCACGCCCTCGCCCGCGGTGCGGGCGCGGTCGCTCACCCTGGCGCAGATGATCGCGGAGCTCGTCCCCCAGGTATCCCCCGCCCTACCATCTCCCCAGATCTATCCCGTCGGCGGCGAAAGCGATCCCGCGGAGCGCCGCATAATAGTCTCGAAAGCATCGTCGCAGAGAGCCGAGCGGAAGGTGAGTTCGAATGCCTACATCATTGCAAACGTTTCACTATCATGTCGGGGAAGACCCGGGATTGGGTCACGACGAGACAGCACGTTCTCCGGAGTCGTTCGGCAGCCGGGCACCCGCCGGGATGGAGGAGGACGTGCCTGCCCAGTCCTTCAACAGCAACGAGGCGGCGGCCAGGTTCTATCTCGACCAACTCCTCCAACGCGACGACCGCCCGGCACTGCGGTCGGTGGTCGAGCCTGAACGGCCCGAGCGCGTGCCCGGCCTGGTCGTCAGGAGCGAGCAGGATCTGCGTGCGTTGGGAACCCACCAAGTACGTTTTGCACAGACGTATCAGGACATCCCGATCTTCGGGGCCAGTGCGGTGGTCGAGCTCACCGAGACACGGAACCTCGTGAGCGTGAGCGCACAACTTGACGAGGTCTCCGGTGTCGATCCCGTCGAGTCCCTCAGCCGCGCCGAGGCGCTGGAGCGGGTGGTGCGGTACACCGGTGTGGCCATTCCCCCCGAGGCCGGCGTGAGCGGAAGGCTGAACCTCTACAAGGACGAGGAATCGGGGTCCTGGCACCTGGCGTGGTTGTTCACCGAGCTACCCGCCGAGCCGCCCGAGACCGGCGAAGATGAAGATACCGACGCGCTCCTCGGCCACGGCCTGGGGCCGCGGCCGATCCCTCCCAGCGTCAACTACCTGGTCGACGCCCACGACGGCGAGATCCTCTTCTTCTACAGCGCCGTCCCCACCGCGCTCCCGACCCCAACCCGGTGCGGGGGGATCGACGAGAACGAGACCGAGCAATCTTTCCTCGGGCGACTGGCCGCATCCACCGGAACCACCTGCCAGCTGAGCGACCCACTCCGAGCGGTCCGCACCTTTGATCTCCAGTTCGCGGACATCGACAGCAATCCTCCCGTACCGGATCGTCCAGTCGAGGCGACCAGCAGCGACTACGGCACGACGAACCGCGCCGCCGTCTCGGCCCATCTCAACGCGTCGCGTGTGCAGGATTTCTACAAGCTGGTCCTGCAGCGAGACGGCGTCGACGACAAGGGCATGGACCTCATCTCGTTGGTCAACGTCACGGCCGCGAGCATGCAGCCTCCGCCCAGCCTGCTCAACGCCTTCTGGTGGCAGCGCAAGATGTGGTACGGCCAGATCATGCGGGGCGGCCGGCTCGTCAGCCTTTCTCGCTACCTGGACGTCATCGGGCACGAACTCACCCACGGGGTGATCGAGTCCACGTCGAACCTGGTGTACGCGACCCAGTCCGGTGCGCTGAACGAGTCCTTCGCGGACATCGCCGGGGTCATCATCAGCAACTGGTACACCGCGCCGGACCGGGAGGACGTCGGGACCTGGAACTGGGAGATCGGCCCGGGCCTTCGAGACGACGGCCGCCCGCTGCGGGACTTCGAGGACCCCTCGCGTACCGGACACCCCAAGCACATGGACGACTTCCGGCACCTGAGGCCCGGCGAGCGCCCAGGCCGCCCCAACGATCAAGGCTGGGTCCACTTCAACAGCAACATCCACAACAAGGCCGCCCACAACCTGCTCACCATGACGAAAGGGGCGACTCGGGTGTTCAGCGTCCAGGACGTCGCGGTGCTGACCTACCTGGGCATGGCACGTCTCGCTCCCCTCGCCACCTTCTCCGAGGCACTCCAGGCGGTCGTGGACGTCGCCCAAACCTACTTCGGCGGCAACGCGGACAGGAAAGACAAGATCGAGGCGATCCGCGAGGCCTACAAGCTCGTCGGTATCACCTGAGCCAGCACGTGATGAGCTCGTAGTACCGGCCGCTCTGCTGATCCGGTCAACGACGTAGCAGTGCACAGCGGACTCGACGCGGCCGTCACGCTCCCGTTGTCGCGCCCGAGCTGGCTGAGGTCGCCGAGCGGCTCGGCGTGCCCTGCACGTCGTTGACCGTGTGCGGTTCGAGGTGATCGAAGGGGGACGGTCCGACGGCGCGGGTCCGGCAGGACGCGAGCCCTGGCCGCCGGCCTGGGATCGGGTCGATCACCATTGACGACGAGCACCGTGCGGCCCGAGCGCGTGGCGTCCTGAGAGCCGAGTTCAGCGAGAAGTGATCCGGGTTTGCCGCAGCCTCGAAGCGAGACCAGGACCACGCCGAGTACCTTTCGCGCGTTGAGCAACCTGCGTGAGTCGCCCTCATCACGCCACTGGTCGTCATGGAGGTCTGCTACTTCCTGTCGACCTGCGCGCACCCGCCGCCGAGGCTGCGTTCCTCCGATCGGTCGCCGTCGGCTCGTTCGGGCTCGTGCCACTCACCGTTGACGACCTCGAACGTTCCGCCGAACTCCTCGAGCTACGCCAACCTGCCCCTCGGCGCGGCCGACGCCAGCGTCGTCGCCGTCGCCGAACACCTCAACGTACGACGGATCCTGACCCTCGACCGCGCGCACTTCTCGATCGTCCGGCCCCGGCACGTCGGCTCCTTCGAGCTGCTTCCATAGAGTCGGATCGAGCGCGAACCCAGAGCCGGGGGTCGGGATCGAACCGACGACCTACCGCTTACAAGACGACCCGTCCGCGTTGACCATGGCCTCTACCAGCAACAATGCTGGCGGAGTCGACATCAACAAGCACTCACGGGCACGCCCTTGGACTTCATTTCGCACCACGTTTGATGCACGCCTCCGACGCGGATCGGACGAGGAGTACGGCGGCCCTGGAGAATGTCGTTCATTCGTCGAGCGTTGGCGCATTGATCACCTGGGTGTAGCACGCCGCGAGGGACGCCTCGATCCGCAGACATGCGGTGTGCCGGCAGCTGCATCGCGGTGCTGACGCGTGCGCGGCGATCTACTATCGTCCGCAGACCCGTGGTCGCCGCACGCTGGGAGGGGGTGGGGTCGTTGGCTACAGCTGATCATGTGAAGGCGATGGTGAAGAGCCATGCGGAGGGCAACGACACCCGCTTCTACTCGGTTGCGCTACAGGTCGCGGCAAGCGCGGCCCGCAGCGGCCAGAACCGGTTCGCGCAGGATCTACGGACACTCGTCGACGACGTACGCGACGCTCAGCCAGGGTCGATGTCAGCTGCGGGTGCCCGGCCGACACCAGTGGCACAGCCCCGCGGCGAGTTAGCACAGCTCCTGACCGTTTCCTACCCGAAGGACATCCTCGCCGACCTCGCCCTGGAGGCCGGTGTCCGACAGCGCCTCGAACGCGTACTGCTGGAGCACCGCCAGGCCGACCGGCTCCGATCACATGGCTTCGCCCCCATCCGGCGTCTGCTTCTGGTCGGGCCTCCGGGCACCGGAAAGACACTCTCCGCGCACGTCCTGGCAGGCGAGCTGCGGTTCCCGCTGTTCGTCATCCGTCTGGACGGGTTGATCACGAAGTTCATGGGCGAGACGGCGGCGAAGCTGCGGCTGGTCTTCGACGCGCTGTCCGAGACGCGTGGGGTCTACCTGTTCGACGAGGTCGACGCGCTGGCCGGAGAACGCGCGCTCGGCAATGACGTGGGCGAGATCCGTCGCGTCCTCAACTCCTTCCTGCAGTTCCTCGAACTAGATGCCTCTGAGAGTCTGATCGTCGCAGCGACCAACCACCCCCAGCTGCTCGACCGCGCGATGTTCCGTCGCTTCGACGCAGTGATCGAGTATCCCCTTCCTGGCCCGGACATCGCCCGCGTCGTGATCCGGGGGCACCTCGCGACGGTCCCAGCAGCACACCTCGCGTGGCCGGAGATACTCGACGCCGCCGGCGGCCTCAGCCACGGCGAGATCGCCGCCGCCGCCGAGCTCGCGGCCAAGGACGCGCTGCTCTGCCAGGGTGGTCGAGTGACGACCGCGAGCCTGTGTGCTGCGCTTCGCGAGCGGCGCATCCAGAACCGCGACTGAACCGTTGAGGCGATGACCGACCGCGACCGACTACACCTGATCATCCCGACCTCGGCCCAGGCGGCGCCCTACCGCCCCCGCCCGGCAGGAGGCGGGTCTGGTGCTCCCCCCTCGCCCGCCAACCGGCGTCAACACGCGCAGCGGCTCCGGGACGATCTCCAACGGGCAGAGGCCACGGCGACAGAGCGACGACGCGGGCAGACGGTGTCGGTGGAAGGCGCCATCGACGGCGTGTACGCGACGTTCGAGAGCTTCCCCGGCATCGCGCTCGCGCTGGAGAGCCTTGATCCTCGCCAGGGCGAACAACACCCGGAACTGATGTCGGTGCAGCAGACCGACGACGGCGACGGCAACCGGATCGAGCACGCCACCGTCTTCATCCCGCAAGGACGGATCGGATACTTCGTCGGCCGCATCACCCGGTACCTCGAGTCTTCCGACCAGGACAAACCCCGCCATCGGATTCTCCTCGACCGCATCGCGGCCATCCGCGCCGCCACCGTCGAGGCGCTGTGGACCGATTCGACGACCGGCCTTCCTGCGCCTGGAGTGACCACCTGGTGGGAGGTGTGGCTGCGCACGCGCGACGGCCGAGAGGTCACGCGGCTGCGCAGCTTCGCCGCGCAGACCGGCCTGCAGACAGGACGACAGAGCCTTGGATTCGGTGCTCGGACCGTCGTGCTGCTGCGCGCCACGGCGGAGCAGCTGGCAACTGCCCTCGACGTGCTCGACGACATCGCGGAGCTCCGACGCCCCAACGACACGGCCACGTTCCTGGCGACGCTGAACGCAGCCGAGCAGGCGGGCTGGGTCAACGACCTCGCTGAACGCGTCGAGCCCGCCGGGGAGGACGCACCCACCGTCTGCGTCCTCGACACCGGCGTCCACGCCGAGCACCCACTGCTCGCGGCATCCCTGGCGGCGGCGGACTGTCACTCCGCCCAGCCCGGGTGGTCGGTGCGCGACCACCATGGGCACGGCACGCAGATGGCCGGACTCGCGCTCTACGGAGACGTCCACGAGGCCATCACAAGTTCAGGCCCGGTGAGGCTTCGGCACCGGCTGGAGTCGGTCAAGCTGCTGCCGCCTCCGCCTCGCGAGAACCCGAAGGAGCTCTTCGGAGCGATCACAGCAGCGGCCACGAGCAGGGTGGAGATCCAGGCTCCGCGCTGACGCAGGCTGTACTCCATGGCCGTGACCGATCGGCGACCAGATCAGGATCAACGCGAAGACGCGTCGACGTCACATGGCCGCCCGTCATCGTGGTCGGCGACGATCGACGCGCTGGCCGCGGGCCGCAGCATCGACGTCCGCGATGACGGCCTCGTGTTCCTGGATCCCGCCGAGGACGCGGCACGGCGACTGTTCGTCGTGTCCTCGGGCAACGTCAGCCGTTGGGAGATCGATCACCTGGCGCGCAGTGACCTGGAACCGGGCGAGGATCCGGCACAGGCATGGAACGTCCTGACCATCGGCGCGTGCACTGAGGTGCCCCGTTGATCTCGGACCACGATCCAATAGGATCTGGCCCGGAAGGTGATGCGAGGAATGGCAAAGTACCGCAAGTTCAGTCCCGAGTTCCGTGACGAGGCCGTGCGATTGGAGATCGATGCGTCTCGTCCGATCGCTCAGGTCGCACGGGAACTCGGCGTCAACGAAGGAACGCTCGGTAACTGGGTGAATCAGTACCGCAAGGAACATGCCGGCGAGGAGCCACCGCTTACTCTCCATGAACGCGTCCAGCTCGCGGAGGCGCAGCGCGAACTCCGCGACCTCCGCATGGAGAACGAGTTCCTAAAAAAAGCCGCAGCGTACTTCGCCCGGGATCCCAGGTAGCTGAGAAGTATGAGTTCATCGACTCGTGCCGAACCAGCGATGCGCAGTACGCCTACCCGGTGAAGAAAATGTGCAAATGGCTCGAAGTATCCGCGTCCGGATTCTTCGACTGGAGGAAGCGGCCAGCGTCGCTGACCGCCCAAAGGCGGGAACGATTGGCGGCACTCATCATCGACATATTCAAGGACTCCGACGAGACCTACGGCTACCGACGCATGCACGCGGAGCTCGCACGCGCCGGTGTGCCCTGCGGGCCAGAGCTCATCCGGGGCATCATGCGTGAGCTGGACCTGGTGCCCTGCCAGCCCAAGCCCTGGTGGGCGAGCCTCACTGAGCAGGACGGACACGACCACCGCATTCCCGACCTGCTCTGCCAGAACTTCACCGCTGCTGCGCCCGGCCAGAAGCTCATCGGCGACATCACATACATCCCGACATGGGGACATGGGAGGGCTGGCTTTATCTCGCGACCGTGATCGACTGCCACACACGAATGGTGATCGGCTACGCCATGGATGAGAACTACAAGACTCCGCTCATCCAGGACGCTCTTTGCCGGGCCGTGCGAAACGCCACTCTCGACACGGCGGCGATCTTCCACTCGGATCGAGGTAGCAACTACACCTCCTACGAGTTCGCCGCTACCATCACAGATCTCGGGTTGCGCCAGTCGGTCGGTCGAACCGGGATATGCTACGATAACGCGATGGCCGAGTCGTTCTTCGCAGCGTTGAAGAACGAGCGCGTTCACCGGACCGTCTACCCGACGCGGGCACATGCCCGAGCGGATATCGCCCGATACATCGAGTTCTGGTACAACCCGAGAAGACTTCACTCCGGGCTGGGCTACAAATCTCCCCAAGAAGCCCTCGACGAGTGGACAAACAGCCAGGAAGCAGCGTAGACTAACTCAATTCAAGCGGTCCGATAAACGCGGGGCAGATCAAGCCCGGGCACTGCTCGATGAGTGGCCGGGTGATCTGCGCGCGGTCCGCGGGCTGCGTCGCTCGACGCTGCGCGGCTACCAGGAGGCGATCCGGCTGCTGTGTGTCTACCTGACCGACCGGCCTACGGCTGGCCGGGCGAATGCGAGACGAGGTTCGGCACCCACCCGGTGCAGGTGGTGCACGAGGGGAACACCGCCGTGCACGTGCAGCAGGCCGAGGGCGACCCGGTCAAGCGGGCGTTCACCATCGACGAGCTCCAAGCCTTCTTCGACCACGCCGACGGCCAGGTCGTCCGGATCCGCGCCGCCGGCCGGAAGGGCTGATTGCCGGCGTTCCGCGACGCCACCCTGTTCAAGGTCGCCTACGGCTACGGGTTGCGGCGAACGAAACCCGGATGCTCGACGTCGCCGACTTCGGCACCAACCCGCACGCGGCCGAGTTCGGCGAGCAGGGGGTCTGCTACGTCCGCCACGGCAAGGCCATGAAGGACTCCGCACCGAAACGCCGCAGCGTCCTGACCGTCTGGCCCTGGGTGGCCGAGTCACTGCAGGAATGGACCGGCGAGATCCGGCCCCCCTGCTCGGCGCCAACACCGTCCCGCCCACCGCGGCTCTGTGGCCCTCCGAGCGGGCACCGCGGGTCGGCTCGCCCAGATCGACGCCCGCTTCGCCGTCATCCGCATCACCAACACGCCGCCCACACGGCCTCGAACCCTGCGCCCCGCCTCGGCCGCGACCTCGCTACCGTGTGTCCTGCGCGGAGGTCTCCTACGTCGATGACGGACCGGCGGTATTCGGCGCCGTGGGCGGCGCAGGCGCGCCACCGTCGGCCAGCAGCTCGCCCAGCACCTGGATGGCGCCGCCGATGCGCAGCAGCGTGTGCTGAAGGTCGGTGCGTTTGGTGTCGAGCTCGGCGAGCATCTGCTGGCCGGCCTCGAACTCGGTTGTCAACTCCTTGAGCCGCAGCTCCAGCTGCTCACGCACGGTGTCTCCTCGCGATCGGGATCAGGGTCGGGAATCCAGGCGGGCGGTGAGATCGGCGAGCGCGTGCTGCTGCTCCTTGAGCCCTTCGAGCAGCAGCGCGGTCAGGTGGGTGTAGCGCACCCGCTTGTAGCCGTCGGCGTCGGTGGTGACCAGCTCAGGGGCCACCCGCTCCACGTCCTGGGCGACAAGGCCGAGGCAATCTCCGGTCAGCTCGTCGAGGGCCCGGCGCCGCTCCTCGTCGCGGACGCGCGCGTGCTCGGCCGCGGACGCGTCGGGCCCGGCGGACACGCTCGCGACCGCGTCGCGGGAGAGGTGCTCCAGCCCGTCGGTGCCCCACCGGTACCGCACGCCGTCCAGCCGGGCCACGACGGCGCCGGCGTCGCGGATCGGGCGCACCGCGGTCTTGAGCCGGCGATCGGAGATCGCGCCGACGTCGATGGAGGCGCACAGGTTGGGGGGGTTCGTGTTGGCGGGGACGTTGTCCACCAGGCGCCAGCGGCCCTTCGAGATGAAGTGGATGCCGTTGGTCACCCAGAGGGTGTCCAGGGACGTGCCGCCGTTGACGAGGAGCTTGTGCTTGCCGGCGTCCTCGGCACCGATCGCGACGCCACCGCCGCGGCCGACGGTGAGGCCCGAGCCCCCGCTGAAGAGCACCATGCGTTCCTGGCCCATCCCGCCGACGAAACGGTGGGGCCCGACCCACATCCCGCCGTCGCTGCTGTCGGACCGGATGCAGCCGTCGAGCTGCAGGTCGACGTTCCGGCCGCCGTCGCTGCGGATATGCAGCGGGGCCATCGGTTCCTCGGTGCCGATCCCGACCCGGCCATGGCGGTCCACGACGAGCCGCCAGGCGCCGCGGACACCACCGGTGAACAGGCCGACCGTGTCGGGGTTCACCAGGCCGAAGAGGGAGTCCCTCCCGAGCCACACCCCGGCCGAGGTCCCGCTGGTGCGGATGCGCCCGTTGACCAGCAGGTCGACGTTCTCCCCGCCGGGTCCGGCGATCTCCAGACGCGCCTCCGGCGTGCGCTTGCCGGTGCCGATGCCGACGTTGCCGCCGGAGTCGACGAGGAGCCGGGTCGCCGCCGCGGTGGCGAGGCTGAGCGGGTGCGCGGTCTGCGTGCCGACCACCATCCCCGCCGCGGCGCCCCACACGCCCGTGTCGTGCGCCACCACCCGCCCGTCCACCTTCGGGGTACGCACCGACAGCTTGGTGCTGGTCCCGTAGACGTCGACGTTGGAGCCCCACTTCCCCTCGTCCTCGGGGGTGGTCGTGTTGATGCCGACGTGGCCGTTGGGCAGGACGGTCAGCCGGAATGCGCGGCCGGTGAAGAAGCCGACCTTGTCGACCTCGCACCCGCCGACGAAGCGGTTGGTGCCGATCCACAGCCCGCCGTCGTCGTTGTTCGAGCGCAGGCGGCCGTCGACCAGCACGTCGACGTTCTTCCCGTCCGACCCGGACACGTGCAGGCGGGCCACGGGGGCGGTGGTGCCGACGCCGACGTTGCCCCCGGCGTCGACGGTCAGCCGGGACGCGCCCCCGGTGCCGATGCTGACCGCGTGTGCGCTCTGCGTGCCGACGACGAGCCCGGCGGGAGCGCCCCACACGCCGACGTCATGCGCCACCAGCCGGCCGTCGACGCTGCTCGTGCGGACCGACAGCTTGGTGGTGGTGCCGTAGAGGTCGACGTTGGTGTCCCAGCCGCCCGCGTTCTCCGGGACGGTGGTACCGATCCCGACGTGGCCGTCCTGCCCGATCGAGAGCCGCCACGCGTCGCCCGCGTGGAAGCCGACCCGGTTGCCGGCGTGGCCCCCGACGACCCGGTTCGTGCCGACCGCGAGGCCGCCGTCGTCGCTCAGCGACTGCACGCGGCCGGTGACGCGCAGGTCGACCTGATCGCCGCCGGACCCGACGACGTCCAGCGGGACCCCGGGCGTGGCCGTGCCGACGCCGACCCGGCCCGGGACGGCCAGCCCGGCCCGGAGCGTGACCGGGGCGTCCACCGTGATCGCCCCCGCGGCCGACACCACCAGCCGGGCGAGCGGGACGGACGGGCCGTCCCAGGTGGGCAGCGCCCCGGCGGGGGCGACGGCCACCTTGCCGTCGGGGGTGACCGCGGCCAGCTTCGGGGTCTCGTCGAAGCGCCGGTGGCTCTCGCTGCCGGTCTGGGCGAGGTCGGCGGGCAGCTCCTGGAAGACGAGCACGAGATCGACGTCGCGCGTGTCGGAGAACTGGTTGGCCGGTAGCGCCAGCGTCAGGTCCGCGGCGAGTACCAGCTGCCGTCCCCGCGCGTCGACGGCGGATCCCGGCGTGACCCGCACCTGGTACGCGCCGGGTGAGACGACGGCCAGCCCCGTCACGATGCCACGCATCCCGACGATGGCGGGCAGCCGGCGGACCCGGTCGAGGTGGTAGCGCTGCTCGTCGATGAGGTCCTGGTCCTGCAGGAACTGCCCGTCGAAGAATCGGACCCGCTTGTTGACGACGTCGGGTTGGGTGTAGTCGGCCATCACGTGCCCTTCCGGTTGCCGTCCTGGGAGCCGAGCCAGGTGTTGCGGCCCAGCAGAAGGAGCTCCCCGCCCTCGGCCTTCTGCTTGTCCGTCGAGAGCAGCCGCATCGTCGGGATGACGATCTTGAGGGCGTAGAACGTGTGCGCCGGCTTCTCCCGGTCGATGATCGCCCGCGCGATCTCCTGCGTGGCCCGCAACCGGGTCGGGTCCGCGTCGGTCAGGGTGAGCCGCACCTGGAAGAAGTGCGGCGGCCCGGCGGGGTCGTCGACGATCACGACATCGTCGCGGGAGGCGCTGCCGTCCAGCGGGCGCAGGTAGATCTCCAACATGCGCTGGAGGCCGGCGGCCGTGCCGCGCAGCCGGTACAGCGGCACCACCTCGGCGAGGAACCCGCGCTGCGTGTCGACGTCCCAGTCGGCGCGCAGGCTGAAGGCCACCCAGCCGGCGAGCCACGGCAGGAACTCCGCTGGCGCGGTCCGCGGGTCGAGGTACTCGGCGACCCGGCCGATCACCTGCGCGAGGCCCTCGACGTCGTCGCGGCCGTGCAGGACGGCCTCGAAGGCGAGCAGGAACCGCCCGACGAACGGGTCCTCGGCGTAGGTAGCCGGCAGGTGGTCGAGGTAGCGGCTGGTCACGACGGCCGCCAGCTCAGCCGATGGGTGCGTCCGGCGGGGTCGTAGCCGACGAACTCGACGGCGGACAGCCGGACGAGCTGGTGGTCGGCCAGCCCGATCTCCGTCTGGATCCCGGAGTCGATCCCGGCGCCCGTCCCGGGGCCCGTGAGCACGACGTCCTCGACGTGGTCGACCAGCGGCGTGCCGTCCAGCACCACGCAGACCTCCGACGCGTGCACCGAACGACCGAAGGGCCAGCCGGTGCCGGTGCCGCCGGTGAGCGGGTCGAGGTGGCCCGCCAGTCGGGCGCGGGCCGCGTCGAGCGTGGCGGTCGGCGGCGCCCCGTCGGGCAGGGCGAGGTTCGCCGCGACGCCGACGTCCACGTAGCCCGGCCCGACGACGTGGTGGCGCACGGTCAGCAGCCGGCGCGGCCGGAGGAACCCCTCGAGGGCGGCGGTGAGGGCGGGATCGGGCACCGGGTGCCGATCTGCGGGATCGGCGGGGTACGGCACCACGACGACGCTGACGTGCGCGGGCGCGGCGGGGTCGTTGTCGGCCGGGTCGGCGGCGCTGAGGTCGCCGGGCACGCATCGCACCCTGGCGGGCGGGTCCCAGGCGCTCGCCTCGGGTGTGCCGGGCCAGACCTCCCCCACCAGGTGCTCGTAGTCGTCGGCGGTGACGGCCCGGTAGCGGGCCCGCAGGGCACGGACGGTCACGCGGATGGCGGCGTCGAGGTCGCCGTCGGCGGGTGGGGCCCAGCCGGGCACGTTGAGCAGCCGCAGGAACGCCACGGTGTGGGCGTCGGGGATCTGCTCGACGCCGTACAGCAGCATCTCGGTGAGCCACGCCAGCAGCTCGACGAGGCTGATGCCGGGGTCACTCGGGTTGTGGTCGGTCCAGTTCGGGGCCAGTGCCGGGATGCGCGCGCGGGCCTGGGCGACGAGGTCGTCGAAGGTGAGGTCGTCGAGGACGGGCAGCGGGATGGGCATGGTGGCCGGCCTCCTCAGCGCAACGTCACGGTGATGGCGTGGCCGCCGGCGTAGACCAGCGACCGGTCGAGCCAGCGCCGCAGGTCCGCGGCAGGGGGCTGCGCCGCCGTGTCGGCCATCGTCGAGGCGAGGACGGCCTGCAGCCGGGCGCCGAGCTCCTCGGACTCCGGGGTGAGCTCGACGTCCAACGCGCGCACGTGATCCGCCCCGGCGAGGCCCTCGACGACGGCGAGGAGCTCGGACCGGTGCGGCTTGCGGCCGAACGCCCAGCCGGTGCCGTCCCGCCCGCCGGTCAGCGGATGCAGGTGACGGTCCAGCGCGGCGCGGACCTGCTCGCGCAGCTCGTCGGCCACATCGGCGGCGGTCGCCACGACGGTCGCCACGACCCGGACCCGGACCCATTCCGGACCGGCCACCCAGACCTCGGCGGTCACCGGGCAGCGCGCCCGCAGGTGCGCCTCGACGTGACGCAGCAACGCCAGGCTCGGCGCGGGCCGGGCGGCGGACCCGTCCGGCACCACGATCACCCCGAACCGACCGGCATCGGTGCCGGTGTGGTCGGCCGACGGGACCGCTCCCGGGTCGAGCCACAGGTTCAGCGGGTCGAAGTCCTCGGGCAGGACGGCCCGGACCCGGGCCACCTCCGGGGCGGCGCTGAACGCGATGTCCTCGACGTCCTGGGCGGTGACGGCCCGGTCGCCGTGCCGCAGCGCCTGCGGTCCCCGGGCGCGCAGCCGCTCCAGCGGCTCGCCGCCGTAGCCGCCCTGCGCGGGTTCGTGGTTCGTCACCGCGTCCACGTACGGGACGGCCGAGGCCAGCGTGGTGATGGTCCCGGCGGCCCGGTTGCCGGCCGCCCCGCCGCCGGTGCGGTAGGTGATCCGGACGTTGGCCGCGCCCGGCGGGAGCACCCGGCCGAACCGGCCGTCGCCGACCCGGACGTCGCCGGTGCGCGGGTCGAGGGTGTGGTGCGGGTCGTCGGGGCCGGCGCCGTGGAAGTCGGTGACCGCTGTCCACGGCGTCCACCGATCGCCCTCCCGGACGTCGAGCCGGTGCCCGGCCAGCACCGGGGCCTGCGCCGTGGTGAGGGTCTGGCCAGGGTCGCCGGTCCCCGAACCCAGCAGCTCCTCGGACACGGTGACGGCCTGCACCGCGACGACGGTGTTGGGCAGCACCCGGCGCAGCTGTGGGAGCAGCGGGAACTCGCCGCGCCGCCAGCGCAGCCGCAGCCAGTGGCAGCGCCGGCCGTAGCGGTCGGCGGCGACGAGATCGGCGGGCCCGACGAACTCGACGGTTCCGCTGGCGGCCAGCCCACCCGTGCGGTCGACCGCCGCGAGCGGGCTCCAGCCGCCCGGTGCCGAGTACTCCCACACCAGCTCCGGGCGGGTGCTCCGGTCGACGTCGGCGACCCGGTCGGCGGCGACGTCCTCCGGGGCCGGCTGCTCGACCTGCAGGTACAGCGTCACCGGCAGCGGGTCAAACGGCCGGTCGAACCCGAGGTAGAGCGCCGGGTCGGCGTCCGGGCCGGGGGTGAACGGGGTGAACGGCGCCGCGCCGGACCCGATCTCGTGGTCGCGGGTGACGACGTCGTTGCGGCTGACGCACGCCGTGGCCGGTGCGTCGGCGCGGCGGCTCGCGCCGGGGGCGAAGGTGAGCGTGCGCACCATCGGCGGGGCGTACGACGCCGGGACCAGCGTCCAGCCGCCGTCGGCGCGCTGCGTATAGTCGGCGGGCTTGCCGTAGTTCCCGCGCACCAGCCGGACCCGCAGCCACCAGCCCGGCCGCCCGCCGACCTCCGTGCGCGCCCAGCCGGGCGGCGGGGTGAGCTGCAGCGACGCGTCGGCCGTGAACGCGAACGCCGGCCGGTCGAGGGTGACCGGGCGCCAGCCCGCCTCCGTCGCGGCCTCCCAGACCAGGCCGGGGTCGCCGTCGGTGCGCACCGTCGGCTTGAGTCCGCCGGGGCCGGCGTTGGTCATCGCGACGGTGACGGCGACCGGGGCGCCGGCCAGCTCGTCGGGACAGGCCAGGTAGAGGGTGTCGTTGAACGCCGGCTGCTGTCCGAACGGCAGGACGTCCATGGTCAGGTCGACCGTGGTCCCCCCGGCGGACGCGGCCGCCGGGGGCTGCGGCGCGGGGGGCGTGGCCGCCGCGACCGAGATCGCGCCGATCGTCGGCAGCTCGTAGTGATGGCCGGCGACGATCGCGGCGACGCGAGGCGGCGTGGCGTAGTCACCCGCGACCAGCTCGGCGCGCAGCCAGCGGCCGATCCGGCCGCGGTGGGTCTCGCGCGGCCACTGCGCGGGCACGGTGAAGCCGACCGTGCCGTTGCGGGTCAGCGCCCGGGAGGTGTCGTTCAGGGCCTGCCCGGCCACCCGGTCGGTATCCGAGCCGGCCACGCCGAGCGGGCGCCACTCGCTGCCGACCTTGTAGGACCAGGCCACCCGGACCGGCGTGCCAGGCGCGACGGTGCCCGGGCGGTCGAGGGTGAGGTCGAACTGCGCGGTGGCCCCCTGTCCCGCGGCACCGCCCGCGGCAAGGGCCTCGTCGACGCTGAGGTAGAACCAGCGGCCGCCCTCGCCGAACGGTTCGAGGCCTGCGACGTCGTCCCGGGGAGCCCGGTTGCCCGCGGCGACCGCCTCGGGCGGCAGCCCGGACCGGCCCCGCGGGAGGGCCAGGTCCAGCGTGGCGCGCACCCAGCTCGCCGTGGTGGTGCCGACCGTGCACGGCGGCAGCCGCGGCAGCCCGGTCAACGTCACCCGCCACGCCCCGCCGCCGACGGTGGCCGTCGCCGCGACCGGCCGCCAGCCGGCGCCGTCCCAGCACGACCAGGTCACGGGCCAGCCGGCCAGCGACCCGGGGGCGGGAGTGCTCAGCACGAGGGTGACGTCCGTCACGTCCGGCGCGGCCAGCACCGCGTCGCAGGCCACGTACAGCTCGTGCGGCACGGGCCGGTCCCCGACCAGTGCCGGCCAGGCGGCGTCGGCGGTGGTGCGGTCGCTCCAGGTGTCGTTCTCGGCGTCGCCGACGACCACGGCCTGCAGTGCCGCGCCGGTCACGACCAGGTCGGCCTCGGTGCTGAACGCGATCTCCTCGGTGTCCCCCGGCAGCGCCTGCGCGGCCACCCGCGTGCCCGCCGGGACGAGCGTGCTGCCCGGCCCGCCCTCGGCGAGGGTGAACGTCAGCGGCACCCTGGCGGGCAGGGGCGGCAGCGGCTCGGTGCCGATGAGGTTGAGGAACGCGAGGTAGTTGCGGTCCGGTGCCCGGTTGATCCGCTCGACGACCAGCTCGGCAAACCCGGCGAACACCTCGACCAGCGCCCGGCCCACGTCGGCCGGGCCGGGCCGCCAGCCGCTGTAGGCGGTGGCGAGCGCGGTGGTCTGCGCGGCCAGCGCGGCGCGGTCGCGGCGGTCGACGGGCGGGTGGCTCATGACAGGTAGAAGGGGTAGACGAGGTTGGCCCGGCCGTTGCTGGACCGCAGCTCGTAGTTGATCTCGATCAGCAACAGGCCGGGCTCGGCCGCATCCGGTGCCACGTACACGTCGAGCACCGCGATGCGCGGCTCGTGCCGGGTCAGCGCCTCGCGCACGACGCGCGTGACGGTGCCCGCGGTGGCCGCGTCGAGCACGTCGAAGACCAGGTCGTGGATGCCGCAGCCGAAGTCGGGGCGCATCACCCGCTCGCCCGGCGCGGTCGACAGGATCGCCCATATCGACTGCCGGACGGCGTCCTCCCCGCTCGCCGTCCGCAGCCCGCCCGCGGCGTCCGCGGTCACCGGGAAGGCCCAGCCGCTGCCCAGGAAGCCGGTCATCCGATCACCACCGAGCCCGACGCGACGACCGTCCCGGCCGGGAGGTCGGCCGGGTCGTTGCAGGTCATGGCCGGGTCGCCGGCGCGGGCGGCGGGCTTGCCGTTGATCAGGACGGACGCGCTGCCGCGCAGGACGGTTGCCCGGTTCGCGGGCGGGCGCTGGAACGCCGTGCCCGGCGCGGCCGGCACATGCGCGGGGGCGTTGTCGGCGGTGCTGCCGACGGTCGCCGCCGGCTTCCCGGCGATCAGCACGTCGCTGCTCAGCCCGCCGGTGAGCGGCCCGGCGAAGGGGTGCGTCAGCGGCGTCGGGACCGGGTCCTTCGGCGGCGCCGGCACCAGCACGACGTGCACGTCGGTGCCCACCACCCGGTCGCCCTGCTTCGCGGCAGGCTGCCCCATCGCTGCCCTCCCTGCTAGTTGATCTCGACGATCTGACCCTTGACGGTGAGCCGGGCCTGCGCCTTCACCGTGACGGTCGCCCCCTCGACCGTCACGCCCTGCCTTGCGCGGATCGCGACGTCCTTCCCGCGCAGCGTCAAGGTGCCCTTCGCCGCCTCGACGACGACGTCGGCGTCCCCGGCGACCGTGACCGTCCCGTCCGCGCTGTTCACCACGATGCGGTTGCGCCCGGACGAGTCGACGATCTCGATCTTCTCCTCGCCCGACGCGTCGACCAGCCGGATCATGTGCCCGCTGCGCGAGCGGATCACCCGGACGTCGTTGCGACCGTCGGCGTTGGTCTCCGGCGGGGCGTCGCGGCCGTTCCACAGCGCGCCCAGCACGTACGGGCAGGCCGGGTCGCCCTGCTCGAAGGCGACCAGCACCTCGTCGTCGACCTCGGGCAGGAAGTAGAAGCCGCGGCCCCTGCCTGCCGCAGGCGCCAGCACCCGCGCCCACGCGCTCTCGACGTCGTCGGCGAGCCAGGGCAGCGCGACCTTGACCCGGCCGAGCCTGTCGGGGTCGCGGTTGTTGGTGACGATCCCGATCGTCACGCCGAGGAACCCGACACCGGTCATGTCGCGTTCCGGGCGACGTCGAGCTCGGTCCGCAGGGCCGAGCCCGGGGTCAGCATGTGGGTCACCGTACGCACGAAGTAGCTCCCGCTGAACCGGGTGCCCGCGCCGCGGACCTGCACGACCGAGCCGGCCCGCAGGCGCGGGTCACCGCTGCAGCGCACCTCGCCGGTGACGAACTCGAGCATCCGCGCGTCGAGGCCGGCGGAGGCGACCTGGTCGGCCCTGGCCTGTATCGGGACCGGCGTCGCGACCCCGATCTCGGCCGCCGCGCCGAACGCGCGCTTCGCCTGGGCGGCGCCGCCGGACGGGCCCAGCAGCTGCGCGGCGGTGCGGGCCGCGCCGACCACGGCGACCTTCTTCCGCACGTCCCAGCCCCGCACGCTGACCTGGTCGACCTGGGAGAGCGTCCGCAGCCGCGGCGTGAACTCGACGATCTCCCGGCCGACCTCCAGGCTCGGCGCGCCCGCGGCGTCCAGGCGCGGCGGCGCGAAGTGCAGCACCTTCTCGCGGACGTAGACCTGGTAGCCGACCAGCGCGGCACGCCCCCGCAGGAACTCCAGGTCGGTCTGGTTGTGCTGCACCACGTACTCGTTGACGACCTTGCTGTCGGTCACCTGTGGGCGCAGCCCGGCCTCCCGGGCCAGCTGGGCGGCGATCCCGCTGTCCTTCTGCCGGGCGAACGTGCGGGTGCGTCGTCCCCTGGCCAGCCGGTGACCGAGGTCGTAGCCGCGCACGGTGAGCATCGGCGCCGCGGCCGCGCCGAAGTTCGGCTCCAGGCCGGTGACCTGCCCGGTCATGACCTCGTGCAGGTCGTCGACCTGGCCCAGCCACACCTGCACCTCCGCGCCCGGCGCGAACAGCGTCGCGTCCGACCAGGTGACGGCCAGCTGCTCGGGATCCCAGTTGTGCAGCACCAGCTCGAACATGCTCAGCGCCGCGACGTCGTCGACGACGGTGACCGACGCGACGTCGGCGCGCGCGGCCAGCGGCAGGTCCCGACCGTTCACGACGATCCGGAGGTCCGCGACCGGCACCGCAGGAGACGACATCGATCAGCCCACCAGCTTGGGGATCACGAGGACGGTGCCGGGGGTGACCGCCAGGGGGTCGACGACACCGTTGGCGCGGGCGATGTGGCGCCACTTGCCCGGGTCGCGGTACTCCTGCGCGGCGATGGTGTGCAGCGTGTCGCCGCGGCGCACCACCCGGGTCTTCTCCACGTCGGCCGACTGCGGCTCGCGCACCACCCCGGAGTGCGCTCGCGTGAACAGCTCGACGAACGTGCAGTTCAGCGTCGCGCGCACCGGGGTGCCGTCGGGGAGGAACATCGTCAGCCGCTGGTCGAGCTGGGTCAGCACCCCGCGGAACAGCACGTGCGTGCCCCAGGTCAGCCAGCAGACGGGCGGGCGGTGCAGGTCGAAGTCGGGCAGGGCCAGGTCGGCGACGCGGCTGGTGTGCCGGGTGACGTCGGAGGCGTCGCCGGTGGCGAACGGGTTCGTCGGGGCGAGCAGCGCCGCTGCGGAGACCCCGTCGCGGGACTCGTAGGTGTCGAAGAACAGCTCCAGCCTCAGCGTCTCCGGGGCGACCGCGACGAACTGCTGCGTCGCGTCGGCCCATGTCGCGCCGTAGGCCTGGACGGCGACCTTCTTCTCCTCCCAGCTCACCGACCGGGAGAAGCCCAGCTCGGCCGGGTTGAACAGCGCGACGATCGGCTTGTCCCCGTCCGTGCCGTCGTGGACGATGCGCAGCTTCTGCAGCCCGCCACCGCCGGGCCCCAGCCCGGCCAGCGCGGCCGCGAGTCCGGCCTTGTTCAGCGCGGTCATCGGGCGGCCCGTCGATCGACCTCGACCGCCAGCCGGCGCACGACGCGGCGGTGCACGGCCTCAACGATCCGGTCGACGTCCACCGGGGCGGGCGGGACCGGCAGCGGGGCGCGGCGCGGGGGCTCGGGC
>JBOHEP010000235.1:0-23205 GCA_050701075.1 Pseudonocardia sp. | reverse complement strand
GCGCCAGAAGGATCCGCGGGTCACGGCGTCGCGGCACCTGCGGTTGGTCTGCCATGGTCTCGGCAAGCGGGCGGGGTTCGCGCCGCAACGCCAGTCGCAGGCGTACGCGGCGCTGCGCGCGTGGGGGCTGCCGGTCTCGGAGCACACCGTGGTCCTCGGGCGCGTCGACGAGGTGATCGCGCACGTCGAGCGCTGGGGGGAGCGCCGCCACGACATCGCCCACGAGATCGACGGGGTCGTGGTCAAGATCGACGAGGTGGCGCTGCAACGCCGGCTGGGCTCCACCTCGCGCGCCCCTCGGTGGGCAATCGCCTTCAAGTACCCGCCCGAGGAGGCCACCACCAGGCTGCTCGACATCCGGGTCAACGTCGGGCGCACCGGGCGGGTCACCCCGTTCGCGTTCATGGAGCCCGTCGTCGTCGCCGGGTCCACCGTGTCGCTGGCCACCCTGCACAACGCGCACGAGGTGCGCCGCAAGGGCGTCCTGATCGGCGACCGGGTGGTCATTCGCAAGGCCGGCGACGTCATCCCCGAGGTGCTCGGCCCGGTCGTCGATCTCCGCGACGGCTCCGAGCGCGCCTTCGTCATGCCCACGCACTGCCCCGAGTGCGGCACCGAGCTCGCGCAGCAGAAGGCCGGCGACGCCGACCTGCGCTGCCCCAACGCCCGGTCCTGCCCGGCCCAGCTGCGGGAGCGGCTCTTCCACGTGGCCGGGCGAGGCGCGTTCGACATCGAGGGCCTGGGTTACGAGGCCGCCACCGGGCTGCTCGCCTCGGGCGTGCTCACCGACGAGGGCGACGTCTTCTCGTTGCGCGAGCCGGATCTGCTGCGCGTCGAGCTGTTCACCACCAAGGCGGGCGAGCTCTCGGCCAACGGGGGCAAGCTGCTGGTCAACCTCGAGGCGGCCAAGGACCGGCCGCTGTGGCGGGTGCTGGTCGGCCTGTCCATCCGGCACGTCGGGCCCACGGCCGCGCAGGCGCTGGCCCGCGAGTTCGGCTCGATGGACGCGGTGGAGGAGGCCGCCGATCGGGCCGCGCGCGACACCGCGGCGGCCGGAGTCGCGATCGTCACGGACGGCGGGGCGGTCGAGGAGCCGCTCGCGGGTCCGAGTGTCGGGGTCGACGGGTCGGTCGCGGGCTCGAGTGTCGACACCGGGGAGCCGCTCGCGGGTCCGGCGGTCGGTGTCGACGGGTCGGTCGCGGGCTCGAGTGTCGACACCGAGGAGTCGCCTGCGGGCTCGACCGTCGATGCCGCCGAGCCCGCTCCGCACGTCATCGCCGCCGAGAAGGCCGCCCGCGACATCACCCGGGCCCAGACGAAGGCACTCGCCGCCGCGCTGGCGCCGATCGCGGGGGTCGAGGGCGTCGGTCCTACCATCGCTGCGGCGGTGCGCGACTGGTTCACCGTCGACTGGCACCGTGAGGTCGTCGCCAAGTGGCGGGCCGCCGGAGTACGCATGATCGACGAGGTCGACGCGACGGTGCCCCGCACTCTGGAGGGCCTCTCGATCGTGATCACCGGTTCGATGGAAACCTTCTCCCGAGATGAGGCGAAGGAGGCCGTCACCGCACGTGGCGGTCGCGCGGCGGGCTCGGTATCGAAGAAGACGGCGTTCGTCGTGGCCGGCGACGCTCCGGGCTCGAAGTACGACAAGGCGCTCGAGATCGGGGTACCGGTACTCGACGAGGCCGGTTTCCGAGTACTGCTGGACAGCGGCCCGGACGCCGCGCGCCAAGTGGCTACGTCGGGTGGCTGATGTCTCTCCGATCGGAGGAGCCGAGGGGTGCGGATCGATGGTTAGTCTGTCAAGAATGAGGGTGTCGCGGTGCTGCAGGCGGCGCTGAACGGTTCGCGTCCAGAGGACGCCCACCCCGCGCTCCCGGTGGAGGCCCGTCACCTCGCCCGCGATGCGCGCGCGGTCGCGCGCCTGGGCATCTCGTCGGTGCACGTCCACCCGCGTGCGCCCGACACCCAGGAGACGCTCGAGCCGAGGCATGTCGGCGACACGGTTGCCGCGATCCGGGCCGAGGTGGCCGGCATGGAGATCGGGGTCGTCACCGGCCGATGGATTCAGCCCGAACCGCGTAAGCGCATCGAGGCCGTGATCGCGTGGGGCCACCTCGGTGTCGGCAAACCCGATGTCTGCTCGGTCAACGTGCACGACAAGGGCTGGATGGAGGTCTGCGCGGCGGCTGCATCGGTCGGCATCGGCGTCGAGTTGGGGGTCTGGACCAGCGGCGACGCGGTCAATCTGCGCGCCAACGGGGTGCCTTCGGGCACGGTGCGGGTGCTGGTCGAGTCCACGGTCACAGATCCCGAGACCGCTGTCGCC
Organism: Pseudonocardia sp.; assembly: GCA_050701075.1. Classification (GTDB taxonomy): domain Bacteria; phylum Actinomycetota; class Actinomycetes; order Mycobacteriales; family Pseudonocardiaceae; genus Pseudonocardia. The sequence continues at coordinate 20,873 of JBOHEP010000235.1, read as the reverse complement.
GAGTCCGTACGGATCATGCGGGCGCTGGGCACGATGCGGGTGCCGATCCTGTTGCATGGTGAGGAGAGCGGTGCCTGGCCGGTGCTCGAGTACGCGCTGCGCATGGGCATCGACACGCGGATCGGTTTCGAGGACGTGCTCGTCCGCCCCGATGGCTGGCTCGCCACCGGCAATGACGACCTCGCGAAAGCGGCGCTCGCCATCCGCGTCTGAACATGGGATCAGGCGGGGTGGCTCTGCGCGGATCACGATCATTACTTGCGAACGCGAGACCGTGTTGCACGCGGGTAACGGTTCCGAGAAGACGATCATAAGGCGGCTCAGTCGGCCAGGACGGTCGTCACGATCCCGGCCAGGTGGGCCAGTCGGGCGAGCTCGGACGGCCGGAATGCGGGCCCCCCCGGGCGTCCCACGACCAGGGCTCCCGCGCCCGGCCCGAAAGGTGCGGCGGCGAGCTCGGTGTCGAGATCGCTCCACGGCTCCGGCACCCGGTGCATGTCGGGATCCAGCACGATCGCCCGGGTGAGCGGCAGCCAGGGTAGGTCACCGGCCCGGGTCTCGGGCGCGGCCGCGCTCTCCGCAAGCCGGAAGGAATGCCCGTTCTCGCGCACCGCGACCAGTGCCCACCCGGCCCGGAAGATCCGCGGTACCCCTTCGGCGAGCAACCGGAGCCCGGCCACGGGATCGCTGGTGATCTCCTCGATGAGCTCCAGCTCCCGATGGGTGTCCAACCGCCCGGAGTGGTGCCGCACCGACTCCACCTCCACGCCGGGCACCGACTCGGCCGCGGTGATGAGCACGTCCTCGGGTCGGCCCGCGGGAAGCTCGACGGCCAGGTCGTCGACGGCGATACCGTGGCCGCGTTGGACGACGTCGACACCGAGGATGTCGGCTCCGGCGTTGCCGAGCGCGGTTGCGACGGCCCCGAGACTCCCCGGTTTGTCCGGGAGCACTATCCGGAGCAGGAACGACACGCGGCACGCCTCCTCTGGCCTGGACAACGAAGTAGCCGCGCGACGACCGGGCTGCCTCGCGGGCGGGCCGGCGCGGCACTGAACGTGGATTGTGTCAGGCCCTGGGCACCTATGGGCAACGCCCGCGTGACGGGCCAACGCGGTTCATGCCCGCGGGATCGGGTGCGGGACTCGGGCCTACACTCGGACATCACAGGTCGACGTCCTCAGCTGGCACCGGCGCAGCATCGCAGTGTCGCGGTGTGCCGCCCGCTTCCCGTCACGTCGCTCAGATCCGCTCATCCATCGGGAGGGACATGTCCGCCGAACCGCCGGACGTCAGCACCGCCATCACCCGCGCCGAGGTGGCACACCTGGCTCGGCTGGCCCGACTGGCCGTCACCGACTCCGAACTCGACGTCTTCGCCGGCCAGCTCGACGTGATACTCGGTGCGGTCGCCCGGGTCGGCGAGGTCGCCGCCGACGCCATTGCGCCGACGTCGCACGCGGTGCCCCTGCGCAACGTGTTCCGTCCCGACGAGCGCCGCCCGGGTCTGGCCCAGGAGCAGGCGCTCTCCGGTGCGCCCGCCACCGAGGACGGGCGTTTCCGGGTGCCGCAGATCCTGGGGGAGCAGGCGTGACCGACCTCATCCGCCTCACCGCGGCCGAGCTGGCGCAGAAGATCCATTCGCGCGAGGTGTCCGCCGTCGAGGTCGCGCAGGCGCATCTCGACCGGATCGCCGCGGTCGACGGCGCGGTCGACGGCGCGGTCGGCGGCCAGGACGACGGAGTGCACGCCTTCTTGCACGTCGCCAACGACGCCGCGCTGGCCTCGGCGTCGCTCGTCGATGCGGCGCTGGACGTCGGCACCCCGCCGGCGTCCCCACTTGCCGGGGTCCCGCTGGCGCTCAAGGACGTCTTCACCACCGCCGACATGCCGACGACGGCGGGATCGCGGATCCTCGAGGGCTGGCGTCCGCCCTACGACGCCACGGTCACCAGGCGGCTGCGCGCCGCCGGGATCACGATCCTCGGCAAGACCAACATGGACGAGTTCGCGATGGGCTCCTCCACCGAGTACTCGGCGTACGGGGCGACCCGCAACCCGTGGGACACCTCACGAATCCCGGGGGGTTCCGGCGGCGGTTCCGCGGCCTCGCTGGCCGCGTTCGAGGCACCGCTGGCGATCGGCACCGACACCGGCGGCTCCATCCGTCAGCCGGCGGCGATGACGGGAACGGTCGGGGTCAAGCCGACCTACGGCGGGGTCTCCCGCTACGGGCTGATCGCGTGCGCGTCGTCCCTTGACCAGGCCGGCCCGTGCGCGCGCACGGTGGGGGACGCGGCGCTGCTGCACGAGGTGATCGGCGGGTACGACCCGTTGGACTCCACCTCGATCGATGCGCCCGTCCCGGCCGTGGTCGAGGCCGCCCGGCTCGGTGCGACCGGTGATCTCACCGGGTTGCGGGTCGGGGTGGTGCGCGAGCTCGGCGGCGAGGGCTACCAGGCCGGCGTGCAGAGCTCCTACGACGCGGCGCTGCGGCAGCTGGAGAAGCTCGGCGCGGAGCTGGTGGAGGTGAGCTGCCCGCACTTCCGGTACGCGCTCGCCGCCTACTACCTGATCCTGCCGAGCGAGGTGTCGTCCAACCTGGCCCGGTTCGACGCGATGCGCTACGGGCTGCGGGTCGACGGCGGCGGGAGCGCGGAGGAGGTCATGGCCGCCACGCGTGAGGCCGGCTTCGGGCCGGAGGTCAAACGCCGGATCATCCTCGGCACCTATGCGCTGTCCGCGGGGTACTACGAGGCCTACTACGGCCAGGCGCAGAAGGTGCGCACCCTGATCTCACGCGATTTCGCGACCGCATTCGCCCAGGTCGACGTGCTGGTCTCGCCGACGACGCCCACCACCGCGTTCCCGATCGGCGACAAGGTGGACGACCCGCTGGCCATGTACCTCAACGACCTGGCCACGATCCCGACGAACCTCGCCGGCACAGCGGGGATGTCTGTCCCCTGTGGGCTCGCCGACGGTCTCCCGGTCGGGTTGCAGGTGATGGCGCCCGCGCTCGGCGAGGCCGTGATGTACCGGGTGGCTGCCGCCTACGAGGCTGCACGTGACGCCGAGGACGGCGGCGCGCTGATCCATCGTGTTCCGGAGGTGGCGGCATGAGTGCGCCGACCTTGGTCGACTTCGACGAGGTGGTCGAGCGCTTCGACCCGATGCTCGGGCTCGAGGTGCACGTCGAGCTCAGCACGAACACGAAGATGTTCTGCGGCTGCCCCACCGAGTTCGGTGCCGAGCCCAACACCCAGGTGTGCCCGACCTGCCTGGGGCTGCCGGGCTCGCTGCCCGTCGTCAACCGGACGGCCGTCGAGTCGGCGATGCGGATCGGGCTCGCCCTGAACTGCTCGATCGCGCCGTGGTGCCGGTTCGCCCGGAAGAACTACTTCTACCCCGACATGCCGAAGAACTTCCAGACCTCGCAGTACGACGAGCCGATCGCCGTCAACGGCTACCTCGACGTCGAGCTGGACGACGGGTCGACGTTCCGGGTGGAGATCGAGCGCGCGCACATGGAGGAGGACACCGGCAAGTCGCTGCACGTGGGCGGTGCGACCGGGCGGATCCACGGCGCGGAGTACTCGCTGCTGGACTACAACCGGGCCGGCGTGCCGCTGATCGAGATCGTCACCAAGATGATCCCCGGGACGCGCGAGCGGGCGCCTGAGGTGGCGCGGGCGTACGTCACGGCGCTGCGCGACCTGCTGCGTGCACTCGGTGTGTCCGACGTCCGGATGGACCAGGGATCGATGCGCTGCGATGTGAACCTGTCGCTGTCCCCGCGCGGCTCGGACGTGCTCGGCACCCGGTCGGAGACCAAGAACGTCAATTCGCTTCGCTCGGTCGAGCGGGCCGTGCGGTACGAGATGACCCGGCAGGCCGGCGTGCTGCTGGGCGGCGAGCCGGTCGTGCAGGAGACCCGGCACTTCGAGGAGGTGTCCGGCACCACCCGCGCCGGCCGCCGCAAGGAGACCTCGCAGGACTACCGCTACTTCCCCGAGCCCGACCTGGTGCCGATCGCCCCGTCCGACGAGTGGGTGGAGGAGCTGCGCGGCACCCTGCCCGAGCTGCCGTGGCAGCGTCGACGTCGGATCCAGGCCGAGTGGTCACTCACCGACGAGGAGCTGCGCGACCTGGTCAACGCCGGGGCGCTGGAGCTCATCGTGGCCACCGTCGACGCCGGGGCACCCGCCGGTGAGGCCAGGTCGTGGTGGGTGGCGTACCTGACCCAGCTGGCCAACAGCCGTGGTGTCGAGCTCGACGCACTGATGATCACTCCGGCGCAGGTGGCCCGGGTGATCGCTCTGGTCGCGAGCGGGGAGCTGAACAACAAGCTCGCCCGCCAGGTCGTCGACGGGGTACTGGCCGGGGAGGGTGAGCCGGACGAGGTCGTGGCCGCGCGGGGGCTCGCCGTCGTCTCCGATGACGGCGAGCTGATCGCGGCGGTGGACGGGGCGCTCGCGGCGCAGCCGGATGTGGCGGAGAAGATCCGCTCCGGGAAGGTCCAGGCCGCCGGGGCGATCGTCGGCGCGGTGATGAAGGCGACCGGTGGCAAGGCGGACGCGAAACGCGTCCGCGAGCTGATCATCGAGCGCTGCGCGGGTCAGTAGTGGGCAACCTCGAGCGGCCTCGTTCTTGCTCTCAGCGGCACGCGGGAAAGGCCTTCGGCAGCGGCTCGTCGCGCGACGCGAGCAGCACCCGCAGCCGGTCCGGGTAGTTGGTGATCAGGCCGTCGACGCCCGCGTCGAGCAGCGCGGTCATCGTGGCGGTGTCGTCGACGGTCCACGGGATCACCGCCAGCCTGGCGGCTTTCGTGCGCGCGACAAGCTCGGGCGTGGTGAACGGGCGGTAGCCCGGATCGAGGACCGAGCCGTCCTGCGGGTCGCCGTGCACCGGTGCCAGCGCGTCGGCGCCGAAGGACGTCACCGCGGCCACAAGGTCGCCACCGAAGTCGTCGATGTCCAGCCCACCCAGCCACGGCGACACCCCCGGCTGGCCGATCTGCAGGAACCTGCCGTTGGTGAGTGCCACGATCGGCAGGCGCGGCTCCACCTCCCGCATCCGCATCAACGCGCCCCAGTCGAAGCTCTGGATCGTGACGTTGTCGAGCATCCGGGCGTCCCGGATCTCCTGCGCAACCACCTGCACGAACTGCTCGCGCGGGGCGGTCTCCTCCGGCGCGCTGGCCTCGACCTTGGTCTCGATGTTGAGCATGACTCCGCCCCGGCCGTCCGCCTGGTGGGACCTGACCAGGTCGAACACTTCGCGCAAGGTCATCATCCGGGAACCGGGAACCGGGATCTGGGAGGTGAACGGGTCGGTCGGGCGGCGGGTGCCGCAGTCGAGCGTCTTCAGCTGCGCCAGCGAGAGGTCCTTGACGAACCTCCCGACGTAGGGGAACTCGGGATCGCCAGTGGCAGCCGGTGCGGTGTCCTGACAGACGACGGGGTTGGTTTTCCGGTCGTGGGTGACGACGGCCTGCCCGTCCTCGGTGATCTGCAGGTCCAGCTCGAGGGTCCGCACGCCCAGCTCGAGCGCGTTCGAGAACGCCGCCGGGCTGCTCTCCGGGAACAGCCCGAGCCCGCCCCGGTGGGCCTGGATGTCGAACACCTCGCGCGGTGCCGCCGAGCAGGACGCGGCCGTCACGATCATCGCCGTGACGGCGCCGAGAAACCCGCGCCGCATCATCACAATGCCGGATGCGGAGATCGACCAACAACGGATTGCCCTTGTGCCCGAGTACTGGATCGTGGACCTGCACCGCGACGTCGTCGATGTGCACCGATCACCGGTCGGGAACCGGTATCTGGACGTGGAGACCGCCTGCCCCGGTGACCGCCTGGTCGTGCCGGAATCCGGGCTCGCGGTCGACGTCACCGAGCTGCTCGGGCTCTGAACGCCGGCAACGGTGTGGCGCCGAACCGGTCGACCCAGCCGCGCACGTCGTCGAAGGTCACATTCCCGCCGCACACCACCAGCCCCAGCCGGGCGCCCGGCCCGACCCGGTCCAATACCTGGTGCGCGGCGGGCACGAGGCAACCGGTGGCCGGCTCCACCCACAGCTTCGCCTCCTCGGCGAGGGTGAGCATCCCGCGCACGGCGTCGGCGTCCGGGACGACGAGGACGTCCTCGACCAGCGCGATGACGTGGTCGTAGGTGAGCCGCGAGACGCTCGGGGCGCTCAGCGTGCTGGCGATCGACGACAGCTCGACCGGCACGGGCCGTCCGGCGGTCAGGGCGCGGGACATCGCATCGGCGCCCTCGGTCTCGATACCCCAGATCCGCACGTCGGGAAGCGCGGCGCGCAACGCCGTCGCGACGCCCGAGATCAGCGCGCCACCGCCGATGCTCACCAGCACGTCGGTGAGGGTCGGAGCGTCGGCGACGAACTCCAGCCCGACGGTGCCCTGCCCGGCGATCACCACCAGGTCGTCGAACGGGTGCACGAGCGTCGATCCGTCCTCGACGAGGGCTGCGGTGAGCGCGAACGCCCCAGCCATGTCCGGGGTGAGCCGAAGATCGGCGCCGGAAGCCCGGACCGCCGCGATCGACCGCCCGGGCGCGGACTCCGGCATGACGACCGTGGCGGCGATGCCCAGCGAGCCGGCCACGGCGGCCACCGCGGTGCCGTGGTTGCCGCCGCTCATCGCGACCACCCCGGTACCGCGCTCTGCTGCGGTCAACGACAGCAGCTTGTGCGCCGCGCCCCGGGGTTTGAACGATCCGGTGTGCTGGAGCAGTTCGAGCTTGAGCGTGACCGGCACGCCGAGGTGCGCCGACAGACCCGGACTGGGCACCGTCGGTGTGTGCAGCACGTGCCCCGCGATCCGCTCGGCTGCGGAGGTGATGTCGTCGATGCAGATCAGGGCGCCCACCGCTGCCACGCTAGCGGGCGTGCCGTCCGACGTTCGCCGGGTCCACCGTCCACCGTGATCGGCGTCTGCGGTACACGAGGTGCACGGGCGCGCCTCCTGCACCGCAGATGCCGATCACGCCGGTCCGGGCGTCGAACTCGCTGCCGGAGGCCGGCCTCAGAGCAGGGGGACGACCTCTGGGGCGCCCATCCGGGCAGAGTCGGCCGTCGCGTCGTCGGGCATCCGTTGGCTCTCCCGCTCGGCGGCCACCCGCTTGCGGTAGTGCTCCACCTCCCGCGCGACCTGCGCCCCGCTCCACCCGAGCACCGGTGCCATCAGCCGCGCCACCTCCTCGCACGCCCCTACGCCCCGGTCGAACGTCTCGATCGAGATCCGGGTCCGGCGGGTGAGCACGTCGTCCAGGTGCCGGGCGCCTTCGTGCGATGCGGCGTAGACGGCTTCGGCGCGCAGGTGGTCGGGCGCGCCGGTCAACGGTTCGCCCAGTGACCGGTCGGCGGCGACCAGGTCGAGCACCTCGTGGATCAGCGATCCGTAACGTCGGAGCAGGTGCTCGATGCGCCCCTCGGGCAGGCCGGTCCGCCGGGCGAGGGCGCCCTGGGCGTTGCGCAGCGCCGCGAACCCCTCCGCGCCGAGCAGCGGGACGTCCGCGGTGATCGACGCCGGCACCCGCGCGGCCAGGCCGTGCACCGCCGCGTCGATCGCGTCGCGCGCCATCACCCGGTAGGTCGTGTACTTGCCGCCGGCCACCACGACCAGGCCGGGAACGGTATGCGCGACCGCGTGCTCTCGGGACAGCCTCGACGTCGACTCCGACTCACCCGACAGCAACGGCCGCAGCCCGGCGTACACGCCCTGGACATCGGCGTGGGTCAGCGGCGGTGCGAGCACGTCGTTCACGTGGCCGAGCAGGTAGTCGATGTCGGCGGCGCTGGCGGCGGGGTGGGCGAGCCCGAGATCCCAGTCGGTGTCGGTGGTGCCGATGATCCAGTGCAGACCCCATGGGATGACGAAAAGCACCGACTTCTCGGTGCGCAGGATCAGCCCCGAGTCGCTGCGGATCCGGTCGCGGGGCACGACCAGGTGGACGCCCTTGCTGGCCCGGACGTGGAACTGCCCGCGCTCGCCGGCCAGGCCCTGGGTCTCGTCGGTCCACACCCCGGTGGCGTTGACCACCTGCTTGGCGCGGACGGCAATCAGGCTCCCGGACTCCAGATCCCGAACCTCGGCCCCGACGACCCGTTCACCCTCGCGGAGCAGCTCGACCACGCGGGCCCGGGATGCGACGTGCGCGCCGTACGCGGCGGCGGTGCGGGCGAGGAACATCGTGTGCCGGGCGTCGTCGACCTGCGCGTCGTAGTACTGCAACGCACCGACGAGGGCGTCGCGGCGCAACGCCGGGACGAGCCTGCGCGCGCCGCGTCGGGTCAGGTGCCGGTGGTGGGGCACCCCGCGAGCCCGCCCGGACAGCAGCCCGAGTGTGTCGTAGAGCGCTACCCCCGCCCCGGCGTAGAGCCGCTCCCAGCCGCGGTGGCGCAGCGGGTAGAGGAACGACACCGGCCGGACGAGGTGCGGCGCCAGCCGGTCGATCAGCAGCCCGCGTTCCCGCAACGCCTCGGCGACCAGCCGGAAGTCCAGCATCTCCAGGTACCGCAGGCCACCGTGAATGAGCTTGCTCGACCGGCTCGACGTGCCCGAGGCGAAGTCGCGTGCCTCGACGAGCCCGACGGACAGGCCTCGGGTGGCGGCGTCGAGGGCACAGCCGCCGCCAACGACCCCACCCCCGATGATCAGCACGTCGAGCTCGGTCTGCGAGGACGACGCCATCGTCGCCAGCGCGTCCGCGCGGGCCGCAGGGGAGAGCGCAACCGATCGCATGAGGCCTCCTTCGCGGGCCGTACGCGGATGCAGGTGCTCCGCTCACCTCTGCGCACGAGGCTCAGCGCACGTCCACCCAGTCCAGCGTCCGCTCCACAGCCTTGCACCATCGCGCGTATTCGGTGTCGCGCCGGTCACTGCTCCACTGCGGCTCCCAACGTTTCGCCTCGTTCCAGTTGGCCGCCAGCTCGTCGGTGCCCGACCAGAACCCGACCGCGAGCCCGGCCGCGTATGCCGCGCCCAGCGCCGTGGTCTCGGCCACGACCGGCCGGCTGACCGGCACGCCGAGAACGTCGGCCTGGATCTGCATGCACAGCTCGTTCGTCGTGACCCCGCCGTCGACCTTGAGCACGTCCAGCCTGACACTCGAGTCGGCCTCCATCGCGTCGACGACGTCGCGACTCTGGTAACAGATCGCCTCCAGGGTGGCCCTGGCCAGGTGTGCCGCGGTGTTGTACCGGGAGAGCCCGACGATCACACCGCGGGCGTCGGAGCGCCAGCGCGGGGCGAAGAGCCCGGAGAACGCCGGCACGAAGTACACCCCGCCGTTGTCGTCCACCTGCCGGGCCAGCGACTCGCTCTGCGCGGCGTCGCTGATGATGCCGAGCTGGTCGCGCAGCCACTGCACCGCCGACCCGGTGACGGCGATGGAGCCCTCCAGGGCGTAGGCCGGGGCCTCGTCACCGAACTGGTAGCAGACCGTGCTGAGCAGCCCGGCTGTCGAGCGCACCAGCTCGGTGCCGGTGTTGAGCAGCATGAAGTTGCCGGTGCCGTAGGTGTTCTTGGCCTCGCCGGGAGCGAAACAGACCTGGCCGACGGTGGCCGCCTGCTGATCGCCGAGGTCGCCGGTGATCGGCACCTGCCCGCCAAGCGGGCCGTCGCGCAGCGTCACCCCGTACGCATCGGGCGAGGACGAGGGCCTGATCCGTGGCAGCATCTCCCGCGGCACGCCGAAGAAGCCGAGCAGCTGGTCGTCCCAGTCGAGGGTCTCGAGGTTCATCAGCATGGTGCGGCTGGCGTTGGTGGCGTCGGTGACGTGCGCGCCGCCGGTGAGATGCCACAGCAGCCAGCTGTCGGTGTTGCCGAACAAGGCGTCGCCGCGCCGCGCGGCCTCCCGGGCGCCGTCGACGTTCTCCAGGATCCACTGGATCTTCGCGCCGGAGAAGTAGGTGGCCGGGGGCAGGCCCGTCCTGCGGTGGATCACGTCGCCGCGGCCGTCGCGGTCCAGCGCCGACGCGATGCGGTCGGTGCGGGTGTCCTGCCAGACGATCGCGTTGTACAGGGGGTGCCCGGTGCGCCGGTCCCACACGACGGTGGTCTCGCGCTGGTTGGTGATCCCCAGTGCGGCGAGGTCGGATGCGCCGAGCCCGGCATCGTCCAACGCGGTTCGGATCACCGTGGACGTGCGCTCCCAGATCTGTACCGGGTCATGCTCGACCCAGCCGGCCCGCGGGAGGATCTGGTCGTGCTCGAGCTGATGGCGGCCCACCTCGTTCCCGGCGTGGTCGAAGATCATGAAGCGGGTGCTGGTGGTGCCATGGTCAACGGCGCCGACGAACTCGGCCATGACGTCTTCCTCTCGCTCGTCGTCAATGTGGAGAACCTCCCACTGTGACCGCTGACGATCAGCCCGGTGCGGACCACAGGCAGTGGCAGCGCAGCGCCGCGACCAGCTCGTCAGCGGTGTCCACGATCCGTCGCGCGCCGGCGAGCTCACCGGTCAGTGCATAGCCCCAGCTCACGCCGATGGTGGGCACCCCGTACGCGGCCGCGCCCTCGACGTCGTGCACCCGGTCACCGACCATGACGACCGGATCGACCGCGGCGTCCAGCCCGAGCCGCTCCAGCACCGACCCCACGACGGCGGCCTTGCCCACCCGACCTGCCACGTCGTCGGCTCCGCCGACCAGCTCGACGCCTTCGCCGATCCCCTTCCGTGTCACGATCTCCCGGGCGAGCGACTCCGGCTTGGAGGTTGCGACGGCCAGCCGGTAACCGTCGGCCCGCAGCCGGGCCAGCAGCACCGCCGTGCCGGGGTAGAGCGGCGACATCGTCGCGGCGACCGCGTCGTAGGAACGGCGGTAGATCCTGGTTGCGGCGCTGGCCTGTTCGTCGGTCAGGCCGAGGGCGGGCAGTGCGGTCTCGAACGGCGGGCCCACGCACAACCGCAGCCGGTCGGGCCCCGGCACGGGCGCGTGGACCGCCGTGAGCGCGGCCGCGAGGTGCTCGACGATGGCGGCGGCGGAGTCCACGAGTGTGCCGTCGAGATCGAGCAGGACGGTCCGGCGCATGGTGGCGACCATAATGTGCCTGGTGGCTCGTTCCCGTTGGCTCGTTCCCGGTAGCTGCTGTCGGTTCTCACGATGTGTGAAGGCGCTGTGTGGGCGGGCGCGGAGGACGACCTGGCCGACAAGTCCACCGTGTACGGCCCCACCGAGTTGTCGGCCTACGGAACCCAGCCCGGTAGCGTCCGCTCCGTGGATCCCCGCGACTCCGGCCGCCTTGCGCGCGCCCTCGAACCGTTGCACGCCATGGCCTATTTCGCCCCGGAATCCGAGCAGAACCTCGTTGCGGCCGGGCTCAAGCCGGGGCGGATGTGCTACTTCGCCGGGCGGGCGGCGCCGATGGGTGCGGTCGGGTCGGGTGTCGTCGCGTCCACCTTTTTCAACTTCAACCCCGCCCTGGTGGCGCGCCACATCCCGGCGGCGTGGGCACTGGCCGAACCGGCGACACTGGTTGCGGCGCGGCTGGCAGCGGTCGACGAGGCCATGCGCCGCATGCTGGGCGCCGAGGTGCTGGTCTCGCCGGAGGTGGCCGAGGCGGCTGCGTTGGCCAGCCGGGCCGCGCACGCGTGCGGCACCGAGGGTCGCCCGCTGGCCGGCGGACACCTCGACCTGGAATGGCCGGCAGAGCCGCACCTGGCGCTCTGGCACGCCCTGACGATCCTGCGCGAACACCGGGGCGACGGGCACATCGTGGCGCTGGTCGGCGCGGGCCTCACCGGCGTCGAGGCGCTGGTCAGTCACACCGCTACCGGTCGGGGGTTCGTCGTGTCGTTCGCGATGGCCAGTCGGGGTTGGTCGCAGGAACAGTGGGAAGCCGCAGTTGTGCGCCTGCGCGAGCGAGGAGTTCTCGACGCCGCCGGCGCGCTCACTACAGACGGCGCTGCGCTGCGCAAGCGCGTCGAGGACGACACCAACCGGCTGGGCGCGGCGCCGTGGGCCCACCTCGGGGCCGAGGGCGCGGCCCGGCTCAGCGTGCTCGGCGGTCCCCTGGTGCGTGCTCTGCTCGCCGCCGGCTGTTTTCCCGACGGCATGTTCGCCGCACGTTGATCGGTCATCGCGGACAGTTCGTGTGCGTGATGAGGGTTCGCACCGTAACGCGCGATGAGGGGTGCGCGGTTCGAACGAACCGCGTTGCGCATGACCGCACGCGCCGAGGGTGCGGCCCCGGGGGCTCAGCGCGGGAGTCCGGCGCCGCCCAGCGGGGTGAGATCCACCAGTTCCGGCGGGCCGGCCAGCAGCTTGACCACGTCGCCGATCCCGACCTCGCCAAGGTCACGCGCCAGCGCCTCGTCCGAGGCCGCCTCGTTCGCCCACACCTCGGTGACCCAGACCGTGTCGGTCTCGTCCGCGGAGACGTTCACCAGGTACAGCTCACATCCGGGCGTACCGCGCAGACCGTCGGCCACGCGCAGCAGGGTGTCGGCCAGCGCCGCGCCCCGTCCGGGCTGAGCGACCATGCGGACGTAACGTCCGACCCGTCCGGTACGTCCCGCATCGCCCGTCATGGAGCCGACCGTATCCCGCCGGGTCAGATCGCGTACTGCCACACCGTCAGCGCGTACCCGCCGAACCACCCCGAGGCCAGCGTCGCGGCGACCAGCACGATCACCACCGTGGAGGTCCGGCGCCGGGCCAGGCCGACGGCCGGGGGGATCAGCACCACGATCACCGGGACGAGCAGTCGGAGCTTGGTGTTCATCAGACCCTGGGTACCCCAGATCGTCGCGAGCCCCACCGCACCGTAGACGAGCAGCGGCCACGGCAGCCGCATCCGGATCGCCAGCCCGAGCAGTATCAGGCCGGCGAGCAGGGCCAGCACCGTGAGCACGTCGAACAGCTGGTCGGGGGACCCGAGCACCCGGCCGACATAACCGGCCGTCGCGACGCCACCGTCGAAGCCCCAGCCCCAGCCCTCCCGTTGGATGGCCGACCAACCGTCGAGCTCCCCGGTGCGCACGCCAACGTAGCCGAGGTAACCGAGCAGACCCGATGCGGCGAGCAGCCCGCCGATCCACGGCCGAAGCCCGTCGCGGCGGGAGAGTGCGGCGGCCAGCGCGGCCAACCCGACGGCCGCGACCAGCGCGCTCGCCGTCGGCCGGACCACCCCCGCCGACGCGGTGCACACCCCCGCCAGCAACCAGTGGCCCTCCAGCACGGCCACGAGCGCCCACACGGCGAGTGCACAGAACAGGGCCTCGGTATAGGTCATGCTCAGCACCACGCTCATCGGCGTGGCGGCGAAGAGTCCCACGAGCAGCAGTCCGGCGCGGCGGGACCCGCCCGGCACGAGCGTGCCGAGTCGGGTCAGCCCGTAGGCCGCGACGACACCGGCCACCACCGAGACGATCAGTCCGGCGGCGACGAGATTGCCCCCGATGAGCAGCCCGACCATGGCCACTATCGAGGGGTAGCCGGGGAAGAACCCGAGCGAGGTGTCGGGGGTGTGCTGCCCGAACGCGTCGACCAGGTTCGATGGCACGCCCGCGTAGCCGTCGTCGGCGATCGCCAGAAGCCAGTACCCGTCCCAGGAGGTCAACTCGTCGGCGAGGGTGGATCCGTTGCGGGCGGCCATGACGGCGAGCCCGACCACCCCGACCAGCCGGATCGCCAGGTACACCGCGGCTGGGGCGAGGGCGGTGACGATCTGGGCGCGGCGCAACGTCGCGCGGGGTGTCGCGGGGGCGCTGATCGCGTCCTCGGTCACGGCCATGGACGAACTGTAGATCCGGCGATGGTTTCGGCCCACTCCATATCGGCCGTGTCAGCCACGCCTGAGGAGCACCGCGATTCACGGATCTTCGGTGGCGGAGATGCGGTACTTCCGCACGTGCGCGTCGCGGATCTGGGCGGTCTGTTCGGCGGACGGCCCGGAGCCGCGGAACCGTTCCAGATGTGTGTCGGTGTCCCACCGCTCGTAGATGTTGACCCGGTCTGGTTCGATCGGGTCGGCGGTGATGGTGAAATCGAGGCAGCCCACCGCCGCCCGGGCCAGTTGCATCACGGTGACACAGTCGGCCACGTAACCGTCGCGGTCGATGGGGTCGACGTGGAGTCGTCCGGCGATGATGAGCATGTCTGGTCCTCCGGTGGTCGTGTGGCCTGCAGGTGGTGACTCAACCGCTGACAGGTCATCCTGGTCATCGACGAGTCCGACTCGTTGTCCGGATCAACGACCCACTCCGCTCGTCACCGCGGTATGCCTGTTTGGGATTGCCTGGCGTCAAGGCCAGCCCATCGCCTTTCGATGCCGAACCCGCTGGTCAACAGTCGGATGTCGTCCGTCCCGATGAGGCCTGGGCAGCCCGGAGGGAGATCGTCGTGGCTGCCCAGATGCGATGCGGTGTTGGCCGCCGATCCACCGCCGGCCGGGTCCTTGGATCGACAGGAGCCCGCTCCTCGTCCGGGCGCCCGTAACAGGGACGCTGTCGACAGCGACTTAGCTCCAGTCGCCAGTCGAGTGATCGGGCTGTGCCGACGGTGATGCGTTTGGAAGCCGGACGACGCGACTGGGACACGTTGAATGAAAGATCTACTTCGTAGGTGGATCACCCCTGCTGTCGTGGGTGTGCTGCTGCTGGCCGGGCACTTGCTCCCGACGTCTCCGACTTTCGCAGTCGAAGGCGGGAGAGCAGTGCGAGATGTCAATGCTTACCCCTACGTCGGACTGCTGACGGTTCCGCGAGCAGATTCAGAAACTCTTTACGAACTGTGCACCGCGGTATTGGTGTCGCCCACCTGGGTGTTGACGGCGAGGCATTGCCTCGCGAGGTACGGTTACTACAACGCGCGGGTCCCGATCAGTGTCAAGCTGGGTAAGGTCGGCTCGTCGGACGTTGGAGTAATCCAACGCGACGCGAGGGAGCTCGTCTTCGGGCACGACTTTGACCTGGCACTGATCCGGGTCGATCCAATCACCGAGATCCGGCCGATCGAACTCGTCAACCAAGATGAAAAGGAACTCTACAAGAACGGGACGGTCGCCACTGCAGTTGGCTGGGGCGGTAATCGAGAAAATACTTTCGAATACCCTGGCACGCTCAATGAAGGAACTCAAGAGGTCGAGGACCAGATTTACTCGCTTGCTCAGCTCTACAGTGGCTATAACCATCTCATGAAGACGACGCCAATCAACGGCGATGGCAAGGTGCACGACGGCGACAGTGGTGGCCCGCTCATCGTTCAGACCTCCGGGGCAGGGCCGGCTCGGCGAGTCTTGATCGGCATCGTCTCCCAAGGAGACGACAGCGGCGGTGGCGCCTACACCAAGGTTGGAAGTACATATGCCTGGATCGCCCAGACTGTGGGCGATAAGTGGGAGTGATCAGCCCCGGAGGGCGGCAGGCGCCGCGCTCACGTGTGGAGCCCCACTTCTGTGGCAGTGGGAAGCGCGCGATCGTGTGGCAGTGAGCGACGGATAAGTTGGCAGTGGTCGTAGGTCGAGCGTCGTTCAGGGCTGCCGGTTCGGTCGGCGAGGTCGCAGTCGTAGGGGAGGCCCTGCGCCGTCGATCCGGACGGCTCCGCCGCTGAGGGCTGCGGCGGAGAACGGTTCTTCCGGACCGGAGTCGCCGCGCCCGGCCGAGGTGGCCGCGAGCGGGATCGGGAGGTCGGCGAGCGCGGCGGCGCGGCCGATGAGGTTGCCCATGGTCTGGGGCAGCAGCAGCCACCCCCACGTCCTCCGGTGAACAGGGCGTAGGCGGGCAGCCCGCGGGACTGATGGTCGTGCAGCGCCGCGCGCAGCAGCGGCCGCGCGGGCTCGGGGATGCGGTAGGTGCCGGGCAGTAGCCGGGCCTGCCCGAGGTCCGGCTACTGCGGGGACTGCAGCTGGCCACCTGCCCGGCTCGGGCGTCGGTGGCCAGGGCGAGCAGGAGCGCGGCGGCGCTGCTCGGGCAGCCGATCCGGCGCAGCCGGGCGACGATCAGCGGGGTGACACGCGGCCCGAGCGCGGCCAGCGCCGCGGGCTCGGGAGGTAGGACGAGGGCGAGGCCTTCGGCGGCGAACCCGCTACGGGCGGCGTCCAGGTGCAGGTGCAGCTCGGCCTCGGTGGTGGCGTCGATGGTCAGCCGTTGCAGCAGCGCGCCGAGCCCGCAGCCAGGCTGGGTGTAGCGGCGCTGCCGGGGTGGAGCGACCCTCCACAGGCGGGCCTTGCGCCGGGCCTGGGCCACGGCGGCCCGGTACACCACCTCAACCGGGCGCAGCCGCGTGGATCCGTCTGGAGGCGGGTGGCCACGGATGGCCTCGACCGCACGGGTCCAGGACCAGGCTTGCGCCGGCGGCGGGTCGGTGTGGTGTCAGACCAGCCACACCGTCGGGCCGGTCGCGGTGACGAACTCGGCGAAGGCGTCGAGCAGATGCGGGTGCAGGCGGTGGGCGCGCAACACGACCAGGGGCTCGACCCGCTCGGCGCGCATCCAGACCCGCACCAGGGCGGCGCTGTGGCGCGCACGCCGCGCACCGCTGAGCGCGTCACGGCGCTTGCCGAGGGCCTCGAGCAGGTCCGGGTCAGGATCGGCCCGGTCGCGCCCGGGGTGGCGCCCGGACCGTACCGATGATCAGGTCCGTAGCAGGGCTGCGACGCGCCGCACCGGACCCGACATTCGGGACGGCGCGACCAGCACCGTTGCCGGCGGGGGGAGCGGGCGTGCGGCGGTGTCCCACAACCAAGGAACCGGGACGACCAACGGCCCAACCCAACGGATCAAGATCGTCGACAGATGGTCCATTCCCGACACCGAGACGACAAGGAAGCCAGGTCGGGCTGGGCGGCTATCGTGTCCGGTATGGGTTCTGCCGCCACGCTCTCGGGCCCCGCGCCGGCGCCACCGGCCGCGGACCCGCAGCCCATCCGCGCCAGCCTGGGCCCGGCGCTGCGCACGGAGTTCGACCGCGAGTGGGTGATCGTGCTCGACCGGATCAAGCAGTCGATGGACCTGCAGGATCTGCACGCGTGGCTGAACAAGTGGCGCCACACCGCCTACATGGAGATGCGCGACCCCGGCTCCTACACCCGGATGCTGGACAAGGCCGAGCAGATCCTGCGCACCGGTGCCAACCCCGACGCCGTGCCCGCCGACGACATGCACGCGCTCATCGCGCAACGCCTGGGCAGATGAGCTCGACCAGCGACCCTACCCCAGCCCGCGGAGCGCCCGGTAGGTGTATCGCATCGTCCCCGACCCCGCGACACTCGCGCAGGTCGCTGCGCTCCCCGACGAGGCGCTCGCGGCGTACGCCGAAGTGCTCGAGGTCGTGGTGCTCACCCCATGGAACGGCCCACCACAGCACGAGGACAACCCCGACGGCGCGGTCCGGCGCTGGCCGTTCGGCGCCGGCCACACCGGCCAGGTGATCTACTTGATCATCGAAGCGCGGCAGGAGGTCCACCTCCTGCTCGTGCAGTGGTGGGGGCTGACCCACAACCAGCCCTTCACAGCGGTCGACGAGCGCCTTGGCGCCCCTGGTCAACCCCCCGGGTAGTGCGTTCTCCGGTCGGTCCGGCACCGGAGCAGGTACAGCTACCCAGCGCGGTGGCCGGTTCACGACACGCTGATTGTGGAAGGCCTACCGGCACGGCCTCGACCAGCAGCAACAGCAGGGCCGCCAGCCGTACGGCTGGGAGTGTCGAAAGGGACTCGAAACGGCACGCAGCGACGGCGGGACTCCTCGCCGTCGCTGGGTAGGCGCCCCTGGTCGCGGAGGCGCAGCGGGGTCGTGCCGTTCTCGACGGACACGTCGTGGACCGCTGGGGCCCTCTCCCTACCGGGAGCGCCCATCGGCGAGACCGCGGGCGAGTTGGGCACAATGCTCGAACGGGATCGGCTGCACCAACGGGTCAGCGTGACGATGCACGATCTCCCATCGATCCCCCGCACGCCGGAAGACCAAGGTGACCCGCAGGGACCAGTCCTGGTCGGCAAGACCGCCTACCTCCCCGTGCTGACGCTCCACCGCCACCAGAACGACCAGATCACCCGAGACGTAGGACTGCTGCAGCTCCAGCGTCCCCTCGCCGGAGGCGAAGAAGCGGCTGGTCTCGGCCGCGCCCTCCTCGGAGTACTCGAATCCGTGCGTCGTCTCGCCCCCGTAAGGAGGCATCAGCGAGTAGTCGGTGGGGTGATCGAAGAGAGAAAGGTAGTGGTGGATGTCGCCGCGGATGTAGGCATCTGTGGCCTCGTCCACGCACCTGACGAGTCCGGTCAGCTGAGACTCAGTGATTCGATGGTCGCTCGACATGCAGTCAGGATGGCACCCGGGATCAATCTCCACCGTGACCTCGAGGCGGGAAGGCGGACGCGGCCACGGGCAGGCAGCGGGTACCCCCCAGGACGAGGACAGGTCGCGAAGCATACGCCCATCCGCGAAGGACGGACGATGATCACGAACGGTACCGTCATTCTCGTGGCGTCGACCCACTGTCGCTCTACCGTCGCTCCGCGGCTCCGCGGCGGTGATGCTGGCGTAGCAAGCGGGAGTGCGGCGGTACTCGCTGGTGAGAGGTCAACGGCCGGTGACGCCGTCGAGGACCTGACGCAGCAAGTCGGCATGTCCGTTGTGCCGGGCGTACTCGCCGATCAGGTGCAGGTAGACCATTCGCGTCGACATCGCCCGGCCCCGGAAGTCGATCTCATGGTCGAACGGCACTCTGGCGACCGCCTCGTCGGCCAGCCCGCCACTCCTCCCGCAGCGCCCGCACCTCCCGCTCGGCGCCCGCCGGGTCAGCCCCGACGAAGTCTTCCGGGTCGCCCGGGCCACCGTGCAGCGCCGGGACGTCCTGCCCAGCGACCCGCTGCCGCAGCCAGACCCGCTCGACCTTGGCCAGGTGCCGCACTAGGCCCAGCAAAGACAGCGTCGAGGGCGGCACCGGCCGGGCGGCGAGCTGCTCGCCGGTCAGTCCGGCGCACACGTTCAGCAGGGTCGACCGCTGCCGGGCAAGGTAACCCTCCAGCAGCGCCCGGTCGGCCCCGGTGGTCGGGCGTCGGTGATCGGCCCGACAGCGGCGGCCGGGGCGGGGGACATCCAGGTCACGTCCCCATCCTGGCGCGGGCCGGGGAGCCGCGCAGCAGGGGCGAGCTGGAGAAGGAACGCGCGAGTCGCGCGGCCGTTGCCCTCCCGGAACGGATGGAGGGCGTCCACGTCGCCCCACAGCTCGGCTAGCTGCTCGATGAAGCTGTCGCGGTCCAGCCGGCGCAGATGGTTGCCGCGGGCGAAGCCAGCTGCGCCAGGGCCAGGGCGGTGACGTCGGCCTCGGCGCGGGCGAGCTGGTCGGGGTCGCGCAGGCCGCGGTTGTTCCGCAGCACCTTGGTGCCGGGGTAGACGTAGGGATCGTCAAGCGGGCCCGGCATCACTGCAGGTGGTAGTTGTTCCGCGCGGACCGGGCTGGTCAGCCGCCGGTTGTGGGAGCGAGCAGAGCCTCCACGCTGTTGCCCGAGGCGATCAGGCACCGCGCCGCGGCGAGCTGGTCAGTGCTCAACTCTCCGCGCGACCAGCGGGCCAGCAGTGCCTCGACCGTCGCGCTGGGCTCGAGGAACTCGGCGCGCACGCTGCCGAGGGCGCCGGCGGCGGCCTGGGTTCGGGCGAGTTCCATGGTAGTTATTGTCCCAGACGCGCTCGTCGACCGCGCGGCCACACCCCAGGGCGGTGCGACGACGGCGCTGCGCTTCCCCGCCGCGGCGCGTTGACTCGCGGGAAGCCGTCGAGGTTGACGTCCATCCAGCGCAGCGCACAGCTCGCCGATCCGGAGGCCGGAGCCGAGCGCGAAGCGAATGAGGTCCTTCAGGTCGGCGTCGATTGCGGCCTTGTTCGTGTCGACGAAGTCGAGCAGGCGCCGGCGTTCCTCGGCCGTCAACCCGCAGGGCGGCGCCTTGTGGTGACCCTCGGCGACAAGGTCAGCGGGCGAGTGCCTCGGCATCGAACCAGGACGGTTTGTGCCCGGCCTGCTGGCAGGCCAGGGACAGTCCCACGAACGAGGTCAGGAGCGCGGTGCCTTCGGCGTGGTCGTACACGCCGACCGCCTCGGCGGCCGCCAACAGTCTTTCACCCTCGTCGCGGATCTGCGGTTCGCCCGGGACAGCACAACCGACCCGACTTGCGCGACCGCTGTGGTCGCCTGAGCGAACTGGCTGATCGGGGACGTCGACCGTGTCCTGTCCGGTGGGCCCCGCCATCATCGGCACGACGAAGATGTTGTACAGGGCCCCCGCCGCGGGCGTCGAGATCGACACATACTGTGCGGTCGGCGCTCGCGGTCGACGCCACGGCCGGCGGTACGGGACGAGTGACTGCCTCGTCGTCCGTGCCGCCGCCGAGTGTGAGGCCGGCACCGATGCCCACCGCGAGAATCACCATCGTCGCCAGGCTGGGCACAGCCCAGTTGCGATGCGCATCGATGGCGTCATCCAGCCCGGTTGACGCTGCTGAGGCGTCGCGCCGACGTACTGCGCCGGAGGCGGCGCGAGCATGCCGGTGTTGCCGGCGTGCCGATGATCTGCTTAGTGCACACCCAGAAACTACGTACGCACGTTCGGGCGTGTCGTGTCTTGCCCGACGCGATCGTGACGTTGTCGGTCAGTCACAGTGGACGACGCATCGTTGCAGCTGGACGCTTCGGGAGGCCACCAAATCGATCTCATTGATCTTCATGCTCCAGCGAGTCGGGGCATGATCGCCAGTCGGGTGCGAAAACGGCCAGATCCAGTTGGTTTGGACCGTACCCGATCCTGTAGACACCGGTCGTAGCTGCCGCTGATCACACCAGCGGAGGGAATCGCGTGGCGACACGCCGAGGCTTTACCCAGGAGTACAAGGATCAGGCCGTTAGCCTGCATCT
>JBOHEP010000234.1:0-2044 GCA_050701075.1 Pseudonocardia sp. | reverse complement strand
AATAGATGCCGGATAACAGCAGCACGATGAAGCTGTAGGCGAGTCTGCCCGCCGCGCATAGCCCGGGGGTTCAGGTGCGGTGCAGCGCGTCGCGCAGGACGGTGATCGCCTGGGCCACCGCGGCCCGGGTCGCGTGTGTGTCGGTGAGCGGGTTGAGCATCATGAAGTCGTGCGTGATGCCGTCGTAGCGCACGGTGGTGACCGCGACGCCCGCCGCGCGCAGTCGCGCCGCGTACGCTTCGCCCTCGTCGCGCAGCACGTCGGCCTCGTCGACGATGACGAACGCCGGCGGCAGCTCGGCCAACTGCTCGTCGCTGGCGCGCAGCGGTGAGGCGAACGGCTCTGACCGGCGCTCGACGTCGGGCAGGTAGCAGTCCCAGAACCATGCCATCCCCTTGGCGGTGAGGAAGTAGCCCTCGGCGAACTGCTTGTACGAGCCCGTGTTCATCCGGCTGTCGGTGACGGGGTAGTACATGGACTGGTGGACGAAGCGCACGTCGCCGCGCTCGCCCGCCATGAGGGCCAGCGCGGCGGCCATGTTGCCGCCGACCGAGTCGCCGGCGACCGCCATGCATTCGGCGTCGAGACCGTGCTCGGCGCCCTCGCGCAGGACCCAGCGCGCGGTTGCGTAGCCCTGCTCGATCGCGACGGGGTAGCGCGCCTCCGGCGAGCGGTCGTACTCGACGAAGGCGACCGCCGCGCCGGTGCCGACGGACAGCTCGCGGATCAGCCGGTCGTGGGTGGCGGCGTTGCCGAGTACCCAGCCGCCGCCGTGCATGTACAGGATGACCGGCAGCGTCCTGGTGGCGTCCGGGGGCCGGACGATGCGGACGCGCACGTCGCCGACCGGGGCCGGGACGGTGATCCAGCGATCCTGGACGGGGAGCTTGTCGATGGGCGCGGCCTGGATGTCGTCGAGGATCGCGCGGGCCTGGGCGGACGTGAGCTCGTAGAGGAACGGCGGCTTGGCGGTCGCCTCAACGAATGCCTGCGAGGCCGGTTCGAGCACGACGGGCGCGTATGCCTGGGTGAGGGACATGGTGGGTTCCTTCCCTGTGTGGGACGGGGTCAGGCCGCGGGTGGCTGGGCGGCCTCGAGGATCAGCTCGGCCGTCGGGCCGGGCTGTGAGACGGCGATGGCGTGTGACGCGCCGGCTATCTCGACAAGCCGGCGTGCGCCTGCGCGCTCGGCCATGAACCGGATGGCGTCGGGCGGGACGTTGCGGTCCTCCCCGGCCAGGAGGAACCACGACGGCACGCGCTTCCATAGCGGATCCGGACCGGTCGCGCCTGCGAGCGCTTCGAGCGTGATCGGCCGTTGCGTGACGGCCATGCGGGCGGCCTCGGTCGCGGGCACGTCGGCCGCGAACTGCGCGTGGAAGTGCTCGGGGTCGATCGTCGCGTCGGTGGTGCCGTCGCGGCGCGGGACCGTCCGCAGGGTCTGGCCGAGCGTGGAACCAGGGAAGCGCTCGACGATCGACTGCACGCTCTCGCCGCTGTCGGGCGCGAAGCCAGCGATGTAGACGAGACCGACGAGGTCGCCCGCGTCGGCCGCGATATTCGTGGTCACGACGCAGCCGTAGGAGTGCCCGACGAGCAGCACGGGCCCGGTGAGGGAGCGGACGAGGTCGGAGACGCTTTCGGCGTCGGCTTCGACGCTCCGCAGGGGGTTCGGGGCGGCGATCACGCGATGGCCTGCGTTCAGCAGCGCGTCGATCACGCGATCCCAGCTCGACGACTCGGCGAACGCGCCGTGGACGAGCACGATCGTGGGAGCCATCAGGAGGTCCTCTCTGTGGGGGCCAGGGGGAGCTTGTCCCCCGGGAAGTTGAGGCCAACACCCCAGCGGACAAGGGGATGCACCAGATTGGTTCAGTCCATCCAGCGAATTCCACCCGACCCGTAGTCGCTACGCCGGTGCCGCCCTGGTCGGGCCTGGGCAGCGATCCCGCGCCGCCCGTCGACCCCTCACTTTCCCTACAGCGGTTGCGCGGGAGCCCGGCGCGGCCGGCGTTCCTCGAGCTCCTCGGCGCTCACCGGAATGA
>JBOHEP010000233.1:0-1192 GCA_050701075.1 Pseudonocardia sp. | reverse complement strand
TGGTGGTGGTGGATGATCCCCAGACTCAGGCGGTGGTGGCGGGCTATCCCAGCGCGGACCTGACCGATGCGGATCGGCTCGGGCCACTGACACCCGACAACTCAGCGTATGTGATCTACACCTCGGGGTCCACCGGCCGACCCAAGGGTGTCCTAGTCGAGCACCGCAACCTGATGAGCCTGTTTTATCACCATCGGGCCCAGGTGGATCCCGGTGGGAAAGACCGGTTGCGGGTGGCGTTGACCGCGGCGTTGTCCTTTGATGCCTCCTTGGACGGGGTGCTGTCGATGGCGGCTGGTCATGAGCTGCACCTGATCGACGAGGTGACCCGCCTGGACTCTGCGGCCTTGGTCGACTATGCCGTCGAGCACCGGGTTGACTTCCTGAACTTCACGCCGTCTTTTGCCACGCAGATGCTGGCGGCGGGATTGCTGACCCAGCAGCACTACCGGCCCAAGGTCGTGGTGCTGGGTGGGGAGGCCGTCAGTGAGCAGCTGTGGACCGAGCTGGCCGCTGCCCCTGACACCACGGGCTACAACTTCTATGGCCCCACCGAGTGCACCATCGTGGCGTTGTCGTGTCAGATGACCCCCGACCGGCGCCCCGCGGTGGGACACCCCCTGCGCAACCTGCAGGCCTATGTCCTAGACCACACCCTGGGTCCGGTGCCCGTCGGGGTCGCCGGTGAGCTCTACCTCGCCGGTGCCCAGGTGGCCCGGGGATACCTGCACCGCCCCGGGCTGACCGCGCAACGGTTCGTGGCCAACCCCTACGGGCCCCCCGGATCACGGATGTATCGCACCGGCGACCGGGTCGGCAGAAGGACCCACGGCGAGCTGGAGTTCCTGGGCCGCACCGATGACCAGGTCAAGATCCGCGGATTCCGCATCGAACCCGGCGAGATCGAGACCGCGCTGATGAGCCATCCCGACATCAGCCAGGCCACAGTGATCGCCCGCCAAGACCAACCCAACCACCACCGACTCGTGGCCTACCTCACCCCCACCAACCCCACCACCACCATCCCCACCAGCACACTCCGCGACACACTCAAACAAACCCTGCCCGACTACATGATCCCCTCAGCCTTCGTCCAACTCACCGAGCTCCCCCTGACCCCCACCGGCAAAATCAACCGCCACGCCCTCCCCACCCCAAACCCCACCGCTGCTGTGGTGGGTTATGTCGCGCC
>JBOHEP010000232.1:0-4764 GCA_050701075.1 Pseudonocardia sp. | reverse complement strand
CGAACACCTGGGGCGAGGCGACCGGCAGGTCGGCGTACCAGTCGTAGAACGACAGCATCGACCCGCCGATCAGCGAGACGAAGCGGGCGCCGCAGGCGTGCGACACCATCGACATCGCGGGGATCGGCGAGAACCCGGCGACCCGGTCCGGGCCGTACTTCTTGATCGTGTGCACGTGCGCCGCCGCGACGATCTCCGTGGCCTCCCACCACTCGGCGCGGACGAACCCGCCCTTGCCGCGGGCCGCCTTGTAGGCTTGCGCGCGCTCCGGGTCGTCGACGATGTCGGCCCAGGCGAGCACCGGGTCGCCCAGGCGCTGCTTCGCCTCGCGGTACATCTCCAGGAGCAGGCCGCGGACGTAGGGGTAGCGCACCCGGGTCGGCGAGTAGGTGTACCAGGAGAACGAGGCGCCGCGCGGGCAGCCGCGGGGCTCGTACTCCGGCTTGTCCGGGCCCACCGACGGGTAGTCGGTCTGCTGCGACTCCCAGGTGATGATCCCGTCGGAGACGAAGACCTTCCACGAGCAGGAACCGGTGCAGTTCACCCCGTGCGTCGAGCGGACCACCTTGTCGTAGGCGACCCGGTGCCGGTAGAAGTCGTCCGCGTCCCGGCCGCCGATCTTGTGCAGCGTCCGCAGGTCGGGCGAGATCGCCTCATGGGTGAGGTACCGGCGGGTGCGCAGCAACGCCTGGGTGAGATCATTATCGACACGGCCGACGCCGGTCCCGTTACTCGATCCCGTTCCGTTTCCGGTATTCACAGGCGGTCCGTCTCCCATCGACCAGGTGACACTCGACAGTGCGATCTCGTCACCGAAGGTCCAGCCATTGTGGGTTCTGCCCGGCGGAGAGTGCGGCCAGCGTAAGCGCCGGGTGGCGCGCGGCCCACGACCCGTGAGCGTCCAGTTTCCACCTCACAGTTAAGTTCTCGTTGCGTGAGCCTGCGGTAACCGCTGTGTTTCACACTGATCACCTTCGGGTCGACCCCGGTCGAGCAGGGCGGATCTCCGTTGCCCGGTCCGATCCCCGTGGTACCCCGTGGTGTGAGGGCGTCGAATTCACCGAAAGACTTGGTCACAGTGCGTGGCGTGTTACCTCTCCGTCACCCGCGGCCTCGTGTCCGTAACCCCGGCTCCTTACCGTCATCCCGGTGAGCAGGCGAGTAGTGGTGGTCGGACACGGAATGGTGGGTGCCCGGTTCGTCGAGGAGGTGCGCCGGCGTGACCCCAACGGGGTGCGCGTCCGGCTCACCGTGCTCGGCGCCGAGTCACGGCCGGCGTACAACCGGGTCCTGCTGTCCACCGTGCTGGCGGGCGGGCTGTCGGCGCGGTCGGTGGAGCTGCATCCGAGCGGGTGGGCGGCACGCCAGCGCGTCGACCTCCGCACCGGGGTGACCGTCTCGGCCATCGACCGGCAGCGGCGCACCGTGCACTGCTCGGACGGGGCCGTGGAGCGCTACGACGAGCTGGTGCTGGCCACCGGGAGTCGGGCGTGGCTGCCGCCGGTCGACGGGATCACCGATGACGAGGGCCGGCTCGCTGATGGGGTCGCGACCTTCCGCGACCTTGACGACTGCGACCGGATCCTGGCGATGTCCCACCCGGGTACGCGCTTCGTGGTACTCGGTGGTGGCCTGCTCGGCTGTGAGGCCGCCCGTGGGCTGGCCGGTCGGGGGATCCGGGTGACGTTGCTGCACCCGATGGGACACCTGATGGAGCGCCAGCTCGATCCCGGGGGCGGGGTGGTGCTGGCCGGGGCGCTGAGCCGGCTCGGGGTGGACGTGCGGCTCGGTGTCGTCGCAGAGGCGTGGATCGCGGGCGACGGCGCGAAATGTTGCGACGGGACGATGGTGGCCGCGGACGGGCTCGTGGTGGCCGCCGGGGTGCGGGCCGAGACCGGGCTGGCCGCGGCGGCGGGAGTGGCCACCGACCGAGGCGTGCTGGTCGACGGGCGGCTCGCCACCTC
Source organism: Pseudonocardia sp. (assembly GCA_050701075.1). Taxonomy (GTDB): domain Bacteria; phylum Actinomycetota; class Actinomycetes; order Mycobacteriales; family Pseudonocardiaceae; genus Pseudonocardia. The sequence goes on along the minus strand of JBOHEP010000232.1, from coordinate 2,800 downwards.
CGATGACCGCGTGCATGCGATCGGCGACTGCGCCCAGTTCCCCGGTACCCCCTCGGGTCTGGTGCAGTCGGGATGGGAGCAGGCCGCTGTCCTCGCCGATCTGCTCACCGGGGCCGATCCGGGCGCGCGTTACCACGGCACCCGCACCGTCACCCGGTTGAAGGCCCGCGACGTCGACCTCGCGGTCGTCGGCGATCCGGAGACCCTGCACGACGCCGACGCCGAGGTCCTGCGCTTCGCCGACCCGGTCGGCGGGCGCTACGCCGCGCTCGCCCTGCGGGGAGACCGGGTCGTCGGCGGCTCGATGATCGGCCTGCCGGACGCGGCCGCGTCGATGGTGCAGTTCTACGACACCGGCATGCCCGCGCCGCAGGACCGGCTCGCCTTGCTGCTGGGCCGGGCGCTATCCGGGGCGGCGACCGAGACCGCCGATCCCGGGCACCTGCCCGCGGCTGCGGTGGTGTGCCGGTGCAACACGGTCACCAAGGGCGCGCTGGTCACCGCATGGCGGGCCGGTGCGACCGATCCGGGCGCGCTGAGCAGGGCCACCCGAGCCGGCACCGGTTGCGGCAGCTGCGGGGACACCGTCCGCGGGATCTGCGCCTGGCTGGCCGAGAGCGATCCGCCGGTGCTTCAGGCTGTGGGAGAGGGTGCGGCATGAGAGATCTCGTTGTCATCGGCTACGGGATGGTCGGACACCGTCTGGTGCAGGCGCTGCGCGACCGGGACACCCCGCGGAGCGCCGACGGAGCGCGCCTCGGCGCGGCGGGGACGTGGCGGATCACCGTCCTCGGCGAGGAGACCCGCCCGGCCTACGACCGGGTGGCGCTGTCGTCCTACGTGGACGGGGTGAGCGCCAAGGAGCTGACCTTGCCCGCCGAGGACGACCCGCTCGTCGTCCGGCACCTCGGGGATCCGGTGGTCGCGCTTGACCCCGCCGGCCGGGTCGTCCGCACCGCGTCGGGCCGGGAGCATCACTACGACGAGCTGGTGCTCGCCCTCGGCTCGGTGCCGTTCGTGCCACCGGTCCCCGGCCGGGACCTGCCCGGCTGCTTCGTCTACCGCACCCTCGACGACCTCGACGCGATCATGGCCGCGGCCGGGCGGGCGGTGGCGTCGGGTCGTCCCGGACGCCGGTCCGCGGTGGTGGTCGGCGGCGGGCTGCTCGGGCTGGAGGCGGCCCGCGCGCTGCGGCTGCTCGGGCTCTCCCCGCAGGTGATCGAGATCGCGCCGCGGCTGATGTCGGTGCAGGTCGACGAGGGGGGCGGGGCGCTGCTGCGCCGTCTGGTCGAGTCCGAGAGCCTCGCCGTCCGGTGCGGGGTGGCCGTCACCGCGATCGAGGCCGACCGCGACCGGCTGGTCGCCAAGCTCTCCGACGGTGTCGAGCTCGACGCCGATGTCGTCGTCTTCTCGGCCGGCATCCGGCCGGTCGACGGGCTCGCTCGCGCCGCCGGCCTGCCGGTCGGGGAACGCGGCGGGGTACTGGTGAACGGGCACTGCCGGACGACCGATTCGCGGATCTGGGCGATCGGTGAGTGCGCCGCGCTCCTGGGGCGCACGTACGGCCTGGTCGCGCCGGGCTACGCGATGGCCGAGGTCGTCGCCGACCGGCTGCTCGGTGGGCAGGGGTCCATCACCGCGGCCGATCTGGACATGTCCACCCAGCTCAAGATGCTCGGCGTCGACGTCGCGAGCTTCGGTGATGCGCACGCCACCACCGCGGGTGCGCTCGAGGTGGTGGTCAACGACCCGGTCGCCGGCACCTACGCCAAGCTGGTGGTCTCCGACGACGCGTCCACCCTGCTCGGCGGCGTGCTCGTGGGCGACGCGTCCCGCTATGCCACGCTGCGCCCGCTCGTCGGCTCAGGGCTGCCAGCCGACCCGGTCGCGCTGATCGCGCCCGGCGGGGTGGAGCTGGGTGCGGACGCGCTGCCCGCCACCGCCCAGGTGTGCTCCTGCCACGGGGTCACCAAGGGTTCGCTGACCGCGGCGATCGACGTCGGGGCGCACGACGTACCGGCGTTGAAGGCGTGTACAAAGGCCGGCACGGGCTGCGGGTCGTGCGTCCCGCTGTTGAAGAAGATGCTGGCCCACGCGGGGATCGAGCAGTCAAAGGCGCTGTGCGAGCACTTCGCGCACTCCCGGGCCGAGCTGTTCGAGATCGTGGCCGGCGCCGGGATCGCCACGTTCTCCGAGCTCGTCGCGCGGCACGGCACCGGCCGGGGATGTGACATCTGCAAGCCCGCTGTGGCGTCGATCCTCGCCTCGTACGGGAGTGGTCACGACAGTCACATTCTCGACGGGGAGCAGGCGGCGCTGCAGGACACCAACGACCACTTCCTGGCCAACCTGCAACGCAACGGCACCTACAGTGTCGTGCCGCGCGTCCCGGGCGGGGAGATCACCCCGGCGGGTCTGATCGCCATCGGCGAGGTGGCGCGCGACTTCGAGCTCTACACCAAGATCACCGGTGGGCAACGGATCGATCTGTTCGGCGCCCGCGTCGAGCAGCTGCCCGCGATCTGGCGGCGGCTGGTCGACGCCGGCTTCGAGTCCGGCCACGCCTACGGCAAGGCGCTGCGCACGGTGAAGTCCTGCGTGGGCAGAACCTGGTGCCGTTACGGGGTGCAGGACTCCGTCGGGTTCGCGGTGGCCCTCGAGCTGCGTTACCGAGGCCTGCGGTCCCCGCACAAGCTCAAGTCCGGCGTCTCGGGGTGCGCGCGGGAGTGCGCGGAGGCCCGGTCCAAGGACTTCGGGATCATCGCCACCGAGAACGGCTGGAACCTCTACGTCGGCGGCA
>JBOHEP010000231.1:0-1692 GCA_050701075.1 Pseudonocardia sp. | reverse complement strand
CTAGATCATTCACGTTGATCCACTACTTCGTGATCGCCTAGGTTTGTGGATCATGTTGTGGTGGGAAGCGGGTCGTGGGCATGGCGGGTCGCCCGAGGGACTCGGGCGGGCGCCGGTTCCACCGCCGGCCTGGTGTTGCAGGGTTGCCGTGACGCGGAGCGGGCGGGGTCAGACCGGGTGTAGGGCGTGCAGGCGGTCCCAGGCGGCGACCAGATCGGCCGACCATGCCCAGCCGGGTGGGATCTTCAGGATGCGGCGCCGGGCGTGGGTGACCAGCCGGGCCGGGGCGGACAGGATCCGAAACCGCAGCGTCTTGGTGGTGGCGGTGGCCAGGGCGCCGTCGAGTCCGATGTGGCGCAGCCACGCGGTGAGCGTGGTGGCCAGGGCGGCCAGTTGCAGCCAGGCGGCGTTGCGGCCGTAGTCGATCGAGGGCAGGTTACGGGCACCGCAGGCCTTGAACTGCTTCATCCGGTCCTCGACGTGGGCCTGGGTGCGGTGCCGCGCGTCGAGGAACTGGACCTGCCCGGCTTGGGTGTTGGTCACGAACGCGCCGTACTCCCACTCGGGATGCTCGCCGAGACGGGCCGGTTTGCCCAGCGGGCGCGGCGTGCGCCGGGCCATGACGCGCATGTCGACCGGCCAGCTCGCCAGCCGGTCGCCGTCGGGGTGGCGGCGCAGGATCCCGGTCAGCTCGGCGACCTGAGCGACCGGGTCGGGCTCGCCGTCGGTGTCCACCGCGACACCCCAGTCGGCCTCGCGCAGCTGCTCGATCCCGCCCAGGGTGCGCTCGTCGACGGGCCAGCCGATGGTGTACTCCACCTGCCGTCCCCGCCGCCCGTGGGTGGGCGCGGTGTTCAACGAGGTCAGGTGGTCGAGCACCTGGTGCGACGCGCCGGCACCGTCGATGCTGACCAGCACGTCGGTGCGCCACTCGGCGGGAATCTGGTGCAGCGACGCGGCCAGGACCGCGAGGTGATCGGCGGCGGTGAACGAGCCGGCGTTGCCCGGGCGCTGCATCACCGCCAACGCGTCGCCGATGTTGGAGCACCACCCGGTCAACGGGTGAAACCCGAACCCGCCCTTGTAGGTGCCCGCCGCCTGGGCCTTCGGGCTGGCCGCCTCGATTAGGGTGGCGTCCACCCGGATCACCAGCACCGGCCGCGGCCGGCCCCCGGGCTCACCGCAGGAACGGGTCAGATCCCTGCCCGCGACCGCCACCGCGGGTAGCTGCCCGTGGCGGGCCACGATCGCCGCCCACGCCGGGACCCGCGCCGCCGCGGTGGCCCGGGCCAGGCGCCGCCCCGGCAGCCCGTCAGCGCCCAGGCGCCCGGCCAGCTCGTCGAGCGCCCGCAGCAGGGTGCTGTCCGAGGCCCCACCGCCCCGCCCGAAGATCTCCTCCTGCGCGGTCATCGCCTCGACATCGGCCAGGCACGTCGCCCCCGCCGCCAGCGCGCACGTCGTGTCCACCAGCGCCCGACCCCGATGGCGCCCCGGGACGAACCCCGCCCGGGCCACCACCTCGGCCAGCCCCGAGGTCAGCCCGAGCCGGTCAGCCAGCAACCGCGGCAGCACCACCCCCGCTGCTGCGACCGTCCCGGCCCCACCGACCTCGACTGCGAGTCCCTGCGACCACGCCAGCGCGGCATCCACGACCAGCCGACCAGTGCTTGTAGCCTTCACCTGAAGGGTGTC
>JBOHEP010000230.1:0-7119 GCA_050701075.1 Pseudonocardia sp. | reverse complement strand
GCCCGGAACCGGGCCGTCGTCCCCGTGCGAGGTGAGAGTTCGACCAGCCGCACGAGGAGCACCGCAGACATGGCCAGCAGCTATCCCGCCGTCCCGGCGCATCCGTCCTTCCCCGCGCTGGAGCGTGAGGTGCTGGACGCCTGGGAGGCCGATGGCACGTTCGTCGCCTCCGTCGAGGCCCGCCCGGCCGGGGACAACGGCAGCAACGAGTTCGTCTTCTACGACGGCCCGCCGTTCGCGAACGGGCTACCGCATTACGGCCACCTGCTCACCGGCTTCGTCAAGGACGTGGTGCCGCGATACCAGACCATGCGCGGACGTCGGGTCGAGCGTCGCTTCGGTTGGGACACCCATGGGCTGCCCGCGGAGGTGGAGGCCGAGCATCAGCTGGGGATCAAGCACAAGTCCGAGATCGAGGACATGGGCATCGCCGCGTTCAACGATGCCTGCCGCACATCCGTGCTGCGCTACACCGACGAGTGGCGCGACTACGTCACCCGCCAGGCCCGTTGGGTCGACTTCGACAACGACTACAAGACCCTCGACCTGGACTACATGGAATCGGTCATGTGGGCGTTCAAGACCATGTGGGACAAGGGTCTGATCTACTCGGGCTTTCGGGTGCTCTGGTACTGCTCGCGTTGCGAGACGCCGTTGTCGGCCACCGAGACCAAGATGGACGACGTCTACCTGGATCGACAGGACCCGGCGGTCACGGTCGGGCTGCGGCTTCGCGCACCGGGCTCGGATCTGGACGGCGCGCTCGCACTGATCTGGACGACCACCCCGTGGACGTTGCCCGCCAACCTGGCCGTCGCGGTGAACCCGGCTGTCGACTACGTGCTGGTGGCCGCTGCCGGTGATCACGAGCAGGCCGGCGAGCGTTACCTGCTCGCCGCGGCCCGGGTCGGCGCGTACGCCCGCGAGCTGGGTTCCGAGCCGGGCGTCCTGCGCCACCTCACCGGCGCCGAGCTGCTCGGCCTGTCCTACACCCCGCCGTTCGACTTCTTCGCGGGCCGGGAGAATGCGCACGTCGTGCTGGGCGCCGACTACGTCACCACCGAGGACGGCACCGGGCTCGTGCACATCGCGCCCGCGTTCGGCGAGGAGGACAAGGTCGTCACCGACGCGGCAGGCATCGAGGTGGTCGTGCCGGTCGACGGGCGCGGCGAGTTCACACCTGCGGTGCCGCCGTACGCCGGGATCCACGTGTTCGACGCGAACCACCAGATCATCCGTGACCTGCGCGACGGCGCGCCGCACGTCAACGGCGTGCTGCTGCGGCACGAGACCTACGACCACCCGTACCCGCACTGCTGGCGCTGCGGCGAGCCGCTCATCCAGCGGGCCGTCGACTCGTGGTTCGTGCAGGTCACGGCGTTCCGGGACCGGATGGTGGAGCTGAACCAACAGATCACCTGGGTGCCCGAGCACGTCAAGGACGGGCAGTTCGGCAAATGGCTGGAGGGCGCGCGGGACTGGTCGATCTCGCGCAACCGTTACTGGGGCTCGCCGATCCCGGTCTGGGTCTGCGACGACCCGCGCCACCCGCGCACCGACGTCTACGGCTCGCTCGACGAGATCGAGCGCGACTTCGGCGTCCGGCCCACGGACCTGCACCGGCCCTACGTCGACGAGCTGACCCGGCCCAACCCGGACGACCCGACGGGCCGGTCGACCATGCGCCGGGTGCCGGAGGTGCTCGACTGCTGGTTCGAGTCGGGCTCGATGCCTTTCGCCCAGGTGCACTACCCGTTCGAGAACGCGGGAGGGTCGCTCGCGGGCCCGACCCAGAGCCGCGACTGGTTCGAGCACCATTTTCCGGGCGACTTCATCGTCGAGTACAACGGGCAGACCCGCGGCTGGTTCTACACCCTGCACGTGCTGGCCACGGCGCTGTTCGACCGGCCGGCGTTCGAGAACTGCGTCGCGCACGGCATCGTGCTGGGCGAGGACGGGCAGAAGATGTCGAAGTCGCGGCGCAACTACCCCGACGTGCGCGAGGTCTTCGAACGCGACGGCGCGGACGCCATGCGCTGGTTCCTGATGGCGTCGCCGATCCTGCGCGGGGGCAACCTCGTCGTCACCGAGCAGGGCATCCGCGAGGGCGTGCGGCAGGCCATCCTGCCGCTGTGGAACACCTGGTACTTCCTGTCGCTCTACGCGGGGGCGGCGAACCGGGTCGGGCGGTCACGAACCGACAGCGTGCACGTCCTCGACCGGTATGTGCTGGCCAAGACGGGGTCGCTGGTCGAGGAGATGACCACGGCGCTGGACGCCTACGACATCGCCGGGGCATGTGCACTGGTCCGGGACCATGCCGAGGTGCTCACCAACTGGTACGTGCGGCGGTCCCGGTCGAGGTTCTGGGCCGGTGACGCCGACGCGATCGACACCCTGCACACCGTACTCGAGGTGATCATGCGCGTCGCCGCCCCGTTGCTGCCGCTGACCACCGAGCGGATCTGGCAGGGGCTCACCGGCGGGCGTTCGGTGCACCTCACCGACTGGCCTGAACGCGGGGTGTCGGTGGCGGGCGCGTCGACGCAGCGCGGGCCGTCCGCTGAGCGCGCCTCGACGCAGCCCGACCTGCTCCCGCCCGACCGGGCCCTCGTCGACGCGATGGACCGGGTGCGGCAGGTCGCGTCGGCGGCGCTGTCGTTGCGCAAGGCCCGCGGGCTCCGGGTGCGGCTACCGCTCGCGACCTTGACGGTCGCGGCGCCCGATGCCGAGCTGCTCGCTCCGTTCGCCGACATCCTGCGCGACGAGGTCAACGTCAAGAACGTCGTGCTCACCATCGACGTGGCCGCCCACGGGCGGTTCGAGATCTCGGTCAACGCGCGCGCCTGCGGGCCACGCCTGGGCGGGGACACCCAGAAGGTGATCCGCGCGGTGAAGGCGGGGGAATGGCACCAGGACCCCGACGGCACCGTGACGGCGGGCGGGATCGAGTTGCTGCCCGGCGAGTTCACCGAGCGTCTGGTCGCGGTGTCCTCGCCCGCCCGTCCGGTGGGGGACGACACCGCGACCGCGGCGCTGCCCGACAACACCGGGCTGGTCGTGCTGGACACTGCGGTGACGCCGGAGCTGGCCGCCGAGGGTCTGGCCAAGGACGTGGTGCGGCTGGTGCAGCAGGCCCGCCGGGACGCCGGACTCGACGTGTCCGACCGCATCGTCCTGACCCTCGACGCCCCCGAGCCCGTCCTCGCAGCGGTGCGGGCGCATGAGGCGTTCCTGGCCGGCGAGGTGCTGGCGACGTCGGTGGCATACGCGCCGGTGACGGATCCGACGCTGGTGGGATCGGTGGCGGACGGTCTGGAGGCCCGCGTCCACCTCACCCGCACCCCCTGACCCCACCCCACCCCCACCCCCACCCGCGAGTTGTCCGTCTCAGCACGGCGAGTTGCCCATCTCGGCACGGCGAGTTGTCCGTTTCGGCACGGCGAGTTGCCCGTCTCAGCACGGCGAGTTGTCCGTTTCGGCACGGCGAGTACCCATCTCGGCACGGCGAGTCGTCCGTTTCGGCACGGCGAGTTGCCCATCTCAGCACCGAGGTCAGCGCGGCGGGTGCTCCCCGTCGCGCTCGGCCAGCACCTTGTTCGGCACCTGCAGCAACCTCAGCATCGTGACCAGGCCGAGCCCCCCGACCATGTTGCCGAGCACGGCGAAGGCGAACAGCCCGAACCACTCGGCGTACCCGAACGGCGCCCCGGTGTGTAGCGCGGCGAAACAGACCAGCGACGCGACGATGGCGTGGTTGACCTGTCCGGCACCGAGCAGGAAACCCATGACGACGGACGGGACCAGCCGCACGCCGTCGGACTCCGTGGAGTGCTGTAGATGCGTCATCAGCGTGATCAGCATGCCGCCGACGAGGGCTAGGGCGAACGCACGCCAGTTCGTGCCCAGCTCGACGTAGAACAGGGCTGCCTTCACCGCCGACTCACGCAGGCTGGGGAACCCCGCCATGAGCAGCCCCGTGACGACCCACCCACCCGCGAGGTTCGTCACCAGCGTCGAGACCCACAGCCGGCTCAACCCGATCAGGGTGCCCCTTTTCGCGATGACGGCGGTCACCGGGACCAGGAAGTCCTCGGTGAACAGCTCGCTTCTGGCCAGCGTCAGCGCGATGAAGCCGATTGCGAAGGCCAGCCCGCCGAGCAGGGTGCTTCCGGTGGCATGCTCGACGAGCAGCAGCGCGAGCACCCCGGTGCCGACGTCGAGGCCCCCGAGGAACCCGGTGGTGAGCAGGCCGGACCATGAGCGTCCGAGGCGCTGCTCACCTTCGTCGACCAGCCGGTCGAAGGTCTGCTCGGAGTCCTCCTGTGGCACAGCCGGATCGGCAGCCCTGTGAGCACGCATGGCACACAGTGCGGTACCGCGATCCGGTCCGCAAGCGTGGATCGGACGGCGACGCCCTGCCGGACAGCCGGTGGCACGGCCACGATGACGGGCTGGGCGAATCGCCGTCAGAGTCCGTTCCGGCGTACGAGCCCACGCGGTCGGGGAGAATCCCGGTGGGATGCGCGCTGCAGGTCGCCGTTCAGTCCGCCCGGATGAACAGCGGCGGGCCGGCTATCCGCGATCTTCCAGCGCGGCCAGGCGCATCTCCAACCGATCGATGCGATCGCGCAGCAGCGCGACCTGCGCGGTCAGGACGGCGTCCCGTTCGGTGCGCGCCCGGATCCGGGCCGAGCGCCCGGCCCGGGTGCGCACCGCGTCCAGCGGGACCAGTCGCTGCGGCCCGTGCGGTCCGTCGACCAGCCGTGACGCGATCTCGCCGGTGCGGTACCACGCCCGCAGCGCCGACCGGGACACACCGGCCGCCGACTCCGCCTCGGTCAGCGACACCCATGCCGTTCCCTCGGCCCGGGCAAGTAGCTCCAGTTCCTCGCGCCATGCGTCGAGACGGGCCTCCCAGTCCCTCTCCATAACCGCAACCCCTATCAGAAACACCGTATTGACATGGTTTGCACCATGGAGCCATGTTCGAACGATTCAACCAGGACGCGCGCCGGGTGGTCGTCGGCGCGCAGGAGCAGGCCCGCGAGCTCCAGCACAACTACATCGGCACCGAGCACCTGTTGCTGGGGCTGTTCGCGCCACCCGGCGACGTGGCCGCCAGTCGCGCCCTGCACCAACTCGGGTACACCGCGCAGAGCTGCCGGGCGGCGCTCGAAGCCATGATCGGCCCGGGCAGCTGCGAGCCGTCGGGCAGCATCCCGTTCACCCCGCGAAGCAAGAAAGTGCTGGAGCTGTCGCTGCGCGAGTCGCTGCGGCTCAAGCAGAACGAGATCGGAACCGAGCACATCCTGCTGGCGATCCTGCGTGAGGGGGGCGGTGTCGCGGCCCAGATCCTGGCCCAGGGAGGCTCATCCCTCGACACGATCCGGCAGACTGTGCTCACAGCGGCGGCCTCCGGACGCGGTGCGTCAGCGACCGGCGAGACGATGACCCCGGCCGCCGAGGAGGTTCTTGCCCGGGCGAACCGCCTCGCTGCGGGAGCGCCGGTGGGCAGCCACCACCTGCTGGAGGCCCTCTTCGGCTCCGCGGACAGCATGGCCGGTCGGGCGTTGGCCGCGCTGGGGGTCGACGCCGACGCGGTGACCGGTCAGGTCGATGCGCTCGACATCGACACCACCAGCGACGTCACCGCGGAGCAGGTCGCAGCGGGTCAGATGCGGATGCGCGTGGTCGGCGACGAGGTGCACCTCATACTGTGTGATCCCACCACCGTCGAGCGGGTCCGCTCCGCCGTCACCGCCGTCGACGGCGAGCTGCGCGGCAACGGCCTGCTCACCGGGCCGTTCATCGCGTTGCACCGAGCGGTGCACGGCGCGCTCGACGCCGTCGCCGGGATCCTCGAAACCGGCGAGGGCGAAGGACCGGGGCCCGCCGCACGTGCCTCGGCGCGGGACCGGCCGCGCCGGCGTCGGAAGTAGGCTTGCCCGATGACCGGTCCGGCGGCCCAGCGGTGGGCGAATCTTCAGTCCGGGCGCGGGGTCCCGCCCGAGATCCTGGCCGCCGCACCGGCGGATCCCTGGGGGCACGAGACCCGCGACTTCGCCGCCAGGGCAGTGCCTGCGGACACCCCGTCCCGGGTTGCGGGGTTGGGGATGCTCGGCGACGGAGGCACGGTGCTCGACGTCGGCTGCGGCGGGGGCGATGCGGCGTTCGCGCTGATCGGGCCGGCCACCCACCTCACGGGTGTCGACCAGCAGCAGGACATGCTCGAGACGTTCGCTGCCGGCGCCACGGCCCGCGGGGTTCCCCACCGCGCGGTGCTCGGGCGATGGCCCGACGCGGCCGCCGAGGCCGGGGTCGCGGATGTGGTCGTCTCCCACCACGTGCTGCACAACGTCATCGACCTTCCATCGTTCGTCGCCGCGCTCACCGCCGCTGCCCGCCGCGGCGTCGTCGTCGAGATGTTTGCCCAGCACCCGATGGCGTGGCTCGACCCGCTTTGGGTGCGATTCCACGATCTGCACCGCCCGCCCTCGGCCACCACCGACGATGCCGTTGCCGTACTGCGTGAGCTCGGCATCTCCCCGGATGTGGCTCGGTGGGAGCTGGCCGACCCGCCGCGGCAGGATCCCGTGGGGGTGACCCGCCGGCTCTGCCTACCACCGGAGCGGGTCGCCGAGGTCGACTCGGCGCTGGGCGAGATACCCGCGCGGCCCCGGTGGGCGGCCACCCTCGCTTGGCATTCCGGACGACCCTGACTCGGCAGCGGAATCAGTCGCGTCAGGACGCGGTCATCCACCAGGCGATGAGCAGACCCACGGAGCCGTGGGCACTGCGGCGATGAACAGCCACCCGACCGGGACGGCGTGACGAATCGGCCAACTCGCCGTGTTGGGATGCGCAACTCGCCGTGTTGGAATGCGCAACTCGCCGTGTCGGGATGCGCAACTCGCGGCGGGGATAGTGTCGGGCCGGCGGAGGTGGGGATGGCGAGCCTGGAGGTGCTGCTCGGCGTCGTGGCCGCGGTAGTGCTGCTCGGGGTCCTTGCCGTGCGGGCCTCGGTGCGGCTGGGGTTGCCGTCCCTGCTGCTCTACCTGGGCATCGGCATCCTGATCGGCGAGTCGGTGCTCGGGTTCCAGTTCTCCGACGCCGGGC
>JBOHEP010000229.1:0-10531 GCA_050701075.1 Pseudonocardia sp. | reverse complement strand
CGACGAAGTGGGTGATCCGGCCGTCGGTCTGGTGCCAGATCTCCGGGCCGGTGCTCGCGTAGTGCGACGCCGGGTTCTCCGGGTTGGCGTACTGGTTGGGCTTCCAGGCGCCCTCGATCTCGGTGACCAGCCGTTCGGACACGCGGTAGTAGGAATCCGGGTGGCCCGGCTCGACCGCCGTTGGACACACGACGACATCGCCGCCGTACGCTCGCAGAACGTCGCGCTTGCCCTCGCTCACCTTGTCCGGGCACACGAAGACGCAGTGGTAGCCCTTGCGCTGCGCGACGAGTGCGAGTCCGACGCCGGTGTTACCAGAGGTGGGTTCGACGATCGTGCCGCCGGGCAGCAGTTCCCCGGACGCCTCGGCCGCCTCCACCATGCGCAGCGCGATCCGGTCCTTCACGCTGCCGCCGGGATTGAAGTACTCGACCTTGGCCAGCACGGGCGCGGCGATGCCCTCGGCGACCCGACCCAGCCGCACGAGTGGGGTGTTTCCGACCAGGTCCGCAACGTGCTCGACGAAATGCATGCCGTCATCGTCGCAGCCGGGCAGGATGGGGGCATGGGCGAATCCGGCGAGCGGCGCAACCAGAACTTCGCGTGGCGGATCATCGCCGGGATCGGGGGTGGCGCACTTGTCATCGTTGGCATCGTGCTGCTGGTGCTGCCCGGCCCGGGCCTGCTGCTCGTGCTGGCCGGGCTGCTCGTTCTCGCGTGGCAGTTCCCGGCGATCGAGAAGTATGTCGATCCGGTGCGCGACCGCGCGATGCAGGCTGCTGAGCAGAGCGTGTCGTCGCCGCTGCGGATCGCCGGCTCGGTGCTCGCAGGGCTGGTGTTGATCGGCGCCGGAGTGGTATGGGGCCTCATGCCCGACCTGCCGTTGGGCGGGTGGAGCACCGGGGCGAGCCTGATTTTCTCCGGGATCGTGCTGCTCACGCTGCTGGTCTACAGCCACCGGCGGGCACGTAGTGCTCGGGCGACGAGCGCGTCACAGCCTCACCACCCGTCGACCTCGTCGAGCCGACGACGCAGGTAACGGCGCTCCGGCTCGTTGCCCACCGACTCCAGCGCCTGCCGGTAGGCCGTGGCCGCCTCGGCGGGTCGGCCGAGGCGGCGCAGCAGGTCGGCCCGTGCGGCCGGCAGCAGGTGGTAGCCGGCCAGCCGCCCGTCGCCGGCCAACCCGTCGAGCAGCCTCAGCCCGGCCGCCGGGCCGTCGCGCATCGCCACCGCGACCGCGCGGTTGAGCTCCACCAGCGGCGCCGGCGCGACCTGGGCCAGCACGTCGTACAGCGCCACGACCTGCGGCCAGTCGGTCGTGGCGACGTCGGCCGCCTCGTCGTGCAGCGCCGCGATGGCGGCCTGCAACGCGTAGGTTCCCGGGAGGCCACCGGTCAGGGCTGCGACGACCAGCGTGCGCCCCTCCTCGATGCGGCTGCGGTTCCACTGCGACCGGTCCTGGTCGTCGAGCAGCACGAGCTCGCCATCGGGCCCGGTGCGGGCCGCCCGGCGCGCGTCGACGAGCAGCATCAGCGCCAGCAACCCGGCGACCTCCCGCTCGCCGGGCAGCAGCCGACGCAGGATCCGGCCGAGCCGGATCGCCTCGTCGGCGAGGTCGGCGCGCACCAGCTCGGCCCCACCGCTCGCCGCGTACCCCTCGGTGAAGATCAGGTAGACGACCCGGAGCACCCCCGGCAGGCGAGCCGGCAGCTCCTCCGCCGAGGGCACGCGGAAGGGGATCCGGGCGTTGCGGATCTTGCGTTTGGCGCGCACGATGCGTTGCGCCATCGTGGCCGTGGGCAGGAGGAACGCCCGGGCGACCTCCGGGGTGGCGAGCCCCGCCAGGCAACGCAGCGTGAGCGCGGTCTGCGCCTCCAGGGGCAGGGCCGGATGGGCGCAGGTGAAGAACAGCCGCAACCGCTCGTCCGGCACGTCCTCGCCCGGCTCGGTCGGGGCGACCGGACCGTCCCGGTCGGCCTCGGCCTGCAACACTGCCAGCCGGGCGGCGTAGGTGCGGTCGCGGCGGAGCAGGTCGACCGCACGGCGACGGGCGGTGGTGAGCAGCCACGCCGCCGGCCTGCTCGGAACGCCGTCGACCGGCCAGTGCTCGCACGCCGTCGCGATCGCATCCGAGGCCACGTCCTCGGCCAGGTCGAGATCGCCGAACTGGCGGACGAGCGTGGCGAGCAACCGGCCCCGCTCCTCGCGGAACACCGCTTCGACGGAGTCGGTCGCCCGCCCACTCATCGTCAGCTCCGGCTCACGGCGCGTCGAACTCCATGACCGGCCGCACCTCGACCCGGGCACCGTGGTGCGATCCCGGGCAGCGCGCCGCCCAGTCGAGCGCGGCGTCGAGGTCGGGTACGTCGATCAGGTAGTAGCCACCGAGCACCTCGCGCGCCTCGGCGAACGGCCCGTCGGTGACGATGCGCTCGCCGCCGTCGGTGACGTGCACGGTCGTGGCCGTCTCGACGCCCTGCAGCGCGTCGCTGGCCAGGCGCACGCCGGCTTCGGCGACAGCCTTCTCGTATGCCCAGTACTCGTTCATGATCTGTTCGGCGCGCTCGGGGGACCCGGTGGGCTGCTCGCCGTAGATCAGCAGCATGTACTTCATGGTTGCTCCTTCTCGTCGCGGTGGCCGTGGGGCGCCACACAGCATGACGACGAACGGGCCCAGGCGGAATCGACACCTCACTCCCGTTCGATCCGCCGCAACGGCGCACCGGGCCGCCACAGCTCGATCAGCAGCATCGTCGCGGTGTCGTTCAGGCGGGTCAGAACGACCTCGTCGAGCTCGGCCCGGAAGGCCTGCCCCGGCGTGTCGACGACGATCGCCCCGACGTGGATCGCCCGACCCGCCACCTTCGCATCGCCCGTCCAGCCGGCCTCGTCGCCCGCCGGCGGATCCACCGAAGCGCTGTGCAGCGCGAACCGCGGATCCCGCAGCAGGTCGGTGCCCTTGCGCGCGCCGGGCATCGAGCCGAACGTCAGCTCGCCGTCGACAAAGCCCGCCTCGATACCGGAGATGCGCGGCGACCCATCGGCGCGCAGCGTGGCGATCGTCTTGTGCTTGTGCGCATCGAAGATGCGTCGGACCCGGGCGGCGAACCCGGGCTCGGCATCCTCGACGTCCTTCCAGGTGGCCATGTGCTCAGCATGCCGCACCACCCCGACAGTTTCGGACCGGCGCAGCGCGCGTACGACCATGTCGGGCAGTGGCACAGCCTAACCCGATCAACGGTTACCTGCGGGTAGGGTCCGCGACAACGACACCGTCCCGGAGGAGAAGACGATGCCCGAAGCCGTGATCGTCGCAGCAGCCCGGTCTCCGATCGGCCGCGCATTCAAAGGTTCACTCGCGGGCATCCGCCCCGACGACCTGACCGCGCAGATGGTCCGAACCGCACTCGACCAGGTGCCCCAGCTCGACCCGCACGACATCGACGACCTCATGCTCGGCTGCGGTCTGCCCGGCGGCGAGCAGGGCTTCAACATGGCCCGGATCGTCGCGGTGCTGCTCGGCTACGACTCGCTCCCGGGCACCACGATCACCCGCTACTGCTCATCGTCATTGCAGACCACCCGCATGGCCCTGCACGCCATCAAGGCAGGCGAGGGCGAGGTGTTCATCTCCGCCGGGGTCGAGACGGTCTCCCGGTTCGCGAAGGGCACATCGGACTCGCACCCCGACACCCGCAACCCGATGTTCGCGCAGCCGAGCGAGCGCGGTGCGGCCCTCGCCGAGCAGGGTGCGGACTCCTGGACCGACCCGCGCGATCACGGGCAGCTGCCCGACGCGTACATCGCGATGGGGCAAACCGCCGAGAACCTGGCCGTCGCGTTGGGCGTCACCCGCGAGGACATGGACCATTTCGGCGTCCGCTCGCAGAACCTCGCCGAGAAGTCGATCGCCAACGGCTTCTTCGCCCGTGAGATCTCGGCCGTCACCCTGCCCGACGGCGCATCCGTTTCCACCGACGACGGCCCGCGCGCCGGGGTCACCTATGCGGATGTCAGCCGGCTCAAGCCGGTGTTCCGACCCGACGGGCGGATCACCGCGGGCAACTGCTGCCCGCTCAACGACGGCGCCGCCGCCCTCGTGATCATGTCCGACAGGATGGCGGCGCAGCTCGGGATCACTCCACTGGCCCGGGTCATCGCGACCGGTGTGTCGGCCCTCTCACCGGAGATCATGGGGCTCGGCCCGGTGGAGGCGTCGAAGCAGGCGCTCGCCCGGGCCGGCATGACCATCGACGACGTCGATCTCGTCGAGATCAACGAGGCGTTCGCCGCGCAAGTCCTCCCCTCGGCCCGCAACCTCGGGATCGACGAGGGGAAACTCAACGTCAACGGTGGCGCGATCGCGCTGGGCCACCCGTTCGGAATGACCGGCGCACGGATCACCGCGACGCTGCTCAACTCGCTGCGCACCCATGACGAACAGATCGGGCTGGAAACGATGTGCGTCGGCGGCGGCCAGGGGATGGCTATGGTCCTGGAGCGCCTCAGCTGACGAACGATCACGGGCTGTGGCGCTGGGCTTCGCGCACCCGTGATCGACTTTTGGGGACCGCGCGCCGTACAGAGCGCGGTCCTTGGTTCCCAACCAACGATCACTGGCCCCGCGTATGACGAACGCCGCGGCCGGCACCCCCATAGGGGCCCGCCGGCCGCAGCGTCGTCGCGTCAGCGCTGTTGTCGCGTCAGCGCTGTTGTCGAGTCAGCGCTGTTGTCGAGTCAGCGCTGTTATCGAGTCAGCGCTGTTGTCGAGTCAGCGCCGTTGTCGAGTCAGCGCTGTTGTCGAGTCAGCGCTGTTGTCGAGTCAGCGCTGTTGTCGAGTCGATCTGACCCGGGCGGGGCTACTCGCCGCGCAGGTAGCTCAGCAGGCGCAGGATCTCGATGTAGAGCCAGACCAGCGTGGTCATCAGGCCGAAAGCGATGTACCAGGCGAACTTTGCCGGGGCGCCGTCCCTGACCGCGCGGTCGGCCTGGTCGAAGTCGAGCAGCAGGCTGAACGAGGCGACACCGATGCAGACGATGCTGAACAGGTATGCCAGTGGCGAGCCGTCACGCAGGCCGAGGCCGCCGGTGGTGAAGAAGCTGAAGATGAGGTTTGCGAGCATCAGCACGACAACACCGATCATGGCGCCCATGAGCCACTTGGTGAACTTGGGCGTCACCCGGAC
The DNA here is from genome assembly GCA_050701075.1 of Pseudonocardia sp. Lineage (GTDB taxonomy): Bacteria > Actinomycetota > Actinomycetes > Mycobacteriales > Pseudonocardiaceae > Pseudonocardia. The sequence continues at coordinate 5,345 of JBOHEP010000229.1, read as the reverse complement.
TGCGCCGGTCTTGTAGACCACCAGCATTCCGACGAACACCCCAGCGGTGCCGATGACGGCCTGGAAGCCGATGCCCTCGAAGCTGGGGATGTTCTCGAGGACCCCGGTGATCGCACCCAGGGCCACCCCCATGCACAACGAGTACGTCAGGACCAGGCCCGGGTTGCTGCTCTGCTTGAAGATGACGATCAACGACACGATGAATCCGACGATGAACGCCGGCAGCGCCAACCAGTAGGCGCCGCTGATCGCGGTCAGCACACCCGCCACCAGCGCCACACCGGCGGTGATCGCGGTCTTGGTGACGACGTCGTCGATGGTCAGCGGGCGTTCGCCGACACCGGCGCGTCCGTACCCGACCTGGGCGGACGAAGCATCGGTGTAGGCGGCGGCACCACCCATCATGCCGCTTTGGCGGTTGAAGCTGCCGTATCCGCCACCCTGCCCGGTGGGCAGGTTGCGAAATGCCGGGTTGCTGCTGGTGCGCACCTGGATCCTCCTGAAGAGCGAACGGACATCCATGTCGTTCAACGCGGGAGGTGCCGACGGCGTTCCCGCTCGGTGAAACCGGACTGTACCGCTCCCCGCGAACCGTGACGCCGCACCGCAACAAGTGGCACGTCTTTGAAGCCGGCCGGCCGCCTCCGGCTCACACCGAACGCCCAATTCGGGTGTGAGTGGCGTGGTGGCCAAGTGTCACTGCTGCGATGCGCTCTGTCACGATCGACGCCGACCAGCCGGCATTCGGCCCGAAGGAGTGGCCCTGATGGACTACATCGAGCGCTACGAACTGGCGCTCGAGCCGGCCCGCCGTCAGTTCATCGACGACCCGGCCGTCCGGCTCCTTCAGGACCCCGCGATCGAGATCTCGCATCTCGAGGCGTTCTTCATCTACTGGTCAGCACTCGGTGTCGCGATGACCGAACCGGTGGAGGGGTGGATCCACCGGGCCGGCGAGGCCTGCGTCCGGGTAGGCGGTCCGGGTGTCGACGAGCTGGGCAGCGCCCTGCAGAAACACGCGAAGGCAGAGGCCGACCACCACCTTCTCATGATCGACGATCTGCGGCGACTGTGTGTCCGACGGAATGCCGCAGGCCGGGCCGGGCCCCGACCCGACGAACTCCTCGCGCTGGCGTGGCCGGAGTCCGCGCACCGCTATCGCACGCTCCACGAGGACGTGATCGCAGGCCCGGAGCCGTACGCGCAGATCGCGATCGAGAACGAGATCGAGATGCTCTCAATCCTGGTCGGCCCGCCTCTTCTGGCGAACGCCCGCGCACTTCTCGGCGAAGACATCACCGACGACCTGTCCTTCCTCACCGACCACGTCACCCTCGACGTCGGACACACGAAGTTCAACCGCCGGCAGATGGTGCAGTTGCTCGACGAACGGCCGAGCGCGCTCGACGCACTCGTCGCTGCCGGCACGGAGGCCTTGGATGTCTACCGCGAGTTCATCGCCCACTGTGTCTTCTTGGCCAACGGATCACCGACCAACGGATCACCGACCAACGGATCACCGACCGACGGATCCCCGGCCGCCCCCGCACGGAGATCCAGTTGACGCCATGGGTCACCAGGTGAGCCGGCCCGAACCCGACTGGCGGGTGTACCCGCCGCTGGCGAGCGATTCGGGCGAGCGGCGGTGGGCCGGGTCGGTGCCGGAATGGCTCGTTGACATTCGCCGTTTCCGGGGCGAGATGCTCTATGCGAACGGCCTGCGCCCCGCCTACCGGCGGCTCGACGGCTCGTTCCGCGATGACGACCCGTGCGACCCGTTCGCCTACCACGCGATCGCGACGCTGGACGACGAACTGGTCGCCACCATGCGCGTGGTGCCGCTCGCCGCGACAGATTCCGGGGTGTGCGAGCGACTGTTCGGTACGGCTCGCCTGGAGCAGGTTCTCACCGACCTTGGCGTTGACCGGGCGCAGACCGCCGAGGGCTCCGGCTGGGCGGTGCACCCGGGTCGGCGTGGAGCGGCGATGGGCACCCGTTCGCTCGCCGCCGGTCCCGCCCTCGGGCACGAGCTCGGTCTGCGGATGATGATCGGCGCCGTCGGCACCCGGTACGGGGCGCTGTACCGGGTGCTGTCCGCCGGCTACCAGCGGGCAGCGGGCTTCGTCCCCGTCGAGGTGTCCGGGCTCGCCGACGAGGTCCAGCTCGTCCACGCGACGCTCGATGACCTGCGGCCGAGCTTTGTTGCCCGCGTCAAGCAACTTACTGACCTGCTTAAATGGGCCGACTGTCCACCCACACGAGTGAGCCGAATGACGTACCGGTGCTCCTAGTCGTTACTCATGGTGTGGGAACAGCGAGCGGCGGGACCGTGGTGAATCCGAGGGGTGACGGTCCGGTCAGAACTGATGTGGTGTCGCTGGTCACCCCGGCCACGAGGCGGAGCGGCCGGAAGGCCCACCGCACCTCCTGGCCGCGCCCCGTCCAGGCCGCCGGACCGGGCGTCGACCCCACCACCGTCGCACTGCACGTCGCAGCCGAGCGCCAGCGGATCGCAGGTGCTCTGCACGACGATGTCAGTTCATTGCTCTTCGCCATTGCCGCGGGGGTCAAGCGGGCCGAGATACTGCATTCCGACGACGTCGACGAGCTGCGGAGCACGATCTCCCGCGTTGGCGAACAGGTACTGGAGGCGTCGGAGCGGCTGCGCGAGGTCCTGCGCAGCGCCACCCCGGCCGAGCCGACCGAAGGCGTCCCGGCGGCTGTCCAGCGCGATCTCGACGACCTGGCCGAACGCAGCGGGATCGGGGCACATCTTGTCGTGCAGGGGGTCGTGCGTGTGCTGCCCGCGGACGTCGAGCGTGCCGGGCTGAACTGCCTGCGCCAGGCCCTGTTCAACATCGAGCGGCACGCCCGGGCCCACACAGTGATCATTACACTCAGCTACTCCCTCAAGGAGTTCGTACTCGTCGTCCAGGATGACGGCCAGGGCCTCCCCGCGGGTTACCAGCCGCGGGCGGTACCCGAGTCAGGCCACCACTGGGGTTTCGTGTCGATGGCCCGGCAGGTGGAACAGCGCGGCGGCGAGCTGGAGTTGATCGGTGTCGAGGAAGGCGGCACCCGGTTGCGGGTGCGACTTCCGACTTGTCCATGACCGAGCTGGCCATGTTACGGCCAGCCGGCTCTGCGCCTCCGCACGACGCCGACGGCCGAGGGTGCCGAGGCGCCATGGCCCGGATCCTGCTGGTCGATGACCACCCCGTTGTTCTCGACGGGCTCCGCGCGCTGCTGAACGCCACGCCCGGCCTCACCATCGTCGGCGAGGCCACCGATCGCGAGACTGCGATCTGCCTCGCCGCGGAGCTCCAACCGGCTGGCATCGTGCTCGACCTGCGATTGCACGGAAGCTACGCGGCCGACACCGTCACCTCGTTCAAGGCTGCGGCACCTGGCACGGTGGTCCTCATCCATACCGCAACCGAGGAGCTCGAGCCGGTCCGTGCGGCCCTGCGCGCAGGCGCCGATGGCGCGGTGTTCAAGGATGGGCGCGACCTCGTGCCGGCGTTGCGCGCCCTGCTGGGCGGCGACGGTCCGTACGTGGACGAGCGGCTCGACCGCAAGCCCGGCTCGCGCCGCGTCGATGGCTCGGAGCAGCTGGTGGAGCCGCTGTCGCCGCGCGAGTACGAGGTGCTGTGCGCCTTCGCACTCGGACAGTCCACCCGCGATATCGCGCAGGAACTCTTCCTCGCCGAGAGCACGATCCGCAGCTACACGAAGTCGCTGCTGACGAAGCTGGGCGCCCACAGCCGAATAGAGGCACTGGCCGCCGCCCGCCGCGCCTCCCTCATCTAGCCCACCTTGATCCCACCCCACCCCCGCGAGTTGCGCATTCTGGCACGGCGAGTTGCGCGGATCAGCACGGCGAGTTGCGCATTTCGACACCGTGAGTCCGCTATTTCAGTACGGCAGGCAAGTCACCAACGCTGACACCTTGTTCCTGATCGCAGTGAACAGCCCCTCTGATCCGATCGGGGTCAGCAGCGTGAAGCCAGTGTGACCGTGCTCGATCGGCTAACTCACCGTGCTCGATCGGCGAACTCGCCGTGCCAGAATGCGCAACTCGCGGGAGGGAGCCAGAATGCGCAACTCGCGGGAGGGAGTCAGGGGCGGGGGGAGGGGTCAGGGGGTGGTGCCTACGCGTTCCTTCTTTCCCGCCGGACGGGGCTTCGGGCGATTCGCCGCGGCGGCCCGACGCCTGTGCAGGACCCACAGCCCGCCACCGATGAGCGCCGCCAGCATGAGGGCACCGCCGCCTGCCACCGCCCAGATCCCCCACGAGCCGGGTTCGTGGCCTACCGGCGTGATCATGGTCTCCCCGTCGACGACGATCGGGGTGCCGTCCACCAGCAGGGTCACCGACCAGGACCGGACGACCGCGGGCTCGGTGATCCGGTACAGCGCCGCGAGATCCTGATCCGGGCCGGCGCGCTCCAGAGTGAACGCATGGTTCGGGGTGGTGCCGACCGACACCCACTGCGGTGGAACGGTCGGGTCGCCGGCCTGCTCACCCTGCGCGGCCGGGTTCTGAGACTTGATCCACGTGGGGCTGGCCCCGTTCGCCTCGGCGCCGGCCGCGGTGATCCGCAGGTACGGCTCACCGACATCACCGAGCACGATGACCTCGCTGGATCCGGAGTTGTCGATCGCGATGGCGGGCCGGGGGTTGCCCGGCAGCGCAGTCAGAGTCACGCCGGGCGCGGGGCTGGTCTCGGACAGGGTCGGGGTGAACGAACCCAGCGGAGGCCGGTACTCGAAATGCCCGTCGGCCGACCCGAGCGCATCGCCGTACTGGATGGGAACGGTCCAGGTCCCGAAGGCCTCGAGCGGAGCGGTCGCGGCCTTCTGCTCCGGCGACAGGCTCACCGCGTGCAGCCGATGATCGAACCAGCCCCAGTTCGGGTCCCGGCTCACCTTCAACCAGACCGGGGTGCCCTTCTCAGCCACCCGATCCGGGATGGTGACCGCCCCGTCCGGGGTCTTCGACGTGTACCACTCCGGCGAGCGGATGTTGCCGAACACGCCCTCGGGCCCGACCCGGAACAGCGGATCACCGGCCGACGACAGGACCGTCAGCTCGGTGGCAGTGGTGTTCTCCAGCACGAACTGGGGACCGAGCGCGGTGGTCTCGACGGTCAGCGCGACGCCCGGCATCTCCGGTGTGACGCGGTCGAGGAGGGCTGCGATCTCATCGTCGATGCCCTCGTGCGCCTGGACGGCAGGTGCCAGCACGAGCGCGACCAGCATCGTGAAGGCGGCGACGAGCAGCGCTCGTCCGGTGCGGCGGGCGTAGGTCGCTGGAACGCCCCGAGGCGCCCGTCCGATACGGA
>JBOHEP010000228.1:0-1107 GCA_050701075.1 Pseudonocardia sp. | reverse complement strand
AATGGTCACGCGGCTTGTTGATCTTGTCGGTCGGGTGCCGACGCTACGGCGCGGGGCTGGCCCCAGCGGGGATGAGGTGGCGCGCCGGACCTGTTGCGGTCCAGTTGCCGGGTCATGATCGCGACGGTGGCCCAGAGCACCATGGCTTCGTGGTGGGCGGGTCGTCGTTCGTAGTCGCGGACCAGGCGGCGGTAGCGCATCAGCCAGCCGAAGGTTCGTTCCACGACCCAGCGGCGGGGCAGGACGACGAATCCGGTGGTGTCGTCGTTGCGTTTGACGATGGACAGGGTGAGGGCCAGCACCTGGTATGCCCAGTTCACCAGGCGCCCAGCGTATCCGCCGTCGGCCCAGACCAGGGTGATCGTGGAGAATCGCTCGCGCAGCAGGGCCAGCAGCCGGCACGCCCCATCACGATCCTGCACCGAGGCCGCGGTGACCATCACCACCAGCAGCAAGCCGAGAGTATCGACGGCGATGTGCCGCTTGCGGCCGTTGATCTTCTTGCCGGCATCGTATCCGCGAGTGACGCCACCGACGGTGTCGGCCGCCTTCACCGACTGCGAGTCGATCGACCCGGCCGTGGGCAGCTCGGCCCGGCCCAAGGCCACCCGCAACCGCCCCCGGAGCCGATCGACTAGTCCTTGGGGCAGGCCGCGGGCGTTCCATCGTTCGAAGAAGGCATACACCGCCTGCCAGGGCGGGAAGTCCACCGGCAACGCCCGCCACTCGATGCCATAGCGGGTCACATAGCCGATCGCGTCCAGCACCGCCCGCAGATCATGGTCCATCGGCCGCCCGGCCGGGCTGCGGCGCAACTCGGCCATCACCGCCTGGGCCTCCGGACCCAGCAGCGCCCACTGGGCATCGGTCACATCCGAGGGATAGCGCGGCACGCGATCGTGACACGCACATCCCGACACGCGGCAACTGGCCTTGATGGCCTCGACACGGTAGACAGACATCTCGGGCTTCTGGTCGGTCGGGTAGGTGGTACTCCTCGACTATCAGAAGCCCGTTCTCCTGCCCGGGACGACACACCACCGTGACCCAATCGCTACCCACCGTCACCACGGGCAACCCAACCAACATCATTGACCAACAGGCTCT
>JBOHEP010000227.1:0-4157 GCA_050701075.1 Pseudonocardia sp. | reverse complement strand
CGAGCTCGGTGGAGAAGCTGACCCCGACGACGTCGAACGCCCCCAGCGGCCGGTGGGAGTCCACCGTGAACGCGGGGACGCCGTGCTCGCGCATCAGCGCCTCGAGGTCGGGCCAGACGGCGTAGCAACGCTCGGCCAGGGCGTCGGCCCGCTCGTTGAGGACCTCGTAGAGGATCATGATGCCCTGGTTGGGCAGACCCACCTCGTAGAGGTCGGGGTACATCAGCGCCCATCGGACCGCGGCCGACTCCCAGTCCTTGACCTGGGCGTTCAGCTCGCCGCCGACGTACTGCACGGGCTTGGAGACCCTGGGCAGCAAGGCCTCAAGGGCGGGGAACACGGATGGGGCAGTCACGCTTCCCCAGCGTAGCCCGTACACCGAAGGACCCCCAAAGCCGGCAGCCTCCCGGCCAAACGGCGAGCCCGCGTCGCGACCGCACCGCCGTTGTGCGGTCCGCACCGCCATTGTGCGGTCTGCACCGCCGTTGGGACGCTGGTGCGAACCACACGACGCCGGTGCCGTCCAGCTAATGCGCCGGTACCGGGCACGGGTGGGGCGCTTGGGGGCGCTTGGGGCGCTTGGGTGAACCGCGGGGCTACCTGTGTCGAATGGCATCTCGATGAACGAGCAATTCTGCCGCGTCGGTGACATCGAGCTCTGCTACGAGTCCCTCGGCGACCCCGAGCAGCCGACCGTCCTACTGATCATGGGTCTGGGCCTGACGATGGACTGGTGGCGCGACGACTTCTGCGCCGCGCTGGTCACCCGGGGTTTTCACGTCGTCCGCTTCGACAACCGCGACGTCGGTGGCTCGACGCACCTCTCGGGCCGGAGCATCAGCGCCTGGGAGTTCCTCACCCGGCGCGCCCACCCCGACTACACCCTGGGCGATATGGCCGACGACGCCGCCGGGCTGGTCGCCGCGCTCGTCCCGCGCGGCGCCCACGTCGTCGGCGCGTCGCTGGGCGGGATGATCGCGCAGGAGGTGGCGATCCGACATCCCGCGCTGACCCGCTCACTGGTGTCGATCATGGCTCGGCCCGGGGACCGGCGTACCGGCAAGGTGGCCTGGCGGATGCGCGCGCAGTTCCTCCGGCCGCCCTCGGCGGACCCGGTGGAGGCAATGGTGCGCTCGTTCCGCCGGATCGGATCGGTCGGGCGCACCGAGCGCGACGACGAGGACGTGCGCACGACCATGCGCCGGTCGATGCGCCGGGAGTCCGGCGACGGCACCGGTGGCGGACGCCAGCTCGCCGCCTGCGTGGCCGAGCGTGACCGCACCGCGGATCTGCGCCACCTGCCGATGCCGACGTTGGTGCTGCACGGCGCTGCCGACCAGGTGATCCTGCCCTCCGGTGGCCGCGCCACCGCGGCCGCGATCCCGGGCGCGGAGCTGGTTGAGATGTCCGGAATGGGCCACGACCTGCCGCGGTGGGTATGGCCGACACTGATCGACGCCATCACCCGCACCGCCGCCCGTTCCGCGGCGCCCACGCCCTGAGTCGAGACTCAGGATCGAGATTCAGCACGGCAGAGATGGTGGTCTCGCCCGACCGAACAGCCGCACACGCGCCGTCCGTTCCCCCGCGCGCCGTCGATCACGTGCGTCAGCACAGAACGCACGCGGCTCCGGCTTGCCGATGCCTTCGGGCGGGCCGCGGAGCACGTCGTCGATCAGTCGATTGACCCGCTTCGGTTACGCGGCCCACTCGATCACTTGAGCAGCAGGACGTCGAGACGCCTCGCCGCGACCACCACCCCCACTGTGATCATCACCAAGAAGTACGAGAGGTGCCCGAGCATGCCGAGGTGGACCGCGCCGGTGGTGAGACCACGCATGAGCTCGACGGCGTGGAACAGCGGCAGACATTCCACCACCAGTTGCAGCCACCGGGGATAAACCGACAGCGGGTAAAAGGTGGTGGCGAACAGGAACATCGGCAACACCACCAGTGTGACCAGGTCGAAGTCCTGCCAGGAGCGCATGTACGACGTGGCGGCCATGCCCACGGCGGCGAACGCGAACGCCACCACCAGCGCGGCCGGTAACGCGAGCAGCGCCCACGGTGAGGTGAGCAGGCCGAACCCGGCCATCACCGACAGGAAACCCAGCGCGTAGAGGCCACCGCGGATCAACGCCCACCCGATCTCGCCGAGCGCGATGTCCACCGGGCCGAGCGGGGTGGCCAGTATGGCGTCGTAGAGCCGGGTGTACTTGAGCTTGAAGAAGACGTTGTACGTGGAGTCGAAGACCGCGCCGTTCATCGCCGAGGCGGCGAGCAGCCCCGGCGCGATGAACGCCGCATAGGAGATGGGCGCGCCGTCCGGGCCGGGCAGCGCGCCGACCAGCGAGCCGAGGCCCTGACCCATCGCCACTAGGTAGAACACCGGCTCGAAGAACCCCGACCCGAACGCAAGCCAGGCCCGTCGCGATGCCATGGCTGACCGAAGCAGCAGGGTGTGGGATCGGCCTGCATAACTCCCGGCCGGGATGAGCCGCATGATCGCAGGGAGCGGCGCAGGCTCCGCCGGCGAGTCGAACGATGACCTCGCGCGCTCGGTCGCCGCGCCGGCCGATGTCCTCGCACGCTCGGTCATTGGGCCAACCTCCGCCTGAAGATCCGGATGAGCAGCACGATGCCCAGCGCGAGCAGTGCCGCCAGGTAGGCGACGTGCCCGAGCGCGGCCAGTGGGCGCCAGTCCTCCAGCGCCGCGGAGCGGGCGAGCTCGGTGCCGTGCCAGAGCGGCGAGGCCCAGGCGACCGGCTGCACCCACCCCGGCAGCCGATCAACCGGGAAGAACGTGCCCGAGAACAGCGTCATCGGGATGACCACGAACCGGAACAGCGCGCTGAAGGCCGCGCCCTCGTTCGTGACGGTGGCGGAGAACGCCATGATCAGCGACGCCACCGCGGCACCGGTGAGCGACGCCGCGAGCAGCGACACCACGATGCCCGGGCTGCGCACGCCACCGAACACCGCGATCACCGCGACGTAGATCGCACCGGACGCCGTCATCTTCACCACCGTCCAGCTCAGATGACCGAGCGCGACCTGAGCCGGCGAAACCGGACTGGCGGTCATCGCGTGGTACATCCGCTGCCACTTGAACCCCGAAAGGACCAGGTAGGTGGACTCGAACGCCGCCGACTGCACCGCCGACACCGCCAGCAGCGCCGGTGCCAGCCACACCAGATAGGTGACCCCGCCGGTGGCCTGCACGGCGCGCCCGGTGTCGTCGATCAGTGCGCCGAACCCGACGCCGAACGCCAGCAGGAACAGCAACGGCTGCAGGACCGACGAGACCGCGGTGGCCCGCCAGTTGCGCCGGTACCACGTCCAGAAACGCTCGACGACCAGCAGCACCCCAGCCCCGTTGCTCGGCGCCCTCCCGCCGGACACGGGGACAGCCGTGCGCACCTCGGCCATCAGTCGACCAGCGTCCGACCGGTGAGCCTGAGGAAGACATCCTCCAGCGAGGCCCGCCGGACCAGGGCGGACAGCGGCCGCAACCCGACCCGGAAGACCTCGGCCTGAGCAGCCTCGCCGTCGGCGGTGTAGAGCAGCAGCCGGTCGGGCAACACCTCGAGGCGTTCCCCGATGCCCGTGAGCAGCTCAACCTGTGGCGGATCCGGGCCATCAACGCTCGGCCGGTCTTCGAGCGCGAACCGCAGCTCCAGCACCTCACGGGTGGAGTACCGCCCGATCAGCTCTGCCGGCGTCCCCTCCGCGACGATCAGGCCGGCGTCCATCACCACCAGCCGATCGCACAGCTGTTCGGCCTCGTCCATGTAGTGGGTGGTGATGATCTGCGTGACACCCTCGCGCTTGAGCCGATAGAACCGGTCCCACAGCAGGTGGCGGGCTTGCGGGTCGAGCCCGGTGGTGGGTTCGTCGAGCAGTAGGAGCTCGGGTGTGTTGACCAGCGAGCGGGCGATCGTGAGCCGCCGCTTCATGCCTCCCGACAGCGGCTCCACCGCCTGATCGGCCCGCTCGGTGAGCTGGGCGAACTCCAGCAGCTCGGCCGCCTTGGCCCGCACGTGCGCCCGGGACAGCCCGAAGTACCGCCCGTAGACCTCAAGGTTCTGCCGGACGGTGAGCTCGTTGTCGAGATTGTCCTGCTGCGGGACGACACCGATCCGGGCGCGGATGCGCGG
>JBOHEP010000226.1:0-1429 GCA_050701075.1 Pseudonocardia sp. | reverse complement strand
CGCACCAGATGACGCGGGTGGCCGGGCGCAACGCCGCGCGCAGCGCGTCGAGATCGGCCAGATCGACCGGGGTGTACTCCACACCCCACGCCACGAGCACCTTGTCCACCAGCCGAAACGTGCCGCCGTAGGCGTCGTGCGGCAGGATGACGTGGTCGCCGGGGCGCAGCAGCACATCGGTCGCACCCATCCCGGACCCGAACGCGATGCCGTGGCGCCCACCCTCCAGCGCGGCGAGGCATTCCTGGAGCGCAGTGCGGGTGGGATTGGCGCTGCGCGAGTACTCGTACCCGCTGCGGGTGCCACCGACCCCGTCCTGCGCGAAGGTGGACGTGGCATGGATCGGGACGGTCACCGAACCCGTCGTCGGGTCGGGCTCCTGCCCGGCATGGATGGCGTTGGTCGAGAATCCGCGCATGGTCGCCCACGCTACCCGCGGGTCCTCGAGTCCCTTCCACGGCCGCCGGTGACCTCAGCAAGGTCGGGGGTCACCCGGTTCCGAGGAATGCCAGCACGTCGGAGCGGGTGACGACGCCGGCCGGCTTGCCGTCGATGAGTACCATCGCGGCGTCGGCCTTCGCGAACGCCGACATGGCCGTGTCCAGCGCCTCTCCCGCCCCGATCGTGGGCAGCGGCGCAGACATGTGCATCTCCAGCCGGTCGGTGAGCTGCGCGCGTCCGGTGAACAGGGCATCGAGCAGATCACGCTCGACGACGGCACCGGCCACCTCGGCCGCCATCACCGGCGGCTCGGCCCGCACCACCGGCATCTGCGAGACGCTGTACTCCCGCAGGTAGTGCACCGCGTCGGCCACCGTCTCGTTCGGGTGCGCGTGCACGAGGTCGGGCATCTTGCCGTCCTTGCGCCGCAGCACGTCCAGAACCGTGGCGCCCTCGGTGGGTGGCAGGAAGCCGTAACCGGCCATCCAGCCGTCGTTGAACACCTTGCCCAGGTAGCCGCGGCCGCCGTCGGGCAGCAGTACGACGACCACCGCGTCGGCGGGCAGATCCGCCGCCACCCGCAGCGCCGCCACCGTCGCCATCCCGCAGGAGCCCCCGACCAACAGTCCCTCCTCGCGGGCCAGCCGCCGCGTCATGTGGAACGAGTCGCCGTCGGAGATCGCGATGACCTGGTCGCAGACGTCCTTGTCGTAGGTGGCCGGCCAGAAGTCCTCGCCCACCCCCTCGACCAGGTAGGGGCGTCCATTGCCGCCGCTGTAGACCGAGCCCACCGGGTCGGCGCCGATCACCTGCACCCGCCCGTCGGAAGCGTCCTTCAGGTAACGGCCGGCCCCGCTGATGGTGCCGCCGGTGCCGATCCCGGCGACGAAGTGGGTGATCCGGCCGTCGGTCTGGTGCCAGATCTCCGGGCCGGTGCTCGCGTAGTGCGACGCCGGGTTCTCCGGGTTGGCGTACTGGTTGGGCTTCC
>JBOHEP010000225.1:0-2106 GCA_050701075.1 Pseudonocardia sp. | reverse complement strand
CTGGCGCACCTTCCCCGGTGCGAGGTTCGCCGGGTGGGGGCACCGGCGGTAGACCCGGCTGGGGAGCGGGGATCTGCCGTCGATCAGCGAGTGGTCAGAAGCGGTGGTGCGGGCGGTGCCGGTCTCGGAGGTGAGTGGTGGGGCAGCACCCTGACGAACGGCGGCACCCTGACGGTGGGACCGGCGGTGGCCTGGCTGGGGCCAGGCACGTACCCGTGCTCCTGCCCCGCGTCGCCGAACTCCTCGGTCCCGCACTCGTCGGGCGTCCTGCGGTGCTGGTGGACGCCACCTTGGGTCTCGGCGGGCACGCGGCCGCGTTGCTGGCCCAGCATCCTGAGCTCACCGTGGTCGGCGTCGATCGCGACCAGCAGGCTCTGGAGCTGGCCCGACGGCGGCTCGTGGCTTTCGCCGACCGGCTGCACCTGGTGCATGCGGTGTACGACCAGATCGTCGACGTGCTCGCGGAGCTGGGGGTGGGGCGGGTGGACGGTGTGCTGTTCGACCTCGGGGTGTCCTCGCTGCAGCTCGACGCCGACGAGCGCGGCTTCTCCTACTCCCGCGACGCCGACCTCGACATGCGGATGGACCCCACGACCGGGCCCACCGCCGCGGACGTGCTCAACACCTATCCCGTTCCGGAGCTGGCCCGGGTGCTGCGCGAGTACGGGGAGGAGCGGTTCGCCGGTCGGATCGCCTCCGCAGTGGCCCGGCGCCGGGCGCGGTCGCCCCTCGTGCGTAGCGCCGACCTCGTCGAGTTGCTCTACGAGGTGGTGCCCGCGGCGTCCCGACGGACCGGCGGACATCCGGCCAAGCGGACGTTCCAGGCGCTGCGCATCGAGGTCAACACGGAGCTCGACGCGTTGCGCACCGCCCTGCCCGCGGCTCTGGACTCGCTCACCGTGGGGGGACGGATCGTCGTCCTTGCCTACCACTCACTGGAGGACCGATTGGTCAAACGTGAGCTGGCGACCCGCTCGACCTCGAGCACGCCGCTGGACCTGCCCGTCGAGCTGCCAGGACATGGTCCCCAGCTGCAACTCCTCACCCGCGGCGCCGAGGTCGCGACTGAGGAGGAGATCACCGACAACCCCAGGGCCGCTTCGGTACGGCTCCGCGCAGCGATGAACATCCGTGGTGAAGCAGCATGAACGTCAGCAAGGAGGGAACGTGAGCGCACCCGCCACCGAGCGCACTCGCGACACCGAGCGCACCCGTACGACGACGGTCGGTGTCAGCCGAACTCGGTTCGCGACGATCCCTGCCCAGCGCGGGCCGACCGTCGTCGCGTCGAAGCCCGAGGCAGCCCGGCGTGCGTATGCCAAGCGTGACGAGCGGGTCCGCCGACTGGTCGGGCCCCCTCCGGTCCGCGGCGGCGCGGCGACCGGCCGCGCCCAGTTCGTGCTGCTGGTGATGGGTCTGCTCGGCGCCGCCCTGGTGGCGACGCTGTGGCTGTCCACTGCTGCGGCCGCGGACTCCTACCGGCTGCAGGACGCCCGCTCGGCGGCTCGCACCTTGAGTGAGCAGAGCGAGCGGCTGCACCGTGAGGTCGCGTCGATGGCGTCGCCGCCGGCGCTGGCGCAGCGGGCCACGGGACTCGGCATGGTGCCGGTGCGGGATCCGGCTCGGCTCGTGGTGGGCCCGGACGGCACCGTGCAGGTGGTGGGGAAGCCCAGCGCGGCGGTCGCGCCGGCGCCTCCGGTTGCTCCGGTGGATTCCTCGGACCCGGCGGTTGGGGGGGCTCCGGGCGTCGGGGGGGCTCCGGCCGCTCCGGTGGACCCGGCGGCTGGGGGGGCTCGGGAGGTTGGGGAGGCTCCGGTGGCTCCGGGGGTTGGGGGGGCTCCGGGCGTCGGGGGGGATCCGGCCGTTGCGGGGGATCCGGCCGGGACGGATCCGCATGCCCGGCCGGATCCCGCAGCAGCTGCGGCGGCCGCCCCGGAGAGCACCGTCGCTGAAGACCCCGCCCCGGCCGAACCTGTTGCCTCCCCCACGTCGCAAGCCGGCGCGGCAGCGGTGGGCACGGCCTGATGCCAGCGGCGCCACCCCGATCCCGACCCGCGGGTGCGGCCCGCACGTCGCCGTCCACCCGACGGTCGTCCGGAGGGCGAC
>JBOHEP010000224.1:0-2187 GCA_050701075.1 Pseudonocardia sp. | reverse complement strand
CGGTCGGCGCGGCCCCGGCCTCGTCGACCACCAGCAGATCGCCGGACCGCAGCCGGAACTCCTCGTCGCCCTGGGCCGGGTGCCCGGCGTCGAGGCGTGCCTGTCCGTCGAGCCAGCGGCGGATGTTCCGGGCGGTGACGCCTTCCTCGGTGAGCACGTCGGCTTGGCGCTGGCCGTAGGCCAGCCCGAACACCCGCGGCGCGCCCGCGGCGGGTACGGCGGGCGACGGATCGGGCCCGGCCGGCCCGGACGGGTCCTCGCCGCCGGGAAGCGGGAAGGGCTGACCTGTGGTGGGCCAGGCGTCGGCGAGCGCGCCGACGAGGAACGACTTCCCGGTCCCGGCCGGGGCGGCGAGCACCTCCACCGCGGCGCCGGAGGTGAGGATGCCGGTCAGAGCGGCGGCCTGGTCGACGCCCAGCGGGCGACCCGCGTCGGCGAACCGGTCCACGACCTGCGCGGCCTGCTCGACCGTCCAGGCCGGCGCGCCGCGACGCACGGCGGCGGCACGTAGCTCCGCCTCGCCGAGCAGCTGGGTGTCGGTGGCGTAGCGCTGCGACTCGGGTCGGGTGAACGTCGAGGTCCCGTCCGCCCGGTAGAACCGGGCGTCGAGCCCGGCGGGGCCGTCGTGCGGGTTGAGGTGCCGGGCCAGGGTCAGCGCCTTGTCGGTGAGCCCCTCGAACAGCGGGAGCACGTGGTCGGGGCGGATCCCGAGCTGCCCGGGCAGGGCCTGGGAGATCGCGAACATCAGATCGCCGCGGTTCCACGACTGCTTGGCCCCCTCCACCGCCGCCAGCGCGCGGGCGAGCACGTCACGCTCGGACCAGGCGTCGGCCACCAGCTCGCCGTCGACGCCGGGCGTGCGCCCGCCGTCCAGGACGCGGCGGGCGACGTCGCCCAGATGCACCCCGAGCGCGGCGGCGTGCTCGTCGGCCCACCGGGCGATCTGGCCCTCGCGGGTCTCCCCGCCGAACACCTTCCCCGCCCGGGTCGACAGGAACGCCTCGTCGTGCAGCCGGGTCCGCTCGGACGCGGTGGGTTCGCGCCCGACCTCGCGCTCGAACCGGACGACCAGCCCCTCCATCCGCGGGGTGATCGCCTGGGTCCGCTTCGAGAACATCCCGGTGGACTCGGCGTCGACGCCGGCCAGCTCCCGGACCCCGTCGGGGCGGGTCACCCACCGCCCGCCGAGACACTCGGCGAGCTGGGCCTCGGCGACCCGCTCGCCGATCGCGGCGGCGGCCCACTTCCACTGGGTGAGCAGGTTCCCGTCGATCGCGAGCCACTTGCCGTCCGCGCACGGCACCTTGTTCGCCAGCGGCCCGTGTACGTGCAGCTGCGGGTCGTGGTCGCGGCTGTCGTGCTGCAGGAACTGGGCGGCGACCAGCTCGTGGGCGTCGGCCCACTCACCGGCCCCGCCGCCGTGGTGCCCGCGGCGGGCGTACCCGGCGTGCACGGCGAGGAAGTCGAGCACCGCGCGGTGCCCCGCGAGCAGGGCCTCCTCGACCTCGCCCGCGGCGGCCTTCCACTGCGCCGCCTCTTCGGCGTTCCCGGCGGCGGCGGCGTCGGTGGCGGCCCGCTCGCACGCCACCCAGAACACCGTCATCGACTTCGGCGCCGACAGCGTCACGTCGTAGAACGCCACCGACTGTCGCGCGCTCGCGGCGGCCTGCGCGCGCAGCTCGCCGCGCTCCTCCGGCCCGGCGTCCGGGTTCGCCTCCAGCAGCCCGGCGTAGATCTCCTCCGCCGACCGGTAGTTCCGCGGCGGGTTCCCCAGCCGGGCCGCGGACCCCCACTGCTCGCGGTCTGTGAGATCCGCGCTGCGCGGGTCCAGGCCGTGGGTGTAGAGCGCCTTCATCACCTCCGCGTCGACCTCGCCGGTCAGCCCCAGCAGCTCCGCCCCGGCGCCGTACCAGCGCCCCGGCGGCTCACCCGCCGCCACCGCGCCCGTGTAATAGCCCTCCCGGCCTTTCGCGACCGCGTCGTTCAGGTAATCGGTGTCGTAACCCTTGCGAATGGTCAGCATGAACATTCTCCCGAACTCGTCGTAAAGGTACGGAAATCAGCAATAGTTAATCTTGCGGCTAGTGCGTGTTGGCCACGGATCGATTTCTCTCGACCCGCTGGCCGGGCTCCGGCCCGTGCCGCTCGCGTCGGCGGCGGTCCTCGGCTGCGCGGGCCCGCAGGGCC
>JBOHEP010000223.1:0-2193 GCA_050701075.1 Pseudonocardia sp. | reverse complement strand
CGGTCGGCGCGGCCCCGGCCTCGTCGACCACCAGCAGATCGCCGGACCGCAGCCGGAACTCCTCGTCGCCCTGGGCCGGGTGCCCGGCGTCGAGGCGTGCCTGTCCGTCGAGCCAGCGGCGGATGTTGCGGGCGGTGACGCCTTCCTCGGTGAGCACGTCGGCTTGGCGCTGGCCGTAGGCCAGCCCGAACACCCGCGGCGCGCCCGCCACCGGCGCGGCGGGCGACGGATCGGGTGCAGTAGGCCCCGACGGGTCTTCGCCGCCCGGCAGCGGGAGCGGCTGGCCGGTGGTGGGCCACGCGTCGGCGAGTGCGCCGACGAGGAACGACTTCCCGGTCCCGGCCGGGGCGGCGAGCACCTCCACCGCGGCACCGGAGGTGAGGATGCCCGTGAGCGCGGCGGCCTGGTCGACGCCCAGCGGGCGCCCCGCGGTGGTGAACCGGTCCACGACCTGTGCAGCCTGCGCGACGGTCCAGGCGGGCGCGCCGCGACGCACGGCGGCGGCGCGCAGCTCGGCCTCGCCGAGCAGCTGCGTGTCGGTGGCGTAGCGCTGCGACTCGGGCCGGGTGAACGTCGAGGTCCCGTCCGCCCGGTAGAACCGGGCGTCCAGCCCGGCCGGGCCATCATGCGGGTTCAGGTGCCGGGCCAACGTCAGCGCCTTGTCGGTGAGGCCGTCGAGCAGGGCGGGCCACTGCTCGGGGGTGATGCCGAGGTTCGCCGGCAGCGCCTGGGAGATCGCGAACGTCAGCTCGGGGCGGGTCCAGGACTGCTTGGCCGCCTCGACATCGGCGAGCGCGCGAGCGAGCACGTCGCGCTCGGACCAGGTCTGCGCCTGCGTACCGTCACCGGGTGCCAGCGCTCGGCGGGCGACGTCGCCCAGGTGCACCCCGAGGGCGGCGGCGTGTTCGTCGGCCCAGCGGGCGAGCTGCCCCTCGCGGGTCTCCCCGCCGAACACCTTCCCTGCCCGGGTGGACTGGAACGCCTCGTCGTGCAGCCGGCTGCGCTCCGCCGCGGTCGGCTCCCGGCCGACCTCGGTGCGGAACCGGGCCATCATCTCCGCCATGCGCGGGGTGATCGCCTGCGACCGCTTCGAGAACATGCCCGTCGAGTCCGGGTCGATGCCGACGATCTCCCGGACCCCGTCCGGGCGGGTCTCCCACCGCGCCCCCAGCTCGTGGGTGACGCGGGCCTCGGCGATCCGTTCGGCGAGCGCGGCGGCGGCCGGGCGCCACTGCTTGAGCAGGTTGGAGTCGATCGCCAACCACGTCCCGTCCTCGCACTGCATCTTGTTGGCGACCGCGCCGTGCACGTGCAGGTGCGGGTCGTGCTCGCGGCTGTCGTGCTGGAGGAACTGCGCGGCGATGAACCGGTGCGCGTCCGCCCACTCCCCACCCCCACCGCCGTGATGCCCGCGCCGCGCGTACCCGGCGTGCAGGGCCAGGAAGTCCAACGCGGCCCGGTGGCCCTCCATCAGCGCTTCCTCGACCACCGTCGCCGCGTTCTTCCACTCCGCGGCCTCCTCCGCGGCGGCCTGCACCGCGGCGGAGCTGTCGTCGACGGCGCGGGTGTCGGAGGCGGCGCGCTCGCACCCGACCCACAGCAGCGTCATCGACTTCGACGCCGACAAGGTCACGTCGTAGAACGCCACCGACTGCCGCGCGCTCGCGGCGGCCTGCGCGCGCAGCTCGCCGCGCTCCTCCGGACCGGCCTCGGGGTGGGCCTCCAACAGACCGGCGCAAATCACCTCCGCCGACCGGTAGTTCCGCGGCGCCTTCCCCAACCTGGCCGCGGACCCCCACGCCTCGCGGTCGGTCAGGTCCGCGCTGCGCGGGTCCAGGCCGTGGGTGTAGAGCGCCTTCATCACCTCCGCGTCCACCTCACCCGTCAGCCCCAGCAGCTCTGCCCCGGCGCCGTGCCAGCGCCCCGGCGGCTCCCCCGCGGCGACCGCCCCGGTGTAGTAGCCCTCCCGCCCTTTCGCGACGGCATCGGTCAGATAATCGACGTCATAGCTCGATCGAATCGATAGCACAATCATTCTCCTGACCCGTGAAGAACTGCCGATAAATGCGGGACTAGTTGATCTTGAAAGATTCGGCGGCGGCTTGCCGGCCGTTGTCCGTCATTCCAGAACGGAGGTCCGGTGGTTCCGCTCGCCGCGGAGCGACGTCCCGGCTGCGCGGGCCCGGCAGGGCC
>JBOHEP010000222.1:0-1282 GCA_050701075.1 Pseudonocardia sp. | reverse complement strand
ACCTACCTCGACCTCGTCGCCCGCGAACTCAACAACCGACCACGGCGTATCCTCGGCTACCGAACCCCAGCAGAAGTCTTCACCGACCTCCTGGCCAGCTCAATTGCTTCCACCGGCTGAGACCAAGATCCGCAAGCTCAGTTTCCTGTTTGTCAACCGCCGAAGATTCAGTTCGGCGGCCTGTACCACAAGCTGGCAAGCGCCTACAACCACCCTCTACACGCCGCTGACCAGCGAAATTTCTAGCTTAGCGGCATTGCTCCCTGGTAGGTATCGGTGGATGGGGAATGCTCGCGGTGCGCTTGCCGTACTACTAGCGTTCACAGCCCCCAGAATCTCAAGACTTCCGCAGTCGCGTCGAAATGCGTGGCGACCGGGGGGTTACCCACTGTCGTCGGCGTGGGCCAGTTATGGCCGCCGCCCACCTGTGACACGGTGGGGCATCCCAGGGACGGAACGTCCTAGTTCCGAGCGGCTAAGCGACCACACCCAGAAACTCAGCCAGCCTGCGCAGCCCCGGTGGCCGAGCGGAGCCCGTCCACAAGTCGCGCACAATCGCCACGGCCAGAGTGTGATGCCGCATCCACTGCGGACTACGGCGGCGCAAGCTTTCCAGCGCCCGCACCGCGCTCTCGGCGTCACCCACATCGGTACAGGCCCGCGCCACATCAAGCAACAGCCACGTACGCCACGACGGCGGTGTATCCCGGCTCAACCGGATACCTCGGGCGAGGATCAACGCCTGTTCCGGCCGCTCGTGCTGCACCGCCAGTCGAACCCGTTCGACTCGCACGGCCGACCGGTTGAACACTGACACCAACTTGCCATTCGCCGGCGGTGGAAGCGTCGCAAGCCGTGCTGTTGCGCCTTCGGCAATCTCCAGCATATCGCTGGCCTGCTCATAATTTCCGGTTCGGCCAGTGCTGGTCGCCGCCGAAATCAACAGACCACCCCACATACGGGTCTCTTCAGCGGTTCGAAGGCCGTTGCGCTCGACGCCATCAGCGGCATGCACGGCGAGCTGCTGTGCGTCATTCAAGCGGTTCTGTCGCTGATACGCCCACGCCACGGAGTTGGATACCATCGCAGCCAGCAATGAGTCCTCCGCCGAGTCCGCAGCCAGTAATGCCCGTTCCAGACTCGACAGGGCCAAGTGTAAACATTCAGCCCTGGGCTCGGTCGGGTGGCGTGGTCCAGCGATGTGTGATGTGGGCGTGTCGATCACGCTGTGATCGGTTGGTGTGCGGTTTGATCTGTTGGTGGCCGAGCCGGAGGAGATGAC
>JBOHEP010000221.1:0-10319 GCA_050701075.1 Pseudonocardia sp. | reverse complement strand
TGGAGGTCGGGTGCGGCATCGGTGTCGGAGCAGCCCTCGCGCTCCGAGAATTCGGCCCAGGCGCCGTGTGGGGCCTTGACTACTCACAAGACCAGCTCGACCGCGCCAGGCGCGTCCACGCCGAACTATTAGCAGAACAGCCCGACCGGCTTGTCCTTGGCCAAGGTTCTGCGCTCGCGCTCCCCTACTGTACGACGACAGCAAGTTCAGCAAGTGCTACTCGGTGGAAGCCGCCCAGCACTTCGAAGACCTCGCCACGTTCGCGACCGAAGCCCATCGAGTGCTCAAGCCCGCGGCAGACTTGCCGTCACGACCTTCTTCACGCCGCACGCGACTGCCATCCACGATCTGCGACGCCTGATCGAAACCATCGACAGTGGCATCGACGTCGTCTTCCCGATTGATTCCTTCCGAGATGACCTTTACAATGCGGGCTTTGCCGAGGTGCACGTCGAGCGCATCGGCGACCACGTCTGGCACGGCTACGACGCCTGGATGGAACAGACCGAGTTCAAAGACCGTTGGTGCGTTGGTGCCGCAACTGGCTGAAGGCACATGACAACGGCCTCGTCGACTACTACCTCGTGACGGCGATCCACGGCTGACTTCGGACGCCTGTCGGATGCCCCGGTCTCCCGCCACCTGCGCCAGAGCCACCCGGCGGCCGTAGTTGTTCGTGCCCGCAATCCGATCCAACTCCCGCCGCGAGACGTACCACCGGTGCCGTCTCGTCCCTGGTCTCGCTCGTCTCGTTGGCGGTCTGGGCGCTGGTCTCGCCACGGTGCCGTTTGAGCGCGCGGTTAAGCAGTTCGACCGCCAGCAGCAGAGCCAGCGGCGGGCACGCCGCTACGGCGACGGCGAATACGCTCAGCTCCGGTGCCGCCGCCACGTTGGCGCACAGCGACAGCACGATGCCGAACACGAACGCCAACCAGGCTGCCCACCGTCCACCGCCCCGGTCGCCGTGGCTGGTCTTCCACAGCTCGACCGTCGCCGTGGTCAGGATTCCGTCCACCATCAGTGGCCAGATCGCCGCCGTGGCCCCGTCCGCGCCGAACCGCAACGCGAACTCGCGCCCGTGTCGGTACGAGGCGTAGGCCGCGCCGAGGGCGACCAGCGCGGTGCAGACGCACTGCACCCACAGCGCGCGATCCCGCCGAGCCAGGGATGCCGTCGTAGTCACCGCAGCACACCCCCCGCCACGCGCCGCGCGTCGTGCGGCAGCAGCCGACGCAGGCGAACACCTGCGAACCGGTCACCGACCGGCCGACCGGAACATGTGGGACACGGACGCGGAGGTAGTCAGCTCCGCACGACACGCAGGCCAGCCCATCGGCCTGCAACGGCGTCAACCCGGTGATGATCTTCTCGGCATTCACCGCGCATCACCGCCCGACCGGCGGCGACGCCGAACAACGTCAACAGTGGCGGAAACCAGCAGTTCACGACGGGCGCGGTTTCGTGTAGATGCTGTACGAGCCGTGCCGGGGGAACCACGTCTGACCAGCAGTGACTACGTTCTGCAACCGCAATCCTGGCGCGTTTGTCGGGTTCTTGGATGGAACGTGGCGTGAACTCATTCCACGACACGCCTGTAGGTCGAATCCTTAGGCCGCGTCCCTGCCTCAAGCGGGCGCTCAGCGATCATGTCCTCGCTGGTAGCGGCGCTGCTGGGTCGCTCGAACGCGGGTATTCGAGGCGAGGGGAGCACCGCCCGGATGGGGCGGTGCTCCACAGCGACTGTTGCGCTCTCGCGCGCACTCGCGTCGCGGATGGCAAGACTGCATCTGGTGAAAACAGCAGCCACGTGGCCGGGCGGATCAGCTGACGGCTCGGCGGCTGCGGAGCGCGGCGGGCCGAGTGAACGCGTGGCGCGATACCATCGGAGACCACGACCCCCGGCCGGCCTCGGCCATCGCCCCCGCACAACTGGACCAGTACCATCAGCGCATGACCAGCCGGGACAAGCTGCTGCAGCTCGTCGAGCGCTTGCCGGAGGACCAAGCCGATGAGCTGCTGAGGCTTGCGACGGAGCGGTACGGGATCCCGGACCAACGACGCCCCTTGCCAGCGTTCGTCGGGATCGGCGACAGTGGCCGATCCGATGTGTCCGAGCGGGTCGACGATCTCCTCGCCGACGGATTCGGCCACGCATAGCCACCCGTGATCATTGTGGACACGGGCGTCCTCTACGCCTTGGCCGATCGACCCGACACTCACCATCAGGCGTGCGTGCGCTGGCTGAAAGCGGCGGCACAGCCCCTGATCGCGCCTCCCCTCGTCGTTGCAGAGGCGTGCTACCTGATCGGCAAGCACCTCGGAGCCGTTTCGGAGACGACGTTCCTCGACGAGTTCGGACCCGGCAAGGCGCTCTCACTCACCGACCTCCGCCAGGACGACGTCATGCGGATGGCCAGCCTCGTCAGACGGTATGCCGACCTCGGGCTCGGTGGCACCGACCTCGCCGTGATCGCGACCGCGGAGCGGTTGGGCATCACGAACATCGCCACCGTCGATGGGCGCCACTTCACGGTGGTCCGACCCACACACGTCGAGTCGTTCACCCTGCTGCCCGACCCCTTGTGACGATGCTGGAAGCCTCGTCTCAGCCCTGCGCCAGCCTCCTTGGAGCTGCGCCGCCGGCAACGGCCGATCAACGAAATCTGGATCGCCGTCTGCTGTCTCGTCCGTTCAGCATCCAGGACTGGGGCACCATCCGCTGGACCAGCCGAATCGGCCTCTCACCTGCCGAGACAGGGTGAGGGGCCGATCTTGCCCTGTCCGGGCGTGTCCGGTACGTGGCGACTGTTTGCGAGTGGTTTTACCCAGGACGTACCCAAGTCCTAACCGCGGTGGCCCAGCGCCTCCATGACTCGCCGACGAGCCACCTCCTGTTGCCCGTCGAGGCACTTCGCGTAGACCTTGAGCAGCACCTCGACGGAGTGCCCGGCCCACTCGGCAACCTGCGTGGCTGGCACTCCCCCGTTTAGCCACGTGGAGACGCACGCGTGCCGGAGGGTGTAGGGAGTCGCGCCGAGCGAGCTCGCGGCAACTTCCGGAGTGAATGCGAGCCGCGCGCCGCGCGCATGCAGGTGTTCCTGGGCAGCTCGTCTGCCCGCTCCCCTCCGAAGAGTCGACCGTCGGCCTCGGTACCGAACTCGACGATGTGCTGATGCAGCAGCTCAGTCAGCTCGGAAGGGCACGGAACGGTGCGCCCCTCACCTTTGGCCCGGTTCTTAAACTGCCGCCGATCGCGTTGCCGACCGTCGTCGGTCCAGTCCGCGCCGGCGTGGGGAGTCGCTTCCTCAAGGAAGATTTCCCCCAACCCATCTCGGGCAGCGACACGGTGTGTTTCCTGACGACGGCCGCCTCCTCCGGGCGGAGTCCTGCGAAGCACATGAGCCCGAAGAACGCCACCAGGCGCGGACCGCTCCGTTTCGTCTCGCGAACAGCAGGGAACCACCTGTAGGCTGCCGAACCCGCCTCTTTCATCATCAAGGCGCCGCCTCCGGCGGCGCGCCGGCACCGCTCGGCTCGCGCGCTCCTGCCTCCGACCCGCCCACGGCCGGCGGTGCCGGCGGTGGGCTGTCGCGGTCATCGGTAGCTCGGTCTTGGTCGTCGGTCGGTCCAGGACGGTCGTCATGGACGACTCTTGGGAGAGGCGGCAGCTTGCTGGCCGCGGATTCCACGGCCGCGTAGGCCGCCGCGACGTCGAGGCCGAACTCGGTGTACCGGCGGGCGAGGTTGGCTTGCGCGTCCTGGTATCGGCCGTTGTGTTCGTCGGGGTTGAGGCGGGCGAGGCGGAGCAACCACGCCACAGCCTCCGCTCGGACTCGCTGCGCGGCGTCGGAGTCGTTGGCGTCGGCGAGGCTGATCCCGAGGTTATTGAGTGAGGTGGCGAGGTCGGGGGTGTGGCGGGCGGGTTCCGCGGCGGCCAGCGTCCGCCCCAGCGCGACGGCCTCCCGGACGGTGGTGAGCGCCTCGCGGTGCTCCCCGACCTCCCACAGGCCGGCCCCGAGGCCGGTGAGTGAGCGGGCGAGGTCGGGGGTGTGGCGGGCGGGTTCCGCGGCGGCCAGCGTCCGCCACAGCGCGACGGCCTCCCGGAGGAAGGTGAGCGCCTCGCGGTGCTCCCCGACCTCCCGCAGGCTGGCCCCGAGGCCGGTGAGTGAGGTGGCGAGGCCGGGGGTGTGGCGGGCGGGTTCTGCGGCGGCCAGCGTCCGCCCCAGCGCGACGGCCTCCCGGACGATGGTGAGCGCCTCACGGTGCTCCCCGACCTCCCGCAGGCTGGCCCCGAGGCCGTTGAGTGAGGTGGCGAGGCCGGGGGTGTGGCGGGCGGGTTCCGCGGCGGCCAGCGTCCGCCACAGCGCGACGGCCTCCCGGAAGGTGGTGAGCGCCTCACGGTGCTCCCCGCCCTCCCACAGGCTGACCCCGAGGTTGGTGAGTGAGCGGGCGAGGTCGAGACGTTCCTGGTCGGATTCCACGGGTGCCGCGGCCGCGGCGGCGCGGGCGCGGTCGACGGTGATCCGGTAGAGGTCGACCCGCAGCCGCCAAAGCCCATCCTGGTCGGTGAGATCGAGCAGCCGGCTGACGGTGTCGTCGGAGAGCACGGCACGGACCAGCGCCGCATGCAGCAGTGCACCGACGGCGCGACGGGTATCGCCCCCCGCCAGCGCTGCCGCCTCGATCGCCGCCGCGACCGCGGTCGGGACACGGTCAAGGACGAACCCGAGCAGTGGCGCCGCGGCGGGGAACCAGGCCGCCGCACGCACCATTCCGACCAGTGACCCGGCCTCGATCCCCGCTCCGCCATGGGAATCACCGATCACCGCGTCCAGCACGTCACGGTGATCGTCCGCTGCGCACCGCGCCACGAGCGCCCCGGCGAGGAAGTCTGGCCGCGGCGCGACCACCCCTGTGGCACCCGCGCCGCCTGGGTAGAGGTGGCGTGCCCACTCGACAACGGCCGAGTGCACCGCCTGTGGCTGACCCTTCAACGCAGGCAGCCGTTGCAGCACCGCGACCGCCCCGTCGAGCGTGGACGGGCCTGCCAGAACTAGCGCGAGCACCGCCTTGGCTCGCAGCGAATCAGTCAGCCCGGCGCCATTGACCCCCCACTTCGGGTCGGCAGCGGCTTCGGCCCAGCGGCGTTGCTCGTGTGCGACCAGCTGCGCGGCGACCTCGTCGCTACCCGCCGTGCGAACCGCGTCGACGTCGGCGCGGGCACCGCCTGCGACCGCGGCCAGCGCCGCCCGCGCACAGGTCACCATCAGCGGCTCCCCCGCCGCACCCACGGGGCCGAGATCATCCGCCGGGATCCCCGGCGCCACTGCCAGCGGCCCTGGCCGTCGGGGAGATCCACTCCGACCCACCGGAACCGGCGGCGGCGATGGCGCCAGCACCCGCCGGTACGCGCTCACCATCTGCGCGAACCAGCGACGCCGGTCGCCGTCCGCACCCGCGACCCCGATATGTGTAACCGGCCATCGCCGGTCCAACCGTGCCGGCCCCCGCTGGGCCAACCACACCCGGAACGCAGCCGCATCGCGAACCAGCACCAACACCCGAACCAGCAGCCCACCCTCCTGGCACAGCACCGCGTCGACCAGCGGTGCCGTGCCCGGATTCAGGTCCGCATCATCCACCACGATCAACGTCGGATCCCCACATGCCACCACCGCCGCGACCACCTCGACGGCCCGCTCGGCGACTACCAACCCCGACGCCCACCCCGGCGGAAGCGACCGGGCGACCTCGCGCGCCAGCCTGGTCTTGCCCACCCCGCTATCCCCGTCGATCACCCGAACCCGTTCCGGCCCAGACCCCGTGCACCACGACCGCAACTCGTCAACCTCACGAGCCCGCCCGACAAACGGCGACAGACCCGCCAGCGGGTCAAGCAGGGACACCACCGTGAACCCGCCGACCTCAGGCGGCGACGGGTCCGCGAACGGCACCAGCAACTCCTCCCGGCGCGCCACCAACTCCCGATACCCATCCCGCAGACCAAGCGCGACAGCCCAGCCGGACAACCCCAACGACGACGCCACCGCCACCACGAAACCCGCGACCACCCACCCCGAGGCCGCCTGGGCCGTGACCAGATTCGTGAACAACCCGACCGCGACCACCAACACACCCGCAGCCACCGCCCACCACACCGGCGCCGCCCGCAGGAACCGCACCACCCCCAACACCCCCCGCCCCGACCTCCATCACCGCCTCGAACACTTCCTCGCCGGACGGGACCCGGCCATCACCTCCCGTCCGAGACTAGGCGCTTACCGACGGCCGTGACCAGACGGAACGCGTGCGCGGTCGCCGTGGGATCAAGTGCGCTATCGGGAGGAGTAGGGACGGGCCATTGGTGGGCCAATACGCGCGGTCAACCTCGGTCAACAGCGGCAGGGCCATACCGACCGCGAACGCAGGTAAGAGCCTTGATCACGGCACAGCAGCCGGTTCCCAAGCTGATGTTTCGGGCCTTGTACCCATCGCGTACCCACGACACCGGGTCTCGGCCGAGTCGAATCCTGTTCCCGCAGCTCAGCGGTCTACCGGAGCCGGTGAAGCCCGCCCCTCCGGAGAGAGATCGTTTGCGGCTACGAGGGAACGATGTCGAAGCCTGCCGCATGGGCGGGGCGGACGTTGTCGAAGTCTCGCCGGTTCAGCGTCGCGATCCGCTTGACGCCCAAGCGTTCGGCGACCGCGATGATGGATGCGTCCGTCGCCCCCCTGCGATCCGAGTACCGACGCACCAGCTCGGCCATACGTCGCAGGTCGCCGTCGAGCAGGTTGACCAGCTGGTAGGGAGAGCCTCCAGCCCGATACCGACTCATGGTTCTCGAGGAGTGGGCCCGCGTCGGCGTCGGCTCCGCCATCCCGCCCCTCTCGAAGCTGTCCACACCCACCATCAGCCATCCCCTCGTCTTCGGCAACGGGCACCGCGCCACCATCGGTTTCGAAGCGCTGTGGCCGTCGTCGGCGGCCTGCGCCGCGCACCTGCAGGCACTGACCCAGCACCTCCGGTCCGCCGGCTCCATGTTGGCGCACGGCGAACCAAGTGTCGGCTCGGCGGCCCTCGCACTGAGCCGCTGACGATGCTCGGCCGCTGACGCCTGTTCGAACGACCTCCCCCGCACCGGAGAAAGGAACAGCCATGTCGATCCGACGCCTTCGCGTCGCCGCGGCAGCCGCGGTCCTGGTCCGGGGCGTCGCCACCTGCAGCAGCGCGGGCGACGACTCGGCGACCAGCACTTCCGGACAGGAGCGAGTGGCCCTGCGCGTCGCGGCGAACCCCTCGCCCGGTGGTTATCCCACGCCCTACGCCGGTCGTCGGCGGTCTGCTGATCGACGGCGTCGGCGTCCTACTGCTACGAATTATCTGCAACAGCCTCCCATTGGCCCACTGGGGCGCGCGCAATCGCCGAGGAGGTAACGTCCAACGGGTGCACGAGTTGTCGATCGCGCAGGCCATCGCCCAGAAGGTGCGGGAGCGAGCCGCGAGCCGTGCCGTGTCGGCGGTGGCCATCCGGGTCGGGCACT
The DNA here is from genome assembly GCA_050701075.1 of Pseudonocardia sp. Classification (GTDB taxonomy): domain Bacteria; phylum Actinomycetota; class Actinomycetes; order Mycobacteriales; family Pseudonocardiaceae; genus Pseudonocardia. The sequence continues at coordinate 2,777 of JBOHEP010000221.1, read as the reverse complement.
TCCGCCAGGTCGTTCCCGACGCGCTGGAGTTCTCCTGGACGATGATCACCCAAGGCACCCCCTTGGAGGGCTGTCGGCTGGGGATCGAACAGGTGCCGGCCACAGTGCACTGCCAGAACTGCGACAGCACGACCGTTCTGGACCTGCCCATCCTGTTGTGCGGGTCCTGCGAGGGTGCCAACGTCACCCTCGTCACCGGCGAGGAGTTCATGGTCGTCTCGCTCGAGCTATCGGAGGTTTGATTCGGATGGGCCGCTTCCACCGCCACCCCGACGGAACGACACACGACCACGGTCATGGGCACGAGCATGGACACAGCCACGGCAATGGCGACGCCGGCGCGCGCGACGTGGGCGACCACAGTGGCTACCCGGTCACCGGAGTGTCGCGGATCGAGGTACTCGAGGACATCCTCTCGGAGAACGACCGGGTGGCCGACGCCAACCAGAAGGACTTCGCCGAGGCCGGGGTCCGGGTCGTCAACGTCATGTCCTCCCCCGGTGCGGGCAAGACGGCGCTGCTGAAGCGGACCCTGGCCGAGCTCGGCACGAGTACCCGGATCGGGGTCCTGGAAGGCGACATCGCCACCAGCATCGACGCCGACCGACTCGAGGGGTACGGCGCTAAGATCTCGCTGGTGAACACCAGTGCCGGCTTCGGCGGGGAGTGCCACCTGGACGCCGTGATGGTCCGTTCCGGACTGTCCCGGCTGCCACTGGCCGAGCTCGACCTGCTGCTGATCGAGAACGTCGGCAACCTGGTCTGCCCCGCCGAGTTCTCGGTCGGCGAGCACGCCAAGGCGATGGTCTACGCCGTCACCGAGGGCGAGGACAAGCCGCTGAAGTACCCGGTCATGTTCCGCGCCGTCGACGTGGTCGTGATCAACAAGATCGACCTGCTGCCGCACCTGGACTTCGACCTGGATCTGTTCCTGGCGAACCTGCGGGCGGTCAACCCGCAGGCGACGGCCATCCACGCCAGCGCCCGCACCGGCGAGGGCGTCGAGCAATGGTGCTCCTGGCTGCTCGGCCAGACCTCCGCCACCTGCTGAGCGCCGACTGGCAGTGGCGCGGCGGGAGCTTGCCACGGGCAGGTCGGAGCCGACCTCGCCACGTCACCGGTCTGCCTCTACGCAGGGACCTACGTGCAGCCGGTGATGCTGGAGATCTGCCAGCCGGGCGCCCACCTCGTCGACACGGCGGGTCTGACCCTCGACGAGATCGTCGGGGAGATGGTGCGCGCGCACGAGCGTGGCCTCGACGTGGCCCGGCTGGGGTCCGGGGACCTCTCGGTGTTCTCCGCGCTGGCCGAGCAGATGCGCCACCTCGACGCCGCCGGCGTGCCCTACGACCTGTGCCCCGGTGTTCCCGCCTACGCCGCGGCCGCCGCCGCCCTGCGCCGCGAGCTGACCGTGCCGACGGTGGCCCAGACCGTGACGCTGACCCGGCTCGCCGCCCGGGCCACCCCGATGCCCGACGGGGAGAGCCTGGCCGCGCTGGGCCGGGCCGGGGGGACGCTGGTGCTGCACCTGTCGGTGCACCGCATCGACGACGTGGTGGCGCAGCTGCTCGATGCCTACGGCCCGGGCTGTCCGGTCGCCGTCGTGGTCGGCGCGAGCCACGCGAACGAGATCGTGCTGCGCGGCAGTCTCGACACCATCGCGGATGCCGTGCACGAGGCCGGGATCCGCAAGGCCGCGGTCGTCATCGTCGGTCCGGCGCTCGCCGCCGAGCAGTTCCCCGACAGCCACCTCTACTCCCACGCCCGCCGGGCCCACCGCTGATGCGTCGGGTGCTCGTCCTGGGTGGCACCGCCGAGGCCCGGCACCTCGCTGCGACCCTCGTCGACGAGCCGGGGCTGCACGCCGTGTCGTCGCTGGCCGGACAGGTGCGCGCGCCTGCGCTGCCGCCCGGTGAGGTCCGGGTCGGCGGTTTCGGCGGCGCGGAGGCGTTGGCGGAGTGGTTGCGCGAGCACGACGTCGCCGCCGTCGTCGATGCCACGCACCCCTTCGCCACGCGGATGACCGCCCACGCCGTCACCGCGACCGCGACCACCGGGGTGCCGCTGCTGGTGCTGCGCCGGCCCGGTTGGACGGCCGAGCCCGGCGACGATTGGACGTCGGTCGGCTCGCTGTCCGCAGCCGCGGCGCTGCTGCCCGGCATGGGCGAGCGCATCTTCCTGACCACCGGTCGGACCGGCCTGGCCGCGTTCGCCGAGCTGGACCTGTGGTTCCTCGTGCGCTCGGTGGATCCGCCCGAACCGCCGGCACCCCGCCGGATGCGGGTGCTGCTCGACCGGGGGCCGTTCACGGTGGACGGCGAGCGCGCACTGCTGCGGGAGCACCGGATCGACGTGCTCGTCACCAAGGACAGTGGTGGCCCGATGACCGCGGCCAAGCTCTTCGCGGCGCGGCAGGAGGGCGTCCCGGTGATCGTGCAGGCGCGTCCGCCGGTGCCCGCGGGCGTGTGCTCGGTCGAGACGGTGGACGACGCCGTGACGTGGGTTCGGGCTCAGCGCGGGTAGTGGCGCGGGGTGAACACGGTGGCTCGGCCGCCGCGGTGCACCACCCGGGTGGTGGCGGCGAGCCGCTGCGCCACCACGTCCCACGGCTTGAGCCGGTCGGACAGCGAGAGCACGGCGTGGTCGTGGCGGCCGAGCGGGGCGTTGCACGGCATGGCCGAGCGGCTGCTGGAGGCGGTGCAGCGCGGCATGTGGGAGGCCCCGCGGCCGGAGACCCTGGCGGCGCTGCGACAGGCCTACCTCGACACCGAAGGCGA
>JBOHEP010000220.1:0-4355 GCA_050701075.1 Pseudonocardia sp. | reverse complement strand
CCACCGGTTCTCCCGGGCCGGTCACCTCGCGCCGGTCCTGCTCGCCGGTGGGGACGCCGCGGTCCGCAACCCGTGGCGGATGGCGCTGTCGCATCTGGGCGCGGCGGGCATCGAATGGGCGCAGGATCTACCCCCGGTGGAGGTGAGTTCGGCGGCCGAACGGCGTACGCTTCGGTCGCAGCTCGACTCCGGTCTGGGTTGTGTGCCGTGCACCAGCATGGGGCGGTTGTTCGACGCCGTCGCCTCACTGCTCGGGGTACGACACCGGATCGCCTATGAGGGCCAGGCCGCGATCGAACTGGAGGTGCTGGCAACGTCTGCTTCAGAGGTCGAGCCACCGCGGCTCCGGTTGGTCGTCGGAACCGATGGGTTGCTCGACCCAGGTCCGTTGCTGGTCGAGCTCGTCGCGGGGTTGCGCGCCGGGATCCCGACCGAACTGTTGGCGGCGGCGTTCCACTGTGCGGTTGCCGATGCGGTGGCCACGGTGGTGGCGCAGGTCGGCAGGCGGCACGGAGTTCGGGTGGCCGGGCTGACCGGTGGAGTGTTCCAGAACGTGCTGCTGCTGGCCCTGTGCGGGCGGCGGCTGCGCGATGATGGGTTCGAGGTGTTGACGCATCGCACGGTGCCGCCCAACGACGGCGGGTTGGCACTCGGGCAGGCGGCCGTGTCGGCGTTGTCGGCACTGGCGCCATCACAGGTGATCGATGAGGAGGGCTGATCCATGTGTCTGAGAGTCCCGGGCCCGGATCGTCGAGATCTGGGACGAACCGAGCGAAGCCCGGATGGCCCATGTGGAGTGTCCGGAGTATGGCGTGTCCGCCCCGTCGATTCCGGTCGCGGGGGGTCCTGAGATGAATATTCCAGTGGCCGCCCGTCCGGTCGACAAAGCGCTCGATAAGGACCTGTCCGCCGACCTGGCATCCGCGTCGCTGGTGTTGGCGCGCCGGTTCGCCGACGGGGCGACGCTGTGGTGCGTAGCCCCGGTGTGGGAGCCGCACGCCCAGCACGTCGCGGTCGAGTTCGTGCACCCGGTGATCGTCGGCAAGAAGGCGCTGCCCGCGGTGGCGCTGACCGGGCCCGACCTGGTGGCCACGGTCCGCGTGTCGGTGCGGCCCGGCGACGTGGTGCTGGCCGTCGCGGCGGCCGACGACCCGGCGGTGCGATCGGTGATGCGCCGCGCTCCGGCCTGGGGCGTCACGACGCTGTGGATCGGCAGCGGGGCCCGCCCGGCCGCCGGCAGCGCCGATCATGTGCTGTGGATCGACGATCCCGACCCGCGACTGCCGGCCACCGGCGGTTTCGTGCTGCTCTACCACCTGCTGTGGGAGCTCACCCACGTCTGCTTCGAGCACCCTGGGCTGCTGTCCCCGGCCCCGCCGGAGTGCACCGAGGAGGTCTGTATCACCTGTAGCGACGAGGGTCGCCTCGGCGAGGTGATCACACCCGGCGCCGACGGGATGGCCCGGGTGCGCACCGCCGAGGGTGCGGAGCTGGTCGCCACCATGCTGATCGATCCGGTGCAGGCCGGTGACCTGCTGCTGGTGCACGCCGGGATGGCGATCACCAAGTTGGACGAGGAGGCCGCGCGGTGAGCGAGCTGGCGAGCGAGTCATCGACGCAGCGCGAGCCGGTGAGCGGAGCGTCCGAGCAGCGCGAGCCGACCGGCTTCCTCTACCCGTTCCTGGACGCGGAGGAGCGCGATCAGGGCTCCCTGCTCGGCGACCTCGCCGCGTCCGCCCGCGCCAAGGCCGCGGAGAGCGCGGCGCTGCGGAGCAGCACCCTCGCGGAGAGCGCGGAGCTGGTAGCCACGACCGCCGCGGAGATGGCGCGTCGGTTCCGGGCGGGCGGGCGGATGTTCGCCTTCGGCAACGGCGGCAGCTCCACCGACTCCACCACCCTGGCCGCCCTGTTCGCGCGCCCCCCGATCGGGCAGCCGTTGCCGGCCTGGTCGTTGACCGATGACCAGGCGATCCTCACCGCCCTTGGCAACGACGTCGGCTTCGAGCTGATCTTCGCCCGGCAGCTGATCGCCCGTTCCAGCGGCACCGACATCGCGGTCGCGATGTCGACCAGCGGTAGCTCCAAGGACCTCACGGCGGCCTTCCGCGAGGCCAAGCGCCGGGGCTTGTTCACCATCGGGTTCGCCGGCTACGACGGTGGCGAGTTCGCCACGAGCAGCGACGTCGACGCGTGCTTCGTGGTGCGCTCGCAGAGCGTGCACCGCATCCAGGAAGCACAGGCGCTGCTGGGCTACCAGCTGTGGGCCGCGGTGCACGAGCACCTAGCCGAGATTCATGGGCACGAATTGGGAGAGCAATGAGCGTCGGCCACACCCCGGCCCGGTTGAGTACCGGGCCGACCTTCTCCGAGGGCGAGGTGATCGAGCGGATCGAGACCTTCCGCAAGCGTCGCCCCCGGCTGCGCGATGAGATCATCACGCTGGCACACGGGGCCGGTGGCAAGTCCTCCGCCGCGCTCGTCGACTCGGTCTTCGTCGAGGCATTCCGCAATGAGGAGCTCGAGTCGCTCGGCGACGGTGCGGTGCTCGCGCTGCCCAGCGGGGAGCGGCTGGCGTTCAGCACCGACTCCTTCGTCGTGCAGCCGCTGCGCTTCCCGGGTGGTTCGATCGGTCACCTCGCGGTACATGGCACGGTCAACGACCTGGCGATGTCCGGTGCTGTGCCGTCCTGGATCTCGGCGGCGTTCGTGCTGGAGGAGGGCTTCTCGATCGCGGTGCTGCGGGAGATCGTGGCCGACATGGCCAAGGCGGCCGAGGCGGCCGGAGTGAAGATCGTCACCGGCGACACGAAGGTGGTGCCCACCGGGGCGGCGGACGGCCTGTTCATCACCACGGCCGGCGTCGGGGTGATCCCGGCCGGGCGGCAGTTCTCCGCCGCCGCGGTGCGCCCGGGTGACCGGCTGATCCTGTCCGGGACGATGGGCGACCACGGGATGGCCGTGATGCTGGCCCGCGGCGACCTGGCGATCGAGGCCGACATCCGGTCGGACACGGCCGCGGTGAGCGATCTGGTCGAGACGATGCTGGTTGCGGCGCCGTCCACGCGCTGGCTGCGGGATCCGACCCGCGGGGGCGTCGGCACGGTCTGCAACGAGCTGGCCCAGGCCACCGAACTCGGTGTGGTGCTCGACGAGCAGCGGCTCCCGGTGCGACCGATGGTCAACGGGGCCTGCGAGATGCTCGGCATCGACCCCCTGTACGTGGCCAACGAGGGCAAGTTCCTCGCGGTGGTCGCGCCCGACGAGGCCGGCGCGGCCGTGGCCGCGATGCGCGGGCACCGCGACGGCGCCGAGGCGGTCGTGATCGGTGAGATCACCGAGAAGCCGGAGTCCACGGTCGTGCTGCGCACCGGCTTCGGCGGGACTCGAATCGTGGACATGCTCGTCGGTGACCCGCTGCCGAGAATCTGCTGAGACCCGTCGCTAGACCGGAACAAAGGAGAAGACCATGTGCCTGGGCATTCCGGGACAGATCGTCGAGATCACCGACACCGCCAACTGCCTGGCGAAGGTCGACGTCAGCGGCGTACAGCGAATCATCAGCGTGAAGCTGCTGGAGAAGGACATGCCCGAGCCGCAGGACTGGGTGCTGGTACACGTCGGGTTCGCCATGGCCAAGATCGACGAAGCGGAGGCGCTGCTCACGTTGGCAGCGGTACAGAAGCTGGGGGAGGCGTACCGCGAGGAGCTCCAGGCGTTCGAAGAGTCCTCGATCGTCTGATTCCCTGACGCCGTCCCACCACCACGAAGAGGAATTGACATGCGTTACGTCGACGAGTTTCGCGACCCGGCCGCGGCCCGGCTGCTGCTGGCCGCCATCACCGACATGGCCGGCACCGAGCGGCACTTCAAGTTCATGGAGGTGTGCGGGGGTCACACGCACACCATCTACCGCCACGGCATCGAGCACGTGCTCCCGTCGAACGTCGAGCTGGTGCACGGTCCGGGCTGCCCGGTCTGCGTCATCCCGATGGGACGCGTCGACGACGCGATGTGGCTGGCCGAGCAGCCGGATGTGATCTTCACCTGCTTCGGCGACATGATGCGGGTGCCGGGCAGCAAGGGCAGCCTGCTGGAGGCCAAGGCGCGCGGCGCGGACGTCCGCTTCGTCTACTCACCGCTGGACGCGTTGAAGCTCGCGATCGACCACCCCACCAAGCAGGTCGTCTTCTTCGCCCTCGGGTTCGAGACCACGGCTCCGTCCACCGCGGTCACGCTGGTCCGCGCCCGCGAGCTGGGGATCACCAACTTCAGCGTGTTCTGCAACCACGTCACGATCGTGCCGCCGCTCAAGGCGATCCTGGACTCGCCCGACCTGCGCCTGGACGGGTTCCTCG
>JBOHEP010000219.1:0-3899 GCA_050701075.1 Pseudonocardia sp. | reverse complement strand
GTCAAGCGTGTTGACCGGGAGGGTCTGGGGCGTTCCCGCGGCGGTCTGAGCACCAAGATTCACCTGCTGGCCGACTCCCGGTGCCGGCCGTTGGCCCGGGTCACCACCGCGGGGCAGCGCCACGACTCGTTGGCGTTCGAGGCGCTCATGGAGCGGCTGCGGATCCGCCGGGTCGGGCCCGGCCGGCCCGTACCCGACCGGCCCGGTTGTTGGCCGACACGGCGTACTCGAACCGCAAGATCCGGGCCTGCCCGCGGCGACGCCGGATCAAGGCCACGATCCCGGAGAAGAGCGACCAACAGAAGGCGCGCGCCGCGAAGGGCTCCAAAGGCGGACGGCCACCGGTGTTCGACACCGAGGCCTACAAGAAGCGCAACACCGTCGAGCGCCTCAACAACGAGCTCAAGGCGTTCCGTGCGGTTGCCATGCGCACCGACAAACGCGAGTTCGTCTTCAACGGCACCGTCGACGCCGCATCGATCAAGATCTGGCTCCGCAACCCAACCAACCAAGATCCCCAAGATCCATGAGACACGCCCTAGTCATGTTGGCGTCCTCACGCGAAGCGGCCACGCCGCGTCCAAGTCTCGATCTGTCCCAATTTACGAGACACCCCGTCATCCACGCAACACTTTGTGCCAAGGTGTCCATCGGCGTCTCTCGGCCCAGCTAGGCGGGAGGATTCGCCGGGACGTCGGCGCCGAGCAGCGTGTCGATCACACGGCTGAAGGTCCCTCGTGGGTCCATGTCGTTGACCCGCCCGGTCATCAGCAGGTGGTGGACCGTCGCCACGAGCGCGAACGCCACCGCGGAGGTGTCGATGGTCGCGGAGATCCGTCCATGCTCCTTCTCCGCCTCAAGATAGGCGGAGAAGACGCGTTCGAGATCAACCAGCGTCGGCGCATGGTGCTCCCGGTCATGACGCAGGCGCGCGGCCACCGCTGGCCGGAAGGCCACGATGGCATGTGCTGCCCGGATGGGCGAACCGAAGAGGGTGTCGGCAGCCTCGCTGAGGTTGTCGACGACCGTGGCGTGTCCCGCCCTGGTCGGGAGTTCGGCGACGCCGTGCAGCGCCGTCTGGAAGCAGGCGAGGACGAACTCGGTGAGGAAACCGTCCAGGTCGGTGAAGTGGTTGTGCAGGACCCCTTTGGCGCACCCCGCCTCGGTGGTGATGGCCCGCGTCGACAGTGCGGCCGGCCCTTCGCGGACGAGTAGACGTTCGGCGGCGTCAAAAAGTCGCTCGTGAAGTTCGGGAATCGCTACACCACGCGGCACGACCAGCGTCCTCGTCTCCGGTTTGCCGGATCTCCTGTCTGATCCAACAATCGCCCATGCTAGTATGGGCACATGCCCATACTAGCCCAACGGCGTCGGTGGGAGTAGGTCCCATGGGAGGCATGGTCACCCATCACGCGTGGGACCGCCGGTCATGAGGTCACCTGGCCTGCGCCGGCTGGTGCTCACCGTGCACATCGCCTCCTCGGTCGGATGGCTGGGCGCCGCCGTCGTCGTCTTCGCCTTGGCCATCGCCGGCCTGACCGCCCAGGACAATGAGACTGTACGCGCTGTCTACCTGGCGCTCGACCTGGCGGCCCGGCTGGTCCTCGTCCCGGCCGCAATCATCTCACTGTTGACCGGCCTGCTGCAGGCCTACGTGACACGGTGGGGGCTGTTCGAGCACTACTGGGTGCTGGCGAAGCTGCTGATGAACATCTTCGCCAGCATTGTGTTACTGCTGTTTCTGCGTGTCCTGGGCACGCTGGCGACGATCGCCGCCCAGCCTGGATGGACGAGTGATGACCTTGCGCAGCTCCGCGAGCCGACTGTGGTCGTCCACGGTGTGGGTGCCCTTTTCTTCCTGACGGCAGCGCTCGCCCTGTCGGTCTATAAGCCGAAGGGGATGACCGGTTACGGTTGGCGCAAACGTCGGCGGCAGGCGCACGTCACCTGATAGCTGGTCAACCACCACGCGATGTGCCGGTGTGGACGAATGACACGACTGACGCGAGCAGAGCTCGTCGCCCGGGTAGCCGAAGCACACGAGCGGGAGCGCTCGTTGATCGGCGGGCTCACCGACGACCAGGTTCGCGCCCCGTCGACCCTGCCTGGATGGACGCGCAGCCACGTCCTCGCCGCCCTGCTCGCATTCGCGCAGGCCGCGAATCGTCAGATCACCTTCGCCATGGCCGACCGGGTCGTCGACTTCTACGACGGCGGACGGGAGGGCCGTGACGAGGAGATCGAGACGAACGCCTCCCGCTCCGCGGACGACCTCGTGCTGGAGGTCGTCCGTGCGACCAAGGATCTCGACCGCGCCTGGGCACGGCTCCGCCCGCCGGACTGGTCCCGGCCCGTCAGGTACCGGGACGGGGGATCGATGACCGACGTTCTGCGCGCCTGCTGGCGCGAGGCCGAACTCCATGCCGTCGACCTCGACCTCGGGGTCCTACCGTCGGAATGGTCTGCGGACTTCTGCGTCGACCTCTTCGACTTCCTCACGCCCCGCGCCCCCGAGGGTGTCGTCCTCGAACTGTTCACACCCGAGGGAGATCTGTGGAAGCTGGGCTCGGGTGAGCCGGTGCGCATCACCGGCACACTGACCGATCTCGCGGCCTGGTTGGCGGGGCGCGCGCCGGTCGGCGAGGTACGGTCCTCCACCGGTGAGCTGCCCACGTTGAGACGCCTTCGCGACGCCCGCCGGTGACACGCCGTCGGACCGACGCGTGCGGCAGGCGGCACTTTGTTCGACCGAGGTTTTCACTTCGTTGGACAACAGCGTAGACGAACATCCGTAGTGTTCGGCCTCAGCCCGCACCGATCACACTCCGAAATCGCCCTGGGATGTCGGCGTTGCCCTACCGCGGCACGCCGCATCACCAGCCGACCACGTCTTGGAGGAATGAGCCGTGCCCGCCTTCACCATTCCGTTGTCGGACCTGGACAGGAACTCCTTCGATCTGGTTGGCGGCAAGGGCGCAAACCTGGGTGAGCTGCGGCGGGCCGGCCTCTCCGTGCCCGACGGCTTCTGCCTCACCACCCAGGCGTTCGAGCGGTTCCTCGGCAGCGACCCCGCCGTGGACAAGCTCTTCGACCAACTCGAGAGACTCGATGTCGACGACCACGCCGCCGTCAGTCGGGTGGGCACGGGCTTCCGGGACTACCTGTGTGCCCTGCCGGTGCCGGACGACGTCCGTGACGACATCCTGAATGCCTGGCTCAAGACGGGCGTGGAGCACGCCTACGCGGTCCGATCGTCGGCGACGGCGGAAGATCTGACCGAGGCGTCGTTCGCGGGCCAGCACGACACAAGCCTCAACGTCACCGGTGAGGAGCAGCTTCTCGACGCCGTATGCAGTTGCTGGGTGTCGCTGTTCACCGACCGGGCGATCGTCTACCGCGTCCGGCACGGATTCGACCACCGGCAGGTCAAGCTGGCCGTCGTCGTGCAGAGGATGGTTCTGCCTCGGGTATCAGGTGTCATGTTCACCGCCGACCCCATCTCGGGTCATCGCGGGACCATCGTGATCAACGCCGCGTACGGTCTGGGCGAGGCCGTGGTTTCCGGTCTGGTCAGACCCTGTTGGCTAATTCTGCGACACGGCTGTCGATCTCCACGGCGTTGATCTTCTTTGCTGGCATGATCTTGACTGTGGTTGGTCTTCTCTCGTTCACGGCCGCAGAATGGAACCTGTCATGTCGCTTCAGCCGCGCCCGTTGCCGGAGGTCCCGGCCGACACCGCCAGGGCGGCCAAGGCCGCCTTCCCACGGGGTAGTTTGGCGATCCGGGTCCGTGATGAGCTGGGCGAGGTGTGGTCCGATGAGCGGTTCCGGTCCCTGTTCGGGGTGCGTGGCAAGCCGGGGATCTCGCCGGCCCAGTTGATGATCGTGCTGGTGTTGGC
>JBOHEP010000218.1:0-7261 GCA_050701075.1 Pseudonocardia sp. | reverse complement strand
GATGCAGGCTAACGGCCTGATCCTTGTACTCCTGGGTAAAGCCTCGGCGTGTCGCCACGCGATTCCCTCCGCTGGTGTGATCAGCGGCAGCTACGACCGGTGTCTACAGGATCGGGTACGGTCCAGTCTAGAACGATCGTCCAGCGCACGATGCCCCGTCTCCCGCTCCCCACGCCGCATGTCCATCGGCGCGGTAGCCGACCGCACTGGGAGAGATCATGAGACGCAGGAGCCCCTGCAGTACCTCGACCGGCTCTGCCACCGGACGAACCATCGCCTGTCCGCGGTGACCGACAGCGACAGCACCGCCAGGTAGATCCCGGCGGGCCAGCCCTCCGTCCGCACGACGAGCAGGTCGACATCGGTGCGCGCCAGGGCCAGACCGAGGCGCCCGTTGAGGAACTCGTCGCCCTCGTCCGGTGTGAACCGCAGGTCGTCCGCCCTGAGTTCGAGCAGCTGTCCGTGCGCGGGCAGCGCACCGAGCGGCAGCGTCGGATCGGTGCGGGTGACCAGCACCACCTGGACCGTCGCCGGGACGTGATCGACGAACCAGGCGACGCCGTCCCGTGCCGACCCGCTGGCGAGACGGTGGAAGTCGTCGAGCACGAGCACGACCTCGGCCTGTGCGGCGACCAGCTCGTTCACCAGCCTCGGCAACAACACCTCGAGAGTCGGTGCCGACGTCACCATCGCCGCCAAACGCCGCATGACCGAACGTCGGACAGACACCGCCGAGTGCATCGATGACATGCGACCAGAGCACCACCGCGTCATCGTCGCCCTCGTCCAGGCTCACCCACGCCACCGGCCGCCGCCGGGCCTCGTCCTCCCGCCACGCGGCGAGCAGCATCGACTTGCCAAAGCCTGCCGGGCACGCAACAAGCTAGGCGCTCGAATCCCGCGTCGACCTTCATTTCGAGCGTGTCGACCTTGCCATCGATGACCCGCAGCAGACCATAGACCGACTCGAACCCGTTGTCGTGCTGGCGGAGATTGCGAACGACTTCAGTCGGATCGGAGGCGGCCACCCCGGGAGAGTACCGGCCGGGTCCGTGGCTGACTCTGGGCTGGGACGTGAAGAGGATCCGGTCATGTCACTTTCCCCGCGGAACCTGTCGAAGGCCGAGCGGTACCCGGGCAGATGGCGCGTGCCGATAGCCGATCCTCGGGTGGGACGCGCCTGCTTGCACGTTCGACACCTACGCACGCAGCTTCGTCGACGTCTGGACGCTGTCGAAGCCGGCCACAGCCGCCGGCTCGTATGCCGGGGACCGCCACAGCCGGCCGGGGCGAGTGATCAGCCGCAGCATGTGCTGTGCCCACGGCTCGGGGAGACGGTCGACGACATCCCTGAGTCCACTGCGTTGATCGTCGTCGAGGTAGGGAACGACCCTGGCGAGCAACGCCGCCACGTCCCAGCCGGGACCGCCGACTGCGGAGCGGACCGCCGCAGCCAGCGCCGGTGCTACCGGATGCCCTTCCGCGGCATGAGGCCATGACGGGAGCAGATAGACGATCTGATCGTCGGACGGAGGCGGCTGCCCGCCGAGGCGCGAGACCAACGGGGCCGGTGACTCGAGGTCGGCGAGCGGCGGGACCCGCTCGCCCGCCGCTGCTGCCGCGAGCACGGTGCGAATCGCCGGGCTTGCCGCGCGACGCCGGGCCTCCGCAAGCAATCGGTCATCGCTCATTGCGGAAAAGCTCAGTGCCTCGGGGCTGACCTGAACCCAGTCGACGGATGCCAACTGCGCCGGTCGCAACCGGCCGGCCGCCGGCGGCAGCGCCATGCGGTCGGCGGTTCGGCTCGGTGAAGGGCTTATCAGTCATCGGGTGACGCCCACTCACAACGGATCCTGGGCCGGCGCGTTGCGACCAGGGATACGCACCGCGCTGGTGTGCATTGACGTGGTGAAACGCTGTCCGGCTTCGCTCTTCCCCTCAATGCCTGGTGATCTTGTGAGTCCTCGTCAAGATCGCTGTGTTGCTCGCGCTGAGTGGCTCCGCGGTCTCGGTGACGGAGCAGATGCTGCGGCTCACAGGGTGGTCTCCATAGGCGCGCCTGCGTTGAGCGCCGGATGGACCCGTTCTCTATCGCGGATGCTCGGCCTTCCAGCCTCGACTGCCCGCTGCGTAGTTCGTCGAGGCGTACGCCGGCTGCGGCGGCTACCCGCTGCACCTGCGGCGTTGGCAGGATGATCTCTCGCCGGTGGAGAACCTCCACGAGCTCGCGTTCACCCCCGGCGGGGTGCTGCTGCGCGACGCGCTGGGCATCCTGAGCGAAGATCTTGACTGGCGGGGTGGGTATGAACGCGTGCTCGGTGCCCTCGGCGCGGGCCAGTGCCGCCGGTCTCGCATCGCCAGCCCGCCCAGCAGCGGATCGACTACACTCTCGACCGGCTCCGGCAGGCGGGGTAGGTGCGGGCGGTCTGTCCGCACGGTGCTTTGGCGACCGCGGGTCCGTTGTACGGGATCGCGGATCCCTATCTTGCGTTCTGGTTCGCGGTTCTCCGCGAGGACGCCGACCTGGTCGAGGGCGGTCAGTGTGGAGCCGTGCAGTGTCGCGTCGACGGACGGTGGCAGGTTCACGTCGGCAGGGTGTTCGGGCAGGCCACTCGGGGCCACGCGGTGCGGCTGGTCGCCGAGGGCAAGTTGCCCGCGGCAATGACCGCGGGCCGATGGTGGCGTGAGGAGGTGGCGGAGGTGGATGTTCTCGGCCTGCTCGAGGACGTACCTCGCTGCTCGGCGAGGCCCGGTGGCAGCTGGGCGCGCTGACTGGGCGCGACGTGCACGCGCTGCACCGCAAGCTCGCGCACCTGCGGAGTCAACACCCAGAGATGACGTTGGTGCTGTGGAGCCGTGGCGGGGTGGGCGGTGCACTGGCAGCGAGTCGGGACCTCTCACTGTTCGCGCCCGCAGACATGGTCCGACAGTGAGGTCGATGTGCCGCGCTGGCCGTCGCCGACCCGACAGCCCGACATCTACGCCGGCCACGAAGTTGCAAGCCCCAGCTTCTCCGCCGTCCCCGGCCATCGCCGAAGGCCGCTTCGTGACCTTCACCGCGCAGCAGACCGTCGCCGGGTCCCCTGTGGCGCCTCCGACGATTCCGGTGCTGCTCGACGCGGTCACCCCCGGGCTGAACGCCTGACCGTCGAGCACGTCCACGAATGCGAAGACGATCATGACCGTCAGCGCCGATCCGTGGGAGCGTCAGTCGCCGAGGTCGTCGACCGAGTGTGCGGTGCTCGCGCGGTCCAGCCAGGCGTCGAGCCGCTCGAGATCGGTACATCCGACGATGCGGGCGCGGACGTCGTCGGGGACCTCGACACCGCGGGCCCGCAGGACCCGCAGGACGTCGTCGGCCTTGGCCTCCGCGCGACCCTTCGCCTCGCCCCTGGCCGCACCCTCGTTGCGCAGCCTCTCGGTGAACTCGCTCTGGTACTCGTAGGTCCCGGTCGTCATGAGCTCCTCCAGATGGATGCGCGCGGCCTGCGGCAGCGCGGCGAGCACGAGTCGAAGATACAACACGGCCTGCTGGGTCTCGACGCCTGCGAGCGCGTCGGCCAGCACATCGAGCACCTCGCTGCGCCGGGGATCCCGACCGTGTGCAAGCGCCGAGAGCACCGCTAACTCCGGTGCCCGCAGCGCAGGGGCGGCGTCGGTGAACACCGGGACCCGATCGGGTCCGATCACCAGCGGGGTCAGCGTCGAGCCGGGCTGACCGAGCTCGATCCTGGTGGCGGCCCAGGCCGCCGTCGCCTCGTCGACGCAGACCACCAGCAGCAGCGTCGGACATCGCAGCCGGGCACGCAGCGTGTGCAGGTACACCGGCCAGGTCCAGAGCTTGTCGTCGTCACGGCGGAGCTGGACCTCCACCACCACCGCCCGCACCGGCCGCGCGGCCTGCGAGAGCACGACCACCGCGTCGGCCCGGTACTCGGTAGGAGCGAGATCGACGCAGTCCGCGGGCTCCAGTCGGGCCTGCCCGAACACGGGCAGCTCGATGCCCAGAGCATCGGTGAGCAGCTCGGCGGCCAGCGCGGGCCGCTGCCGGAAGATCTCGACCAACACTTCGTGCATGCTCGACGGCATGGCGCCACGCTAGCCGCGACCCCCGACAGTCTCCGGCTTCGTAGCTCCCGTACGGGCCGGAGTCCGGTGCGGGCGGTGGCTCGCCCTGCCCCGACCCGCTGCGACAACCGCTGCCTACCCCACCCGCCTCGACGATGATGCCACCCGCCGCCAATTGCTCGCCGCCCTGGCGCGGCGGGCCTGCTCAGCGCTGAAGCCGGCCCACGACCTCGGCGCCGGCCCACGACCTCGAAGCCGCCCCACGACCTCGGCGCCGGCCCGTGCCTGCCTCGCCCCCATCGTCCACGCCGGCTCGCCCCGCCGCCGCCCGCCCCGCCCCACGCCGTCCTCGGGCGCCCGCCTCGTCACCACCCGCCCACCCCGTCACCGGCCGTGCCGAGCGGCGGCTGAAACCGTCGACAGAGTCCTGACGTCCTCACCCGAGCCGGGCGGTGACCCGCTCGGTCGCCGCCCGGTGTTCCAGCCTGGCCGGGTCGGCGTTGCGGCACTGCACCAGCGACGCCCCGGCGGCCAGCACCGCCAGCAGCCCGTCGGCGAGGCCGCCTGCTGTGTTCCAGTCGAGCGTGGAGAGCACGCGGTCGTCGTGGCCCAGGCCCAGCGCGCCGGCCCTCGACCGCGCCGCGGCCAGCACCTCGGCCACCGTCGCGCCGGCCAGCGCGGGGGCGGAGTCCGGTACCGGGGCCCACGGGACGAAGTCGTCACCCTGCAACCGGACCTCCGTCGCGAAGTCGAGCACCCCGTCGGGCAGCCCGGTGATGCCCGCCCCGAAGGCGTCCAGGGACAGCGCCACCACCCCGGCGGCGGGTTTCGCCGCGAGCGCGAGGTCGACGCGCCCGGCGTCGCACAACACCCAGTCGGCCGCCGTCGGCTCGGTGACCACCTCGGCGCCGCACCACCACGTCGCCAGCAGCACGGCGGCGGTCTGCCAGTGCGCGGGAAGCAGGACCGCGACCGGCGTGCCGGGCTCGACGTCGCACTCCTCGCGCAGCAGGTTGGCGGCCTTCGCGACCCAGTTCGCCGTGGTGGCCGCGGAGAGTTCGATGCGCTCGCCGGTGGCGTCGTCGTAGAACGTGATCAGCGGCCGGGCCGCGGCCGGTCCGATGAGGGCCGGCTCGAGCAGGGCGGCGGTCAGTGTCACGAGGGTCCTTCAGTGTCGGGATTCGGTGTGTGGATCGGCGCAACGCCTCAGTCGATGCACGGTACGCCCGCGGCGGCGACCGGATCACTATCCGGGGCGGGCGTGCGGGCGACCGTCGAGGCAGGCGCCGGTGTGGGGACCGACGGCCCGAAGTCGGCGCCCAGCACGACCTGAATGTCCCCGGGGGTCATCCGGGCGTCGGCCTTCACCGGTATGCCACCGAGTTGTGCCGCCACCGCTCGCGCGCCGTCGGCGTCGGAATCGGCATGGAGCACCGCCGACGTCGGGCTGGACGTGGTGTTGTCCACGGTGATCGGGCCGAAACCCAGCTCGCTCAGCCGCGCGGCCACGCGGGCGGCCAGGCCGGTTGTCCCGGTGGCGTTGCGAACCTGCAGCTCGTAGCGCGACGGTTCCGTCGGGGCCGGTGTCGGCGCGGGCGCCGGCTCAGCGTCATGTTCGGGCTCCTGTTCGGCGTCGGCGGCCTGCGCCTCCTCGATCCGCTGCTCCACGAAGTCGCGGACCTCGGATGGGTCGACCAGGACGACGTCGCCGCGCGCGTTGCTCTGCGTTCCTCGAGTCGGGATGGTGCGGAACGTGAGGTTCCCGGCGGCGATGTCGGCGGCCTGCTGGGCGAACCCGAGCAGGTCCCAGTCGTCGTCGATGACGAGGGACTGCTCAGCGACGCCGACGAGCGCGCTGAGTGCCTCCGGGTTGGTCAAGGTGCCGGCCGAGGTGATCCTGTCAGCCACCGCGGCGAGGAACACCTGCTGGCGGCGGATCCGGGACAGGTCACCTTCGGGTAGCTCGTGGCGCTGGCGAACGAAGGCCAGCGCGTCCCCACCGGAGATCAGCTGCGGCCCCGCCCGGAACCGTGCCCCGGAGAGCTCCTCGTTGACGGCCGCGTTCAGGCAGACCTCGACGCCACCGATCGCCCGGGTCAGGTTGTAGAAGCCGAGCAGGTTGATCTCGGCGTAGTGGTCGATCTCGACGCCGGTCAGACTCTCGACCGTCCTGATCAGGGCGCTGCGGCCCGCCCGGGCCGACTGGGCCTCGACCTGGCCGGGGTCGAGCTCCCCGTCGGCGACCAACTCCTCGGCAGCCTGTGCCTTGGACGCCGGATACGCAGCATTGATCTTGTCGCTGCGGTAGCCGGGGATGTCGACATAGGAGTCGCGCGGGATCGAGAAGGCGACGGCCGCGCCACCGTCCTCCGGAACGTGCAGCAGCATGATCGTGTCCGAGTTGAGGACACCGGTGTCGGGGCCGCTGCGCAGCACGCGTTGGATCTCGAGGGGCAGGGGTTTGCCCTGGGCATCGGTCCGGCTGTCGATCCCGACCAGCAGGATGTTCTGCGGCCCACTGTCGCGGCCACCGGTGATGACGTCGGTGGTCGTGATGCCCGCGGTCACCTCCCGGTACAAGGCCCAGGTCGACCCGGTGAGACCCACCACCAGCGCGGAGGCCACGACGAGGGCGATCCGCAACCGCCGGACGAGGTCCCGGCGCAAGCGGGAAAGTCCGGTGACCGGCATCCGAGCCGCCCGGTACGACGGGCGCGGATCCGAACGTCGCGGTTCGCCCACGGCCCTACCTCCCGTCCATCATGTACAGGCGACTCGACGCCGGCAGTCCGCGCGGTCCCCATAGGGTGCAGCATGGAGCGCCTCGAATCCGGGAGGGCGGGGCGCGTGTCGGGGTGGGCGTCGTCAGAGAGGGTGCGGCCGGTGTCGGAGAAGTTGTCGCTGCTTCTGCCGGTGTGGGCCGGTGACCGACCGGCATTCCTCACCGAGGCGTTCAGATCCACCGTGGACGCCCAGACCCACCGGCCGGATCAGGTCGTGATCGTGCGGGACGGGCCGGTCGACGCCCGGCTCGCCGCGTGCATCGACGCGTTGGCGGCCGACTCTCCGGTGCCGGTCGAGGTGGTCGCGATCCCCCGCAACGTCGGGCTCGGCCCTGCCCTGGACGCCGGTCTCGAGGCCTGCCGCCACGACGTCGTGGCCCGGATGGACGCCGACGACATCAGCCTCCCGC
>JBOHEP010000217.1:0-4585 GCA_050701075.1 Pseudonocardia sp. | reverse complement strand
GGCGGGCGATGTTCGACCCGTTGCTGGGGCGGCTGCGCGAACTGGCGACGCCCGGGTTCGTGATGAACGGCAGTCCGGACGAGGGTGCGCTCGTGGGCCCGGTGAAGCCGGCGCCGATGCCCCCGGGGCGAGGCACGCTCGTGGACCGCAAGCGGGGCGTTCGACGGGTGCAGGTAGCGTGGCTGGATCCTGAGGAGTCGGTTGCCGGCTCGGGCGCCGATCCCGGTCCGGTCCCGTGACGGGCACGCCGGACCGGGTGGCCGTGCACGCCGGCGCGTCGATGGTCCGGATCGCAGGCACCGTGGCCGGCGGCGAGCCACGGATCCTGATGGAGCTGCCGTCCCACTCACCGAGCCGGCCGCTGGACCCCGATGCGGTCGGCGACCTGCTGGCCGGCCTGTTCGCCACGCCCCCGGCGGAGCTGCTGCTCGTGCACCCGACCGGGCGGGCGCCGCCGAGGACTGGCTGGGACGGGCTTGCCGGCGTGGTCCGAGCGGTTCCGAGCAGCGTCGCGGCGGCCACGGCAGTTGCGCGATCCGACCTCAGGGCAGGGTTGGTGGTGCTGGACATCGGGCATTCCGGGGCCGAGGCGACGTTGTTGGGTCGCGGCGGGCGCCCGGTTTGGACGCGGAGCTGCCCGGTCGGCGGGTCGCGGCTCGATGAGGTCGTGCTCGACCTGCTGCTGGCCCGCTGTCCGGCGGCCGTGTCGGCGTCCGACGTCGCGGTGCAGGCGGCGTTGCGGGCGGAGGCGCGGCGGCTGCGGGAGGCATTGTCGCTGGTCCCGGTCATGACGGCGCGCCTGCCCTGGACCGGTACGCAGGTGCGGTTGGCGGCCACCGAGGTGCGGGCCGGGTTGGCGGGGCCGTTGGCCGAGGTCGTCGACGCGGTGCGAGCCGTCCTTGGCCCTGGACCCCCGGGTGTCATGTCCGGTGTGCGGACTCCGATCCTGCTGGTCGGTGGTGTTGCGCGCGCGCCGTTGCTGGCTGAATTGTTGGATGCGGCGGTGCTGGATGCCGCGGTGCTGGATGCGGCGGTGCTCGAGAATGTGGTCGTCGCGCCGCGTCCGGATGCGGCCGCGGTGCTCGGGGCCCTCCGGCTCCCGGAGGCGGCGCTGCCCCGGCTGGGACCCGCCGGCCCGTCGGCGTCGCGGCCGATCGGTTCCGCGGTGCCGTCCGGATGGCTGCCGCCGCTGCCGCCGCGCCGACCTGGTGCCGTACGCGTCGCCATGGCCATGACGGTATGCGCGACGGCTGCGGCGGCGCTGATCTCGGTCGGCACGGTGCTGGCACCCGGCCCCGCATCGCCCCCACCGTTACCCGTCGCCTCGGGAGTCGTGGCCCAGTACGGGTACGCGATGGAGCTCCCACCGGGTTGGGCCCATACCGGTGGGCTCCCGGAGCGGCGGCGCACACTGCTCACCCCGGAGGCCAGGCCCGAGGGCAGTGATCTGGTCTCGGTCGAGCGCACCCCGCTCGGCTACGACGCCGGCGTCGAGCGCGAGCGGGCCGACGCGGAGCTGCGCGCGGAGTTCGACGCCGCGGTGGCGGCCGGCGCGCCCTTGTCGGCCTTCGATCCGACCGGGCGGTACCAGGGCCGCCCCGTCGTCATCTATCGACAGCTGAGCTCCGATGGTCGCGTCGCCGTCGACTGGTATGTCCTGCTCGATGGTGACGACCAGCTCAGCGTGGGCTGCCAGTACACGGTGCCCGGGGCGGTGGAGGTCCGCCGAGCCTGCGAACTGGTCGTCGGCTCGGTGCGTACCAGTTGAACGTATCCGTTCACAGTTGCACACAGGTCGGTCGAACGGCCCTCGCGGGAAGTGCCCACCTGTCACCGTGGCCATTGAACCTGGAGAACGTCGGTGAGTGATGAGGAGTGAACGGCATGGCCGGTGGATTCGGTACCACGACCGAGGAGATGGATCAGGCGGGCAGGCACGTCCTGTCCGTGAACGAGGGGGTGCAGAGCGACCTGTCAACCCTGCGGGGGCAGCTCGCGCCGCTGGCCGGCATGTGGAAGGGCCGGGCCGCGGGTGAGTTCGCGCAGCTGATGCTCCGGTGGGACACCAACGCACGGGCACTCGCCGAGGCGCTGCGCTCGATCGGCGACTCGATCCAGGGCTCGGCCCGGACCTACGAGCAGCAGGAGGTCGAGCAGTCGGCCGGCCTGTCCTCGATCCGTACGGCACTGGGCTGAGGGGGGTATCCGATGACCGAGATCAAGGTCACTTTCGCGGCGCTGGAGAGCGCGCAGGGCAGCGTTGCGAGCACGGCCGGTCGAATCTCGACCCAGCTCGAGGATCTCAAGCGGTTCCTGGCCCCACTCGTCGCGACCTGGCAGGGACAGGCCGCGGAGGACTACGGGACCAAGCAGCGGCAGTGGGACACCGCAGCGGCTGAGATGACGGCGGTGCTCGCCCAGATCGGCGTTGCGTTGGGCGCCGCGAACGAGAGCTACTGGCAGGTCGAGCAGGCCAACGCCAGCCGCTGGGCGTGAGCTCGGTGTGACCCACCGCCGGTTCGAGGGGGCGTTTTGACCTCACTTCGGACCGGCGGGTATCCTCCCATCATCGATGTGCGGCGGGTGGAACTCGCGGCCGCGGCCCTGCGGCTCGTCGGCCTGTCCGGGTTTCCCTCGGACGGCGCCCTATCCTTCGCACCGCAGCCAGAGGCGGCTCCCGGGCCCCGAGTTCGGATGTCGTCTCATCGACAGCCACGACAGCGACGAGGTAGGTCCGTGTCCACGTACAGCCCCAAGCCCGGTGATATCACCCATGCCTGGCACGTGATCGATGCCACGGACGTCGTGCTCGGCCGCCTCGCCACCCATGCCGCCACGCTGCTGCGCGGCAAGCACAAGCCGACCTACGCGCCGCACATGGACACCGGTGATTTCGTCGTCATCGTCAACGCGGAGAAGATCTCGGTCTCCGGCAACAAGCGGGAGACCAAGTTCGTCTACCGCCACAGCGGTTACCCCGGGGGCCTCCGTCGGCGTTCCGTCGGCGAGATGATCGAGAAGCACCCGGACTGGCTGGTCGAGAAGGCCATCAAGGGCATGCTGCCGAAGACCCGCCTCGGACGCGCGATGGGCAAGAAGCTGAAGGTCTACGCCGGCCCGTCGCACCCGCACTCCGCGCAGAAGCCCGCCGAGTTCGAGATCACTCAGGTCGCGCAGTGAACGAGCCGACCAGCACCGAGTCAGTGGAAGGACAGCCCGTGACCACCGCCGATCCCGAGATCGAGACCGACGCCGGCGAGACCACCGAGAGTGGGGCCGTTGACGCCGGGACACCTGAGGTGACGGCCGTCGTCGAGACAGAGGCTGCCGTACTGGAGCGAACCCCGGTGGTGCTTCCCGGCCGTCCGGTGCAGACCGTCGGTCGTCGCAAGGAGGCGGTCGTCCGCGTCCGCCTCATGCCCGGCACAGGTGAGTTCCGGCTGAACGGCAAGTCTCTCGAGGTGTACTTCCCGAACAAGCTGCACCAGCAGCTCATTCGGGAGCCGTTGGTCACCGTTGACAAGACCGAGCGTTTCGACATCTTCGCCAACCTGCACGGTGGCGGAACATCGGGCCAGGCCGGTGCCCTGCGCCTGGCGATCGCTCGTGCGTTGATCGAGGTTGATCCCGACGATCGCCCGCCGCTGAAGAAGGCCGGCTTCCTCACCCGCGACCCGCGGGTCATCGAGCGCAAGAAGTACGGACTCAAGAAGGCCCGCAAGGCCCCGCAGTACAGCAAGCGCTGAGGCGTGGGCGTTCGCCGTCTGTTCGGCACCGACGGGGTACGCGGACTGGCCAACGGGGAGCTCCTCACCCCGGAGTTCGCCCTGGGTATCGCGGCGTCCGCTGCTCGGGTGCTCGCCGAGCGTGATCGCTCCCGGCGGCCGCTTGCGGTCGTCGGACGTGATCCTCGGGCGAGCGGCGAGATGCTCGAGGCGGCGGTGGTGGCCGGTCTGGCCTCGGCCGGCGCGGACACGCTGCGGGTGGGTGTGCTGCCCACCCCGGCCGTGGCCCATCTCGTGGGAGTCGTCGGTGCCGATCTCGGGGTGATGATCTCGGCATCCCACAACCCGATGCCGGACAACGGGATCAAGTTGTTCGCCGCCGGCGGGCACAAGCTGCCCGACGGGCTGGAACTGGCCGTCGAGCAGGGCCTTGAGGCGACATTCGGCCGCCCCATCGGTGCCCAGGTCGGCCGCGTCCGTGACCTGCCCGACGCTGCCGAGCGTTATACCGCTCATCTGCTGACCATGGTTCCCGCGGCGCTGCACGGGCTGCGGGTGGTGGTCGACTGTGCCCACGGGGCGGCCTCGGCCGTGGCACCGGACTGCTATCGCCGGGCCGGTGCCGAGGTGATCGCCGTGGCCGCCGCGCCGGATGGGCTCAACATCAACGACGGCGTGGGATCCACCCATCTCGGACCGTTACGGGCCGCGGTGCTCGCGCACGGGGCTGACGTCGGGATCGCCCACGACGGCGATGCCGACCGTTGCCTGGCGGTGGATGCCGCCGGGGCCGACGTGGACGGCGACCAGATCATGGCCGTGCTCGCGGTGGCGATGCGGGAGGCCGGTGAGTTGGCTGC
>JBOHEP010000216.1:0-8513 GCA_050701075.1 Pseudonocardia sp. | reverse complement strand
ACGGGGCACCGCCGCCCGGAGCCGCCCCGCCTGCCGGGCCTGAAGCCGCCCCGCCCGGTGAGCCCGCCCCCGACGCCGGTGCCGGGCCGGCCGCCCCGGCCGACGCAGTCGAGCCCGGTACGGATGCGCCGCCGGACGAGTCCGGTGAGGCACCGCCCACGGACCAACAGGCCGATCCCCCGACGCAGGACTGCGAGGTCACCGCCTGCGGCTGACCGTCGGCGGACGCGGGCATCCGCTGCGATATCCGGCTCGGGCAGGATGGGGCAGGCGCGGTGTACCGGCCGCCGGAGCCGGGCGCCGTCGTATCGTGCCGCCATGGGCAACCCCGCGCTCGGCACCCAGGACACGTCCCGCGACACGCCCGCCCGGGAGGTCGGCACGCGGATGGCGACCGCTGCCACCGCCTGGTTGGCCTCCCTCGACGCGGGGCAGCGCGCGGTGGGCGCCATGCGCACGCCGGGCGCGGACGCGGAGTCCGAGGCCGAACGCCTGCGTTGGTTCTACACCCCGACCGACCACGGCGGGCTCACCGTGCACGAGCAGTCCCCGGCCCAGCAGCGCCTCGCGATGGCGCTCGTCGCATCCGGACTCTCGACGGCCGGGTACGTCACGGTCGCCACGGTGATGGGGTTGGAGAACGTGCTCGACCACACCGAGGGTTTCACCGAGGGCTGGGGTCGCGAACGCGGCCGCGACCCCGGTCTCTACTACCTGCGGGTGTTCGGCGAACCGGACGGAGACGGGCCGTGGGGCTGGCGGTTCGGCGGGCACCACGTGTCACTGAACAACCTGGTGATCGACGGTCGGGTGCGCTCGACCACCCCGTGTTTCCTCGGTGCCGATCCGGCCACCTCGCGGCTGCTCGGCGGGTCCGTGCTGCGGCCCATCGGCGCCGTGGAGGACCTGGCCCGCGAGCTCGTCCGGTCGCTGGATCCCGATCTCGCCGAGCTGGCCGTGCTGCTCCCCCGCGCGCCCTCGGACATCATCGGCGGCAACCGCACCCGGATCGCCGACGGTGACCGGTTGCTGCGCCTCGCCGAGGTCTGGCGCGGGAGCTTCGTCGACCCCGAGGTTCAGAACCTGCTCGTGGCGGCGAGTGACGGCATCGAGGTGGCCACCGGTTTCGACGCGGCCGACCACGCCACGATGGCGCTGACGTCCACCCCGAAAGGGTTGCCGGCCACCGCACTGGACTCCGCGCAACGCGACCTGCTCCGGCGGCTGCTCGGCACCTACTTCGGCCGGATACCCGACGGGCTCGCCCCGTGCCCCGACGACCCGGCGCTCGACGCCGTCCACCTGGCCTGGGCCGGGTCCACGACACCGGGTGAGCCGCACTACTACCGGTTGCAGGGTCCGCGGCTGCTGGTCGAGTTCGACAACACCCAGCGTCAGGGCAACCACGCGCACTCGGTGTGGCGTGACCCCGAGGCCGACCTCGGGCTCGACGCGCTGGCCGCGCACTACGCTGGCCATCACCGCGGCTGATCCACAACCGCTGTCGCGGCCCCCGCGCGCACCGAGCCGGCGATCTTGACCGCGCCACCCGGCGACGCCGAACGTGACTGACCGGTCTCACGTCGGCGCCAGCTCCTCCAGCACCGAACTGGGAACGACGACATCAGCCAGGTCCCGCGTGGCATCCACCAGGGCGGCGTTCGGTGTGTCCACCTCGGCGACCCACGCGGCCGCCTGCTCTGGAGCCTTGCCGAACCCGACATGGCGGGCGGTCAGCCGCGACTGCCGGACGTCGGCGCGCAGGTCACAGAACCACACCTCGTCGAGCTCGGCGCGCACCCCGGCCCAGCGGCCGTCGAGAAGCAGGTAGTTGCCCTCGGTGAGCACGAGCCGGACCGCGTGCGGCACCGGGATCGCACCGGCGAGCGGCTGCTCCAGCACGCGCTCGAACGCCGGGGCGTACACCGGGTCGTCGGCCGGGTCGTCGGCGCGTAGTCGACGTAGCAGCGCGAGGTAACCACCGGTGTCGAACGTCTCCGGGGCGCCCTTGCGGGTGGCGAGCCCGAGCCGGCGCAGCTCCACGTCGGCGAGGTGGAAGCCGTCCATCGGCACGTTGGCGACCCAGTCGGCGTCCAGGCCTGCCGGCGGGTTCCCGCGCAGCGCTTCCAGCAGCGCACTGACCAACGTCGACTTGCCTGCGCCTGGGCTGCCGGTGATGCCGAGCAGGGCGCGCCGAGCGTCGGTGAATCCTCGAGCGCGGCCGACGAGGTCCGCGAAGGTCGTCACCGGAGCACCGAACACCGGGGAACACTGCCATCCTCAGGCCATGGCCGGTGACGGGGGTGAGAGCTCGGAGTACGTCCGCGCACGCCCGCACCCTGCGCTGGCCGGGCTCGTCATCAGCTACTCCGGCTACCGTGAGCACAGCACCACCGCGCTGCGCCGCCGCCAGGCGCCCACCGGTGGGTGCCCGCTCATCCTCAGCTTCGACCCGCCGATCCGGTTGCACGGCCCGGCCGGCCGGTGGTGCGGCGGTCGTTCCTGGCCGGAATGCATGACGCCGCGGTGCTCACGGAGTTCACCGGCACGCAGGCAGGGGTGGAGGTCGCCTCGACGAGTTGGGGCTACCCGAGCCGGCCGCGCCAGGCCGGACCCGCAGGTGTGGGCCTGGGGCGGCTGGTCCGAACGACCGGAGCCGTCGGGGTCGAGGAACTTGCGGTGGCCACCGGATGGAGCCGGCGTCACCTGCTCACCCGGTTCCGGGCCCAGATCGGGCTCGCGCCGAAGACAGCAGCGCGGGTGCTGCGGTTCCAGCACGCCGCGGGCCTGCTGGTGCCGGCCGACCACAGCCACCTCGTGCGGGACTTCCGCTCGCTGGCCGGCTGCACACC
Source organism: Pseudonocardia sp. (assembly GCA_050701075.1). Taxonomy (GTDB): domain Bacteria; phylum Actinomycetota; class Actinomycetes; order Mycobacteriales; family Pseudonocardiaceae; genus Pseudonocardia. The sequence continues at coordinate 5,661 of JBOHEP010000216.1, read as the reverse complement.
GTCACAGCTCGTCGCCGAGTGGTGGCAGGCCTGAATCGCTCCCATTCTTTCAAGACCCCGCTGGCCAATGGCCCTACTGTGACCGCCATGAGCATCTACCCCACCCTCCGCTACGACGACGCCAAGGCCGCGATCGTGTTCCTGACCGGCGCGTTCGGGCTCACCGAGGAAAACGTCATGATCGGCGACGACGGCAGCGTCGGGCACGCCGAGCTGTCCTGGGGCGACGGCGTGCTGATGCTGGGCACCCGCGCCGACCCGCCCGGCATGTTCGACACCGGCCGCGCCGTGCTCTACCTCGTCGTCGACGACCCGGATCGCCACCACGACCGAGCCGTCGCCGCGGGCGCGGAGATCGCCATGGCACTCACCGACCAGCCCTACGGCTCTCGGGAGTACGCCGCACTCGACACCGAGGGGAACCGCTGGAGCTTCGGCACCTACCGTCCGGTCGTGACCGGCACCCGTTCATGACAGCCTGGGGAGAGCTCGAACACAGCGTCCGGACGGGCGAGCCGTCGTTCGAGAAGGTCACGGGGCGCTCCGTGTTCGCGCACATGGCCGGAGACCCGGAGTTGCTCCCGGTGTTCACCGAGGCGATGGCGGAGGGCTCCCGAATGGCCGCTCCGGGCGTGGTGGCGAGCCGGGTGCCCCCGCCGACGGGGTTCTCCGTCCTGCGGGCCGTACCGGCATGAGCTCGCCGCTCGATCGTTTGCGGGCGGTGTGCCTGGCGCTCCCCGAGGTCACCGAGAAGATCAGCCACGGCGAGCCGACGTGGTTCGTCCGCAAGACCTTCGTGATGTACGCCGACCACCATCACGACGACCGCCTCGCGTTCTGGTGCGCGGCGCCGCCCGGTGTGCAGGAGGAGCTGGTGGCGTCGGAGCCCGAGCGGTTCTTCCGGCCGCCCTATGTCGGCGGACGCGGCTGGCTCGGGGTGTGGCTGGACGTGTCGGTCGACTGGGACGAGATCGCGGAGATCGTCACCGACTCCTACCGGGAGGTGGCGCCGAAGAAGCTGATCGCGGCGCTGGAGAGTCGTGAGGACCGTGGCCGTAGCTGACGCTCCCCCGACCCCATGAATCCGCGACTGTCCGACGTCGCCACCCCCTTGCACAACCCCGGTCGACCCCTGGTCGAGCAGACCCTGGGGATTCTCCGGATCCGGACCAGGGTCGACCCTTCCTACCGTCCAGCCAACAGGGAGAACGGCTGGAAGGTCTACGACAATGACGACGACCGAATTCCCCACCCCGACCGCCACCTGGGTCAACCACGGGACCGAGCTGGCGGAGCTTGTCGCCGGAGCCAGAGTCGGTTGCGCGACGAGCTGGCGCGAGATCGTGGACCGGTTTGACGACCACCTACAGCGCCTGGCCAGAGCCCACGGTCTCGACGGACCCACCGCCGCCGACGTCGTGCAGCAGACTTGGCTGGCCGCGGTCACCAACATCAAGGCTCTGCAGACCGCGCAGGCGCTCGGCGGCTGGTTGCGCGCCATCCTGCACCGCGAGTGCCTGAAGGCGTTCAAGTTCCGTTACCGAGAGACCCCGCGCATCGACGAGACCGACCTGACCGGACGCACGAACGGCCGGACCGTCGTGATGCGCACCGAGCCGCGGTCGCCGGAGGAGGAGGCGCTCGGGAGTGAGCAGCGGATGCTGCTGCAGACGGCGCGGCACCGGCTGTCCCGCCGCGACCAGGACCTTCTCATGCTCCTCGTGGTCGATCCGCCACTGCCCTACACCGAGATCTCGCGCCGGCTCGGGGTGCCGATCGGGAGCATCGGACCCACTCGCGCCCGATGCTTCGCCAGACTGCGCCGTGAGCTCGCCGCACTTGGTGTGAAGGGTGGATACGGCGCCGGCAACGACCGCCGAGGCCCCCGTCGAGGTCGCCGGTCCATCCGCTGAGCGCCGCTGACCGCGCTCACTTCCGATGAGCTGCGCCTTTCGTCGCAGAGGTCGTCGTCGAGAGCTCTCCGTTCCCACTCTCGGGCCGCGTTAGGCTCCACCCATGCTGGTTGGGCGCGATCACGAGCATGAGCGGCTCCGGATCGTTTTGGCGAATGCCGCGCAGGGCGATCCCGAAGCTCTGGTCATCCGCGGCGATCCGGGTATGGGGAAGACCCGGCTTCTTCACGCTGCTGCCGAATATGCCGACGATCTGCGGATCATCCGCGTCGATGGGCACGAAGCCGAGACCGACATCCCCTACGCTGCCTTGTCGATGCTCCTCGGGCCCCTCATCCACGGGTTGCCGGGGCTCCCGGATACACAGGCCACGGCCTTGAAGGCTGCCCTCGATCTGGGGCCGGCGGTGCACGGCGACCGACTCGGCGTGGCGGCCGCCACGCTCACCCTGCTGGCGAACTCCGCCGACGACCGGCCGTTGTTCATCGCGGTGGATGACGCGCACCTACTCGATCTCCCGTCACTGGAGGCCCTGGTCTTCTCGATCCGCCGGATGCGCGCAGAACGCATAGCGGTTGTTCTCACAGCTCGTTGCGCCATCGACGTCTCGCCGGCCGCGGAGCGGTGGTTGGCCGCACTACCGGAGATGACGCTGAACGGCCTCGACTTCGCAGCGGCCAAGCAGCTGCTGGCCGATCGGGGCGCGCTGTCCGGCGCGCTGTGGGAGGCGACAGCCGGTAACCCGCTCGCCCTGCTGGACCTGCCGACCACCTGGTCAGCGAAGGTGTCGATCGAGCCCGTGCGCCTCAGCACGCGGCTCGTGCGCGCCTACGAGCGGCGGATGGCCGGCCTGCCACAGGACACCCGCCGCGCCGTCCTGCTGCTCGCGGTCGCGGGCTCGGCGGACGACGCGATGGACGATGCACTGGCCCAGCAGGGCCTCGGTCGCCGCGACCTGGACGCCGCCGAGGACGCGGGCCTGCTGGTGCAGGACACCAGTGGTGTCCGCTTCCGGCACCCGCTCGTCCGCAGCGCGGTCTATCACGCGGCTGCCGCGGGGCGAAAGCGCACCGCACACCGGGCACTGGCCGCCGTCTACGAGCAGCGGTGCACCCCGGGAGCGGCGGAGCGGCGCGCCTTCCACCTCGCGGCCGCGACCCTGAGCCCCGACGAGGACATCGCGAGGCAGCTGGCCGCCGCGGCCGGGCAGGCCGCCACCCGGCAGAGCCACGTGACAGCCCTCGCCCTGTTCGAACGTGCGGCGTGGTTGAGCCCGGTCGGTCCGGCGCGGATCCAGCGGCTTCTGGACGCGGCGCTGATGAGCCAGGCAGCCGGAATGGTCGGGGCGGCCGTGCCGCTGCTCGAACTCGCGTTGGCCGAGACGGACGATCAGCACTCGATCATCACCGCGCAGCACCTGCAGTGCAGCATTCAGATGTGGTGCGGTCAACCGATCGCGGGGCGCGACGAACTCCTCGCCCTGGCCGACCGAACCGAGATCGCCGAACCCACGCGGTCAGCCGTCATGCGCAGCCAGGCGGCTGTGGCGAGCGTCATACTCGGCGATCAGCGTCTGGCCGTAGAGATGGCGTGCCGGGCGGCTCGTCTCGTGCGAGATCTGCCGGCGCAGACCCGCCTGCCCGTGGTGCTGATCGAGGCATTCACCCTGGCCGTCGACGGTGATACCGAACCGGCGCGCGATCTGCTCGCCTGGTGCGAGGAGCACCTGGCGAGTTGCGACCCGCTGTCAAGCGACCAGCTCCTCGCCATCGCCGCAAACGCGTACGCGTCGGTGGAGGACGATGCGTCGGCGCGCCGGTGGCTCGAGTCTGCGGTCCGGTCGACGCGGTCGGCAGGCGCGGTCGGTCTGCTGCCCTTCCAGCTGTCGTGGCTGGCGAGCGCGTGCTGGCGCGACGGCGACTGGGCAGCGGGCCTCGCCCACGCGCACGCCGCAGTGAGCCTCACCGAGGAGACCGGCTGGTTGACCGAACTGCCGAACGCCCTGATCGTCCTGGCCACCTTCGAAGCGACCCTCGGCGACGCTGACGGCTGCCAGGAGCACACCGCCAGGGCGGTCGACCTGACGGCGCCGTCCGGCGTTCGGATCTTCGAGGCTCGTGCGGCCCGGACACTGGGCCTGCTGGAGTTGGGCGAGGGTCGTCCGGACCTGGCGGCGGAGCACCTCTCCGTCTTCGCGGAGTTCGCCCATGCCCGCAGGCTCGGCGACCCGGTGCTGCTGAGCTGGGCCGGCGACCTCATCGAGGCGCACGTCCGCGCGGGGGAGCCACACCGCGCCCAGCGCGCCTTCGACGTGCTCGTCCGAGAGGCCGAGCGGACCGGTCGGCCGACCGAACACGCTGTCGCCGCCCGCTGCCGCGGCCTGCTCCACACCGACCAAGAGCAGGGGCACACCGCTTTCGTCGAGGCTCTGCAGTGGCACGAGCGGGCGCGGCAGCCGTTCGAGCGAGCTCGCAGCCAGCTCTGCTTCGGCGAGTTCCTGCGGCGGCGGCGGCGCCCGACGCAAGCCCGGCACGTGCTCGCCGATGCACTGGGCACCTTCACCCGGCTCGGCGCGCGATCGTGGGCCCAGCGGGCCGAGGCCGAGCTCCGCGCGACGGGAATCACGTCGCGACCTCGCCACGAACGCACAACGACCCAGCTCACCCCCCAGGAGCTGCAGGTCGCGCTGGTCGTCGCGGACGGAGCCACCAATGTGGAGGCCGCTGCGCATCTCTTCCTCTCCGCGAAGACGATCGAGTTCCACCTGTCGAACACCTATCGCAAGCTAGGGATCCGGTCGCGTGCTCAGCTCGCCCGGACGGTATTCGGCAGTACCTCGCGGCAGTCCGGCGGCAGCGAAGTGCGCGACGAGGTCCCGCTCGCTGCCAGGTGAGGCCGCTGCGCAGGATCGAAGTACTTCGCCAGATCAGCGGGGGTGATCTTCGCCGCGTCACGGTTGAAAATGCTGCCGGTCCGTTGCAGCGCGCTGGCGACGAGCCCGGAGCACACGTACTGGCCGTCGATGAAGAACGTGAACTTGCTGCCGGTGAGCATCGACAGGGCGATGCTCATGATCGTCAGCGGTCCGTACGGGGCGTGACCATCCAGCACCGATCTGGCGAACGCGACCACCTGCGCGCGGTCCTCGTCCGAGGCCTTGATGCGGAAGATCTCATAGGACCGCCCTGTGTAGTAGTCAAGTGACTCCTCCCTGACGCCGCGACCCACCGCCTCGATCAGGGTGCCGGCACAGTCCACGATCAGCGCGGCGTGCGACCAGTCCACATATTTTCGGTCGGCCCCGTGGATTCGCATCTTCTGACCGAGTTTGATCAGCCATCCCTGGAAGCCCTTTCCCTTGACGAGGATGAAGTCCCCCGGATCGAACTCCGTCGCCTTCTCGCCCGGCAGGTATTGGACCGGTGGGAGCGTTTCCACGGGTTGCGCGGTGGAGAAGCCAGGACCTTCCATGTTCGCCTCCAGGTCGAGTGAGGCGCCGGCTTCCCCGGCTCTCTTCGCCGACCGCCATCGGAGGATCAGAGCCATGCGACGACGCACAGATACCCCGCTGGAGCGAACTACGGAAAACACCACCCGTTCAGCCGAGCGGGGACGTCCCGCTGTTGACCGCCACGTTGCGTGAGGAGAACCGCGTCAACATGAGATGATCATGGTGGTGGGTAGGGGAAGTGTGATCGGCTGGCTCTTGCTGGTGGTCGTGTGCGACGCCAAGGTGAGTACGACCGAG
>JBOHEP010000215.1:0-5560 GCA_050701075.1 Pseudonocardia sp. | reverse complement strand
GCGCAGAAACCCTGCGGGGTCTGCACGGCCACGAGCCCCGCCGGCGCAGGCCCGATCAAGCGGTCGCCGCCGGCATTCGCCAGGGCCAGGTCGTCGCGCGGGATGACCGGTACCGCGCCGCCGCACTCACGGGCCGCGCGCAGCACCACTCGTGCCAACGCCGCGCCCACCAGCGGGCGGGCCCCATCGTGGACGAGAACGGTGTCGATGCTGCCGTCGCCGATCCGGTCGGCCAGGTAGCGCAGGCCGCAGAGCTCGGACTCCTGGCGCGTGCTACCGCCGTCGACGATCTCGATGCCTTCGGCCACGTCCTGGTCGAGCACCTGCTTGGCGATCTCCCGGTCCTGTGGACGGACGACCAGCACCACCGCTCCGATCTCCGGCAGGCCCGCGAGCGTGCGCAGCGACCAGGTGATCACCGCAAGGCCGGCCAGCGGCAGGTACACCTTGTTCCGCCCCGCGCCGATGCGGGTGCCGCCACCGCCGGCGAGGACGATCGCCGCGGCAACCTCGCCGTGAGGCCCGGCGGCCTCGCTGGCCGTGCCTGTCGTACTCATCGCTGCCCGGCTGCTCAGGCGGATCTTCGCGCGGTCGACAGGACATACTCGCAGGAGAACACTCCCGTGGAAGTGGCCTCACGGTGGAACCAGCCGTCGAGAGAGTCCAGCAGAGCGCAGTCCAGCGCGACCACCCGGTCGGGATCGTTCGCGGCGAGCCGGTAGGTCTCCGCCGGGATCGCCGCGTTCCCGCACGGCCACATCTTCCACCGTTCGACCTCGACCCCGGTTCTGTCCATGGTCCAGTACGGTAGCCGCCGCAGCATGGACCTGACCCGGGTTCCCCGGCCACGAGCCGGCACTGGCGGACCATCCTCCGCCAGTGACCGTCAGGGGCGTGGGGAACGAGGTGGGGGCGGCCTCGGCCGTCACTCCCATTAGGCTTCGCGCGGTCTCACCGTCCAGTCCGACGTGACGTCAGGTGTCCGGCAACGACGTCGCCTTCGAAGGAGCAGGGAGGACTCGATGGACGACGGCATTGCGCGCACCACGGATCCACGCCCTGACCTGTTCGCGTGCCCCGAACCGCGCGGTCGCGCCGCAGTATCGGCCCGCCGCTCCGTCCTCCTTCCTCGACGCCCCGGTCCGTTGATCGATTCACCGACCGTTCGTCTGCATGCCCAGGAGCCTGCACCGGCCGACGAACCCACCCAGCCTCTGCGACGCGTCGAGCCCGTCCCGGCCACTGCGCCACGCACACTCGGGCGAGCCCTCTTGATCGCCACGGCCGCGACCGTGGCCCCTGGCTCCGGGCACCTTCTGATCCACCGCAGGCGCACAGGTGCGTTGATCCTGAGCGCATTCCTGCTGGGCATCCTCGTCATCGTGGTACTCGCCGCGTCCTTGCCGCGCAGGGAGCTCCTGGAGAACCTGCTGTCCACGCGCGTGCTGATCGTCGCGATCCTCGTGTGCCTGGCGGCCGCCCTGGCCTGGATCGCCGTGATCATCCGCACCTACGTCCTCGCCAAGCCGCCCGGTCTCGGGAGCGGCCGTCGCGTCATCGGAGCAGCCACCGTCGCCGCGCTGTGCATGGTGGTGGCAGCGCCACTCGGGTTCAGCGCCAACCTCGCCAACTCCCAGCGCAACCTGCTCGACACCCTGTTCCCCAGCGGCGGTGACGGTTCCGCGGCGTTGGGGAAGCCCAGGCTCAACATCTTGCTGCTGGGCAGCGACGCCGGACCGGACCGCACCGGCACCCGCACCGATACGATGATGGTGGCCAGCATCGACACCCGAACCGGCCGAACGACCTTGTTCGGGCTGCCCCGCAACATCGGCTACGCGCAGTTCCCACGGGATTCGGCGATGGCGCGGGAGTTTCCCAAGGGGTTTCACGACTCGAACGACCCGAACTCGGGCGACTACCTGCTCAACGCGGTGTACGCATACGGCCACGCCTTCCCCGAGCTTGCCCCCTCGGGCCCCACCAGGGACCCAGGGCTGAATCTCCTGCACTCGTCGATCTCTCACATGCTGGGCCTCCCGATCGACTACTACATCGAGATCTCCATGGCGGGGTTCGCCGCCATCATCGACGCACTGGGCGGTCTGCGCGTCGACGTCGGACCTGCGCGGATCCCGATCGGTGGCATCACCCCGAGCGGGCGTCAGGTCCGGCCCGAGGGTTACCTCGAGCGGGGCATCCAGCGGCTCAGCGGCGAGGAGGCGCTCGATTTCGCGCGGTCACGTACCGGCTCCACCGACTACGTCCGGATGGGCCGGCAGCGCTGCCTCATCCAGTACGTGCTGGACCAGAAGAGCCCCACCGACCTGCTCACCAACTTCCAGGGCGTCGCCAAGGCCACCACGAACAGCGTCTTCACCAACATCCCGCGCGACGTGCTCCCGGCGCTCGTGTCGCTGGCCGGGAGCACGTCGGGCACCGCGGCGCTGGAAAGCGTGGCGTTCGACCCGAACCTGTCCGACCCTGAGGCCTCCGGCGGCCGGTTCAACACCGCGCGGCCGAACTTCCCGTACATGCGCGAGATCGTGCGCGACGCGATCGCCCGGAACCAGGTCGTCGCCCCGCTGGTCACCCCCGCTCCCACCACGAGTGCGGCACCGACGACGAAATCCCGCTCCGGCGGCTCGTCGGCGACGAGGACCACGCCCGGCAAACCGCCACCGGCCGCGGCAGCGCCGACCCCGTTGGCCCGGTCATGCTGATCCCGGGACGGCCGCCCGTGTCGGGCCCGGGGAAGCAGCGACCTCGGGTGAGCGGCGATGAGCACCAGCGCCTGGAGGGGGTCACGGCGCGCCGGATGCGGGTTCTGTCAGTCTTGAGGGCGAAGATTACCTGCGCGCCCACCCGTCCGGGTGAGCGCCTGGAGAGGAGAACGACGTCATGGCACTGCCCACGCTCACTCCCGAACAGCGCGCCGACGCGCTGAAGAAGGCCGCGGCCGCCCGCACCGCCCGCAAGGAGCTGCGCGACGCGATCGCCCGGGGCGACGAGACGATTCCCGCCGTGCTCAGCCGCGCGAAGTCCGACACCGTCATCGGCAAGACCAAGGTGGTGGACCTGCTCAAGAGCCTGCCAGGCTACGGCCCGGCGAAAGTCTCCGCGCTGCTCGAGCAGGCCGGGATCGACGCATCCCGCCGGGCCGCCGGCCTGGGCGACCGACAGCGCCAGGCACTCCTCGACGCCTTGAAATGATGACCGTCTGACCGCTCAGCCACCGGTCGGCACGGCAGACGGCACTCTCGTCCAGTAGGTCTGGACGAAAGTGCCGTTCGTTCGGACGTGAGCGCGCAGTCGTCTCCGGACGCCGATGGGCTGCGTCTCGCCGTAATACCGTTGCCGCATGCGCCGCACGCTGTATGACGCCGACCACGAGGCGTTCCGCGAGTCGTTCCGCAGGTTCCTGGACGCGGAGGTCGTGCCCCACCACGAGGAGTGGGAGAAGGCCGGCATCGTCGCGCGCGAGCTGTTCACCACCGCCGGCGCGTCCGGGTTCCTCGCCATGGGCATCCCCGAGCGGTACGGCGGGGGCGGGGTGCCCGATTTCCGGTTCAACGCGGTGATGGGCGAGGAGTTCATGCGCGTCGGTGCAGCCGCGGCCGGGCTCGGGCTCACCCTGCACAACGACATCTGCCTGCCCTACTTTCTCGCCTACTGCACCGAGGAGCAGAAGCAGTGTTGGCTGCCCGGCATCGCCTCCGGTGAGCTGATCACCGCGATCGCGATGACCGAACCGGGCATCGGCTCGGACCTGGCGTCGATGTCCACCACCGCCCGTCGGGACGGTGACCATTACCTCGTCAACGGCGCCAAGACCTTCATCACCAACGGCATCAACGCCGACCTCGTCATCACGGCCGTGAAGACCGACCCCACCCAGAAGCACAAGGGCCTGAGTCTGCTGGTGCTGGAGCGCGGGATGGACGGCTTCGAGCGCGGCCGCAACCTCGACAAGATCGGTCAGCACGCCCAGGACACCGCCGAGCTGTCGTTCACCGACGTCCACGTGCCGGTCACCAACCTACTCGGCGAGCAGGGTCAGGGCTTCACCCAGCTCATCACGAACCTGCCCCAGGAACGGCTGTCCCTCGCCATAGCGGCCGCGGCCGCCGCGCGCACCGCGTTGGAGCAGACGCTGTCCTACGTCAAGCAACGCTCGGCGTTCGGCCGGCCCGTCGGGTCGTTCCAGAACTCGAAGTTCGTGCTCGCCGAGATCGCCACCGAGGTCGACATCGCCGAGCACTACCTCGACGACTGCGTGCGCGCCCTGAACGCCGGCGAACTCACCGCCGTCGACGCGTCCAAGGCCAAGTGGTGGTGCACCGAGCTGCAGGGCCGGGTGATCGACCGCTGCCTCCAGCTGCACGGCGGCTACGGCTACATGACCGAGTACCCCATCGCCCGGGCCTACGTCGACGCCCGCATCACCCGCATCTACGGCGGCACCACGGAGATCATGAAGGAGGTCATCGGTCGGTCGCTGGGGCTGTGAAACAGCCGGGATCAGGGATCTCACCCCAGCACCGTCGTCATCCTCTCGGGCTGAAGCTTCTTGCTGCTGATCAGCTCCAGCACCTGGGGAAGATCGGCCCGCGGATTCGAAACGCCCGTGTGCAGGGTCGAGCCGTTTGCGTACATCTGCATCAGCGGTATCGACGTAGCTGTTCAGCTCAGGTGGCCGTGTGAGCGCCTGGTCAGGCTGCTGCGGGCTGGTCTGGGGTGAGGGCGGTGGGGATCCAGGCGCCGGTGGTGAACAGTCGGGTCATGGCGTCGAGGGTGTCGATGCCGCACTTGGCGGCGGTGGACAGGTAGGACTGCACGACGGCGAAGTCGGTGAGGCCCTGCATGGTGCGCCAGCAGCCGCCCGAGGTCCGCTGCTGGACCTCGGCCGAGCGTGCGGGCAACTCGGCGGTGTTGTCGGTGAAGGGCACCGTGAGGTTCACCGCGAACCGCAGGATCATGTCGCGATGTCGGTGGAAGCGACGCAGCAGTGTCCGGGCCTGGGTGTGCAGGGGGTCGGCGCCGGTGCGGTTCTCGTCCCACCCGGCGGCGAGCGCCCCGGCGTAGCGGGACCGGATCGTGCTCAGCTCCTGCTCGGTGAGGGTGTCGCGGTCCTGGGCGCGGGCGGTGTGGGCGGTGTCGTTGGCGGTGAGCAGGGTGGTGACCGTGGCGTCGGCCCAGGTCTGGCCGTCGGGGTCGGGGTCGTGGACCGAGCGCAGGTCGCGGACCGGGTGGATGCCGCACCAGGCGTGGGTGACCCGGTCGAGGTGCTCGTAGTCGGCGTAGCCGTCGCGCACGAGGACCCCGGTGAAGGCGGGCCAGATCCCGGCGGCGTCGATGGTGTCCTTGGTGCGGTCTCCGACGTGCATCGCGGTCAGGTGCTCGGTGGCCGCGACGTGCAGGTAGCGCAGTCCGCCGTCGGCGCGGGCGGTGGTCTCGTCGGCGTGCGCGACCGGCGCGGCGGCGATCAGCTCCCGGACCCGGGGCAGGAACTGCTGCTCCAGCAGCCGCGCGGCGTCCCCGCGCACCCCGGCGACCCACC
>JBOHEP010000214.1:0-1007 GCA_050701075.1 Pseudonocardia sp. | reverse complement strand
TACGGTGGCGGGGTTGGCGGTGGCGGTGGCGGAGTCTGTGGTGTCTGATTCGCCGGTTATTGGTGTGGTGGATCGGGTGGGGGAGTTGCCGTTGTCGTTTGCTCAGCAGCGGTTGTGGTTCTTGGAGGAGTTCGCTCCGGGCCAGTCGGGGTATGTCTCGACACTGGCGTTGCGGTTGCGCGGCGAGCTCGATGTTGATGCGTTGTCGGTGGCGGTGAGCGGTTTGGTGGCTCGGCATGAGTCGTTGCGCACGACGTTTGAGACCGTCGATGGGCGTGGGGTGCAGGTGGTGCATCCACCGTCGGTGGTGTCGGTGCCGGTGGTGGATCTGTCGGAGCTTGCCGCCGATGAGCGTGATGCGCAGCTGCGCCAAGTGGTGGCGACCGAGATCAGCCAGCCCTTTGATCTGGGTCGGGGGCCATTGCTGCGCCTGAGTGTGCTGCGTCTAAGCGCAGCCGAGCATGTGATGACCGTGGCGATGCATCACATCATCACCGATGGCTGGTCGATGGGTGTGTTGATGGCCGAGTTGGGGGTGTTTTATAGCGCTGCGGTGCGCGGTGAGCCGCCGGTGTTGCCGGTGTTGGCGGTGCAGTATGTGGATTACGCGGTGTGGCAGCGGGAGTTGTTGTCGGGTCCGGTGTTTGATACCGCGTTGGGGTATTGGCGGGCGCAGTTGGCCGGGGTGGCGCCGTTGGAGTTGCCGACGGATCGGCCTCGTCCGGTCGTGATGACCTCGGCCGGTGCGATCTGTGAGTTCGTGGTGGCTGCGCCGGTGGTTGCTGGGCTTAAGGCGTTGGGTTATCGGTTGGATGGCACGTTGTTCATGACGTTGGTGGCGGCGTGTCAGGTGCTGTTCTCGCGCTGGTCGGGCCAAGACGACGTCGCGGTGGGCACGGTGGTGTCGGGTCGTGAGCGCGCCGAGCTGGAAGGGTTGATCGGGTTTTTCGTCAACACGTTGGTGTTGCGCTCACACGTTGATGACCAGCGTAGTTTCCTGGAGTTTC
>JBOHEP010000213.1:0-1050 GCA_050701075.1 Pseudonocardia sp. | reverse complement strand
CTAGCGGGAGTTTCCTGGCTAGCTCGGATGAGCATGGATTTCTGCTGGTAAGAGGCACTATGACGCATATGACCTAAGGCCTGTGCAGCCGGTGACGGCGCACGATGGGCCTGCCGCTAATGTGATCAAGCACCACGCCGCCCACCTGCGGAAACTCTGAGAGATCCGGTCGCGCGGTTAGGTCATAGGACTTTGATCATGGGAAAGGAGTCCTGACCTGCGGAGTTACCCTTGAAGATCAACTTATCTAGGAAACTCGGGCTAGACCCCACCAGAACCAGCCACCTCACCCACCTCAAACTCGCCCTGGCCTCATGAGCACGAATTGACCACCAGGGTCCTCCTTGTGGTGCCCCCGGCGGGACTACCAAAGGATGGGACCCGGTCTGACCTGCGCTCCGAGACTGGAACGCTGGCGGTCGAGGCTGGATTCGCACTGTCGGGTCGTGATGCGGAGGAAACGACCTGTGCCGTGCGTTGATGGCGAGCCCGCCGTACGGCGCACGTCTGACTCTGCTGCTCAGCGTCTGGCGATGCCGGTGAAGTGCGGGCGGTCAGGCGGGCGACGTCGACCCTGGGAAGTGACCCGTTCGGCCCTCCGTCGAGTCGTGGCTGAGTCAACTGGTGTCGGTCAAGTCCCTGGACGTGGTGTTTCGCAGCGGCCGCGTGATCTTCGTGTAGTTGTCAGGCGCTGAGCGCCGGGATGTCGCTGGTGGGGACCTCCTCGGGTGCGGTGCTGGGTGGGGAACGACGGTGACGCGAGCCCGTTTCAGGACGTCGAGGCCGAGGTAGCGGCGGCCCTCGATCCACTCGTCGTGCTGCTCGGCCAGCACGGCGCCGACCAGGCGGATCAGCGCGTCGCGGTTCGGGAAGATCCCGACCACGTCGGTGCGGCGGCGGATCTCGCGGTTCAGCCGTTCCACGGTTATCTTGAGCCGCTCCCGGGGTGTCCTGGACGTCGTTGACGAGCACCGCAGGTCCCGGATTCTGCCTGGTGGACGTGGTTATCTCCCGCCGTCCAGCACGCGGTGTCCCGGGAGGTTCGATGCT
>JBOHEP010000212.1:0-1318 GCA_050701075.1 Pseudonocardia sp. | reverse complement strand
CCGGATTATATGGTGCCGGCGGTGTTTGTGGTGCTGGATGGGTTGCCGTTGGGTCCGACGGGGAAGGTGGATCGGCGGGCGTTGCCGGCTCCGGAGTGGGGGGCGGGTCGCAGTGTTGAGTATGTCGGGCCGCGTACGCCTGTTGAGCGGGTGTTGGTGGGGATTTGGGTGCAGGTGTTGGGTGTGGATCGGGTGGGGGTTTTTGATAACTTTTTCGAGTTGGGTGGGGATTCTATTTTGAGTATTCGGGTGGCTTCGCGTGTGCGGGCTGCTTTTGATGTGGAGGTGTCTCCGCGGGCGGTGTTTACGCATTCTACGGTGGCTGAGTTGGCTGTGGTGTTGTCGGCTGATTCTGGTGCTGGGGTGTCGGTTATCCCGGTTGTTGCTCGGGATGGTGAGTTGGAGTTGTCGTTTGCTCAGCAGCGGTTGTGGTTTTTGCAGGAGTTTGAGCCAGGCAGTGCGGAGTATTTGATTCGGGCTGGGTTGCGGTTGCGGGGGCGTTTAGACCTTGGCGCGTTGGGTGTGGCGTTGTCTGGGTTGGTGGCTCGTCATGAGTCGTTGCGGACCACGTTTGAGGCTGTGGATGGGAGGGGGGTGCAGGTGGTGCACCCGCCTTATGAGGTGGCGTTGCCGGTGCTGGATCTGTCTGGTTTGGAGCCTGTGGTTCGTGATGTTGAGTTGGCGCGGGTGTTGGCGGTCGAAAGTGCTGTGCCGTTTGAGTTGAGTCAGGGGCCGCTGTGGCGGGTGCGGGTGGTGCGGCTGGCGGCTGAGGATCATGCGGTGTTGTTGGTGTTGCATCACATCGTCACCGATGGGTGGTCGATGGGCATTCTCGTGGAGGAACTTGGCGCGCTGTATCGGGAGGCGTCGGGTCATGGGGTGGCCGAGTTGGCGCCGTTGCCGGTGCAGTATGTCGATTTCGCTGCCTGGCAGCGTGCTGCATTGACCGGTGTGGTGATGGAGCAGGGGTTGGCTTATTGGCGGGATCAGTTGGCTGGGGTGGCGGCGTTGGAGTTGCCTACTGATCGGCCTCGGCCGGCGGTGCGTACGTCTGCTGGTGCGGTGCATGAGTTCGTGGTTTCGGCCCAGGTGACTGGGGGGCTTGAAGCGCTGGGGCGGCAGCGGGATGGCACGTTGTTTATGACGTTGGTCGCGGCTTGTCAGGTGTTGTTGAGTCGGTGGTCGGGTCAGTCTGATGTTGCGGTGGGCACGGTGGTGTCGGGTCGGGACCGGGCCGAGTTGGAAGTGTTGATCGGGTTTTTCGTTAACACGTTGGTGTTGCGGTCTCGGGTTGATGAGCAGTGTAGTTTTGTGGAGT
>JBOHEP010000211.1:0-5597 GCA_050701075.1 Pseudonocardia sp. | reverse complement strand
CCGGGTCGGCACCGGTTCCTGGTGCGCAACCGGTTGATTGCCGGGATGGGTGCTGGTGTGCTGGTGGTGGAGGCCGGGGTGCGCAGCGGTGCCCGACGCACCGCGGCCGACGCCGGCGCGTTGGGGCGCCTGGTGATGGCGGTGCCCGGGCCGGTCACCTCCGGGCTCTCCGCGGGCTGCCACCAGCTGGTCAGGGACGGCGCGGTGCTGGTCACGCGGACCGAGGAGGTGCTCGAGGCGGTCGGCCGGATCGGCCTTGACCTGGCTGAGGAGCTGGCTGCACCCGCGCGGTCCACCGACGGTCTCGAGGGTGTCCTCGCGCTGGTGCACGACGCGCTGCCGGCGCGCGCGGCCCGGGAGACCCGCTGGCTGGCGATGGAGGCCGGGGTTCCCCTGGAGGCTGTGCGGGCCGCGCTGGTCGACCTTGAGCGCCGAGGCCTGGCCGAGCACCGCGACGGCCGGTGGCGGCGTCCAGCGCGGGCCCGGGCGGGCTGAGCCAGGGGAGTATCCGGTGTCGGCTGAGGCTGTGCTCGCGACTTGTCGTTCGATGTTGCCGTGACGGATGCGACTGGGCGAGGGGACACTCCGTGATGGCTCGGGCCGCAGGACCGCTGGTGGCCGTGCATCGGTGCTCGACGATGGCCGTGACCGCGCACCGTCACGACGCGCCCCGCCTGCCCGAGCTCTCGCCTGCCGTCGAGGCAGCGCTGGAGATGTTGCTTGTCAGTGAACCTGACCAGTGTATCGAGGTTGACCATGTGATCGTTCATGTTGATTGAGACAACCGAGCCCGTCGTGGTCTCACTCGATGTGAGCAGCCGCCCAGGGCGGCCTTCGTGACCGATCCACGGAGCCCCACTCGGTCAGCTGTCGTCGAACCAGCCGTGTTGTCGGGCGGTCTCGGTGATCGGTTCCTGCGGGTGGCGCTGGGTGCTCTGTGTGTCAGCGGCGAGCAACCAGCCCAGCGGATACCGGCAGGGGAAGCGAGCATGTTCTCGGCCAACGCGAGGGGCATGCCGCTGTTGACGTCGCTGGTGTCGATCGCGGCCCCGGGTCCACAGGACAGGAGAGCGTGGACGACCTGCGGGGCCTGCCCGGATGCGAGGCGGGCTGTGACGGCCCGGTGGGCGGGCCAGCCGGCCGGGCCGTGCTCGGCCATCGGGGCGAGCAGGCCCTCGGCGAGCTCCGGCAGCGGGTCGAGCCTCGCGTGGTCGGCGACGTGGTGCGTGAGCAGCAGTGCGGTGAGCGGGGATAGCGCCTCGATGCCCGCCAGGACGGTGCTGGGTAGCCGACGGCTGTGCCGCCAGGCGCCGATGCGGCTCGAGCTCGCCGCGAGCGAGTCGCGGTCGGCGGGAGGCAGCGTGGTGACGACGTCGTCGAGGAGGGGGAGGCAGTCGGTGACCACGGGTGGGCCGGCCACGGCCAGTAGGGCCAGGGCCCAGGTGGCGCGCGACAACGCGTCGGGATGGTCGTCGAACGCGTCGGTCCACCAGGGCGGGGTGGAGCGGTGTCGACGGACCTCCTGTAGCAGTCGGCCGTAGTCGACCGCGGGGCCCAGCACGTCGGAGCTCGTGGTGATGTCGCCGCCGCTGCGGTAGCGCTGCGGGCTCGCGGCACCGATCACGGCGATCTCGGCGGCGAGCCAACACCGGCCGTGCAATTGGGCGAGTTCCCGGGCGGTGTTGCCCCATGGCGAGGTCGTGTCGGTCTGGCCGCGGCGGAACCGGGTCGCGTCGGCGATCCGGGCGTACTGGGGATCGGCGGTGTTCAAGCGTCGGACGGCCGTACGTCGCTGTGTTCCGATCAGGGGAGTGTCCTGGTGGTGCACCGCCGGCGCGTAGACGGGTTCGTCTCCGGCGGCCAGGCGCAGCAGGTGTTGGGGGGCCAGCAGCCGCAGCAGGTCAGCGGCGGTTCCCGAACCCGCCGGCACGGTGTCGGAGCAGCGGCCGTCCAGAACGGACCGGATCATCGTCTGCTCGACCTGCGATCCGGGTTCGGGGTCGATTCCGGCCGTCAGCGCCGCCGCCGGGCTGTCCGGATGATCCAGGCGCAGGGCGGCGGTCGCTGCGGTGGGCAGCGTGCGTTCGGCCGCCACGGCCGCGGCCACGCGTAGCCAGGCCGGCTCGGATGGGGTTCCGGCCGCGGTCTGCAGGTGGGTCTGGCACCAGTGGCGTACGGCGTCCGGGTCGTGTCGGGCTGCGAGCTGTGCGCGGTCCGGGGACAGGGTGGCGTCGGGGTGGTCCTGCACGCGGCGGGTCAGGGAATCGACGAGGGGGAGCGCGCCGCGATCAGGGGGCAGCGGCTGGATCGCCCCGGTCCAGCACGTCGTTGATCAGTCGGGTGCTCAGGTCGTCGATGAGCAGCTCGGTGACGCGTTGCTGGGTTCGGGGGCGGGCGGCGAAGACCCCGTCGCCGAGCACGGTCCAGGCTGCGGTGCGGATCTGGCGGGCGTAGCGCGCCGGGGCGTCGAGGGCGTCTTCGAGTCCCTCGACCAGCCCGGCGATCTCGTTGGGGTTGGCGAACCCGGCGTAGAAGCGGGCGGTGTTGAGCCAGTAGGGGCGGCTGATCAGCTCGCGGAGCAGCTGCGATCGGGGTAGCTCGGCGGTCGTGGTGCGGGCGAACCGGTAGAGGTACGCGGCGGCGAAGTACTCCCGCACCGGTTGCACGTCGAACTCGAAGGTGCCGCTGATCTTGCTGGTCAGCGCCCAGACCCGGTCGGTGACGGCGGTGAACAGGTCCTCGACCAGCAGGGTGTCCTTGCCGGTCTCGTAGAGGTGGGTGTTGATCGCGGACTTGATCGCGGCGGTGGTCATTCGGCCGGTGTCGCGGGCGGTCTCGGCGTGGCTCTGCAGGTGCCAGCCCAGGAAGGCGGTGTCCTCTTCGAGATCGGCGCGGTGGCGTTGCACCGCGGCGGTCTGGCCTCGCGGTTGAGGAAGGTCTGCATGTAGGAGGTGCAGAGCTCGGTGCGGGCAGTCGGCACGGACACGCCGCGGCGCTGCCTCAGGTACAGCAGGATCGTCAGCTGCATCGGGTTGTCGGCGAGCTGGGCAATGTGCGGTTCGCTCGAACGCTGGTCGAACGTGCGTTGCAGCTCGCGCCGCGCTCGTCCGCGGATGCCCCGCACGTCGGCCCACTTGCGCAGGTGGCTCGTACGCAGTACCGGTCCGAGCCGGGCGAGAGCGATCGTCTCGAAGCTGTCGGGTGTCGGCTCGGGCAGCCCGGAGGCGTTGGGGCGGGTCGTGACGACGACCTGCGGGTGCGCCGCGGTGTCGGTGGCCAGCCGGGCGACGAACTGGTCGATCTCACGCACCACCCGGGCGCGGGCGTCGTCGCGGGCGACCTCGTCGAGCCCGTCGAGGACCACCAGCGTCGGGAAGCGGGCCAGGATGTCCTGCACATCTGCCACGCCGGCCGTGCGACCACCGCTGCGGGCGGTGAGCAGCACGGCCAGGAACGCCTCCACGGTGCTCGGGACCGCCGGCGCCGAGGCTGCCGGGCGGGCTGCTCATCGGCGTCCGGGTCCCCGAACGGGTCCCCGCCGTCGAGCCACCGCGCGTAGTCATGCAGGTCCACCCGCAGCGGCAGCCGAGTGCTCGTCGTTCCCGGCTCCGGCGGCGCGCTGCCGACCTGGTCCTGGGGATGCAGGAACTCGGCACGGTGGACCTGGCAGATGTACTGGCCCAGCGTCGACTTGCCCTGGCCGGGCTCGCCTCGCACGAGGGTCAACGGCTGCGCGGCGGCCAGCAGTAGGCGGCGGCGCCCCCGAGCGCCTCGGGCTCGCCGGTCTCGCTCCGAGGGCCGCCGCGCGGTCGCAGCGCCAGACCGGATTGCGGCGCCGATCGTGGCGAGGCGCGCCGGTGCGCCTCGACGTCGACGAACAGATCGGCCAGCTCGTAGGAGTCGAGCTCCACCTCGGTGAACTTGACCTTCGCGTCTTCCTGCCACTGGGGTGGCGACGACCTTGAGCACCAGCTCGCGCAACTCAGCGGCGCGTCCCTCGCCGCGCTCGGCGTGCAGGAGGTAGCGGATGGCGTCGTGGCCCGCGAGCATCTCCGCGTACGCCCAGGTGATCTCTCGGGGCGCGGCGTCGACCCGGGCGTCGATGTCAGCGCGCCACCAGCAGTCGATCGGGATCCCGAAGTGCCGACTGTGGTGTTGCAGGCGCTCGTCGAGCCGGTCCATCGTCCCGCGATCGCGCATGCCTGTGCCCGCGACGTTGGTCAGCAGGTAGTAGCCGCTGGCCCCGTCGCGAACGAGCCGGGTTATGTTGTCGCGCTCCGCCTTGAGAGGTTGTCCCGGGACTCGTGGAACTTGAGGTGGCGGTCCCCCACCTGGGCCCTGCTGTGCGGTAGGGACTCGGGTGAACCGCCAAGAACACCACGAGACAGGGGACCGCCGTGCCAAAGAACTACCAGAACCAGGAGATCGACACGAGCCAGCCCGCCGTGCCCGACACGGTGAGCGTGGCGCTGGCCGAGCTGGCCGGTGAGATGCGCGAGGGCCTGCTCGCTCTCGCGGTCGGCACGGGCCTGCAGGTGATGGCCGCGATCATGGAAGCGGACGTGACCGCGGCGTGCGGGCCGAAGGGCCGCCACGACCCGGAGCGGACCGCGACCCGGCACGGCCACGGCGCCGGGTCGGTGAGCCTGGGCGGGCGCCGGATCCCGGTGTCGCGGCCGCGGATGCGCGCCGTCGACGGCTCGGGCGAGGTGGCGGTGGCGGCGTATGAGCTGTTCTCCGACACCGAGGTGCTGGGTCGGATGGCGCTGGACCGGATGCTCGCCGGGCTCTCCACCCGCCACTACCGGGTCGGGCTGGAGCCGGCCGGGACCCGCACCGAGCAGGCCGCCACCAGCACCTCGCGCTCCGCGGTGTCGCGGCGGTTCGTCGCCCAGACCCAGACCGCGCTGGCCGAGTTGCTCGCCGCGGACCTGTCGCAGCTGGACCTGGTGGCGTTCATGGTCGACGATGTGCACTTCGGCGAGCACACCTGCGTGGTCGCGCTCGGGATCGACATCGACGGCACGAAGCACCCGTTGTCGCTGGTCGAGGGCTCGACCGAGAACGCCACCCTGGTCACCGAGCTGATCGTGGGCCTGCGTGAGCGCGGGCTCGACGTCACCAAGCCCGTCCTGGCGGTGCTCGATGGATCGAAGGCGCTGCGGCGTGCGGTCCTGGATGTGTTCGACCGCCCGGTGATCGGTCGCTGCCAACTCCACAAGATCAGAAACGTCCAAGATCACCTCCCGGAGAAGCTGCGCACCACGGTCACCTCACTGATGCGCCGGGCTTATCACGCCGACTCCGCCCTCGCCGCGGAGGCCGAGCTGACTGCGCTGGCCGCCGAGCTGGACCGCACCCACCCCGGCGCTGCCGCGAGCCTGCGCGAGGGGATGGCCGAGACCCTGACCGTGCTGCGCCTCAACATCCCGCCCACCCTGGCCCGCACGTTCCGCTCGACCAACGCCCAGGTTATCTTGAGCCGCTCCCGGGGTGTCCTGGACGTCGTTGACGAGCACCGCAGGTCCCGGATTCTGCCTGGTGGACGTGGTTATCTCCCGCCGTCCAGCACGCGGTGTCCCGGGAGGTTCGATGCT
>JBOHEP010000210.1:0-5406 GCA_050701075.1 Pseudonocardia sp. | reverse complement strand
GGCTCGTGGCGCCCTGCTGCTTGAGGTAGTCCAGCGCGGGAACGATCTGCTGGTTGGTCGTGGCGCCGGTGTAGAAGATGTTCTTCGACGCTTCCAGTCCCTCGTACTGCACCGGGTAGAACAGCAGTGCGTTGTTGCCTTCGAAGACGGGCAGCATCGCCTTGCGCGAGGATGACGTCCAGCCGCCGAACACCGCGGCCACGCAGTCGCTGCGGATCAGCTTCTCGGCCTTCTCCGCGAAGACGGTGGGCTCCGACGCCCCGTCCTCACTGACGATCACCAGCTGCTTGCCGAGCACGCCGCCAGCACCGTTGATCTTGTCGGCGGCGAGCTGCAGCGAGTCGAAGACCGTGTTCTCGCTGATCGCCATGGTGCCGGAACGCGAGTTGAGGAACCCGATCTTCATCTCGCTCCCGGAGGTGTCCACACACGATGCCGGGGCGGGCCCGGTGGCCGCACCGGAGTCGACCCGTGAGCCGCAGGCGGTGAGGGCGAGACCCAGGGACAGGAACACGGCCGTCACGGCCGTTCGTCGCGTACGCGGTGAGCTCACGAGTTTGTCCTTTCGCGATGCGATGAACCGCGGTCCCCGGGTTCCGCGGAGGGGGTGGGCACGGTGCTGTGCACGGCGCGGGCAGGTGCCCGGCGGTTGAACGTTAGGAACGCTGTGTTACGTTCAATAACCGAACTAGTGAACAGCATGTGTCGCTGAATAGGGTGAATTTAGGCCCGTTGCGCTCGATGTTGTCGAGACTGACGGATCTTTTGGTCGACCATGCATCCTCGAACGAGGAAGCCCTTCAGTTCCAAGTGATCCGCTCGAACGCAGCGCGGAGCCGGGAACCGCGGCCAGGATGCCCCGCCGCCACCCAGGCGATCCGGCCGAGCAGATGATCGCGGAAGGTCGGATGCCCGGCCCGGTTCTGCGCGGCCGGGCCGGTGCGGACGCAGTTGTGCAGCAGCGCCCGCAGGGCGTCGTACTCCACGCGGGACACCGCCGGACGCGCGTTGACGACCAGCCCCGTGATGCGCTGCCGATGATGGTCGGGCATCACCCGGGTCTTGTCCGGACGGACCCGGAAGCCCTCCTCCGCGGCGATCACCGCGACCCGACCGACGAGACCGTGCGCAGGCAGGGTGCGGTCGCCGGAGAACACCAGGTCGTCGGCGTAGCGCCCGTACCCGGCGCCGATCGCTGTGGCCAGCCCGGTGAGGCGACGGTCCAGCCGGTGGGCGAGGAGGTTCGCCGCGGCAGGCGACGTCGGCGCGCCCTGGGGCAGGTGCGGGCCGGCGAGCCGGTCGAGCAGCCGCCGGCGTGGCTCCCAGTGCGTGGCGTCGGCCACCGGGGCGGTCCGGAGCACGGCCCGCGCAGTGGCGGTGACCAGCAACCCGGCCAGCGCCGCCGCGACCGCGGGCGGGTAACCCGCGGTTCGGAGCAGCCCGACCACCCGCTCGCCGGTGACATGGCTGAAGAAGCCCTCCAGATCCAGCCGGACGACCATGCCCCGGCCCGCGTGCCCGGCCGCCAACGTGTGCGGTGAGCGACCGCGGACGTAGCCGTGTGCCGCGTCGTGGATCGGGATCCGGGCCAGCACCCGGCGGCCGACCCGGCGCTGCAACTCGGCGAGCCGCGGCCCGGGGGTCTCGAGCAGCCGGGGAACCCCGGACCGGGACGCCGTCCACCGACATCGGTAGTGGTGCAACGACCCGTCTGGGGCCCGGCGCAGCCACCCGCCGGGGTCGGCGAACCAGTCCAGCTCGCCGCCGCGCAGGTCCAGGCCGAGGGCGACGGCGTCGAGGTCTGTCCAGGGTTCCACCGGCCATCGCCACACCGGGAGGGGTGGGCCGAGCACGATCGGCCGCATCCGGGGGCGGCCGGCGAGTAGCCGGCCGAGCTCGGTCGCCACACGCCGCGGATCACCGCGCGGGGTTCGCGGCCAGCGGGCGAGTAGCAGCGCGACCGTGTCGCCGATCTCGTCGGGATCGTCCCAACCGGCGCATCCGACGAGTCGTCCGGTCAGCTCGTTCAGCCGCCACGGGCCGTCGAGTGCCGCGGCCGCGACGACGTGCGGGTCGGGTGTCATGGCTGTCCGGGATCGCGGGTGTCGTCGTGGCGTGTGTGCGTCAGCAAGCCGTGCGGGGCGAAGGCGTGCGATGGGGCGGTGTGCGATGGGGCGGTGTGCGATGGGGCGGCGGCGGACGACCGGTGTTCCCGTCGGCCGCGCGCCGCCGGCAGATCGTTGCTGCCATGCGCGCGCGGGACGCCCTGCCGCACAGAGGTGGTGCACCCCGGGGTTGCCCCGGAGGGGCGAGACGTGCTCGCCGTCTCGTCCGCGCGCCGCCGCATCGCGGCGAGGTTACCGCCGCGGCCGGTGGATCTATGCTGCGCCTGTAACTCCCACGAGCGCCATCCCGCCCGCCGTCGACCGCGTGCGTCCGGCAGAACGCGCGCGTGGCCGGCCGGCACGCCAACTCGGGAGTGGTGTCATGACCGTCGTCCTCGTCCACGGCAATCCGGAAACCGCAGCCATCTGGGACCCGCTCCGCGCTGAGTTGGACCGCGACGACGTGGTCGCGCTCTCGCCGCCTGGCTTCGGTGCAACCGTGCCCGACGGGTTCGGCGCGACCGCCGACGACTACCTCACCTGGCTGGTCGGCGCGCTCGAAGCGCTCGACGGGCCGATCGACCTGGTCGGCCACGATTGGGGCGCCGGTCACGTCCAGCGGGTGGCGGCGTCGAGGTCCGATCTGATCCGCTCCTGGTGCACCGACATCGCCGGGGCCGCCGATCCCGAGTACGTCTGGCACGACCTCGCCAAGGTCTGGCAGACGCCGGGAGAGGGCGAGGCATTGGTCGAGGCGATGAGCTCGATACCACTCGAAATCCGTGCGGCGAGGTTCGTCGAAGCCGGCATGACCCCAGATGCGGCCCGGGCATGTGCCGAGGCCGTGGGTCCCGAGATGGCGCGGTGCATCCTGGCGCTGTACCGGTCGGCGGCCCAGCCGGCGATGACCGAGTGGGGACGCGAGCTCGAACGGGCGGAGCGTCGCCCCGGTTTGGTCGTCATCGCAACAGCCGATCCGTACACCGGCGGCGAAGCGCTGGCCCGTCGCAGCGCCGAACGGTTCGGGGCGGAGGTGGCAGTGTTGGAGGGGCTCGGGCACTGGTGGATGCTCCAGGACCCGGCCCGGTCCGCCGCCGCCCTGCGGGCTTTTCTTGACGCTCAGGTCTGACGCCGCAACGGCTCCGGAGCGCTGTCGGGGGCGCACCGTCGCATGCAGGCGCCCGGCGTGACCGGCCGATGATCACCTCCCGGGAACGTCGAGCCGTAGCGGTTGCGGTCACGCGTTCCAGACCGTCGATCTTGCCGGCCCGACGCCCCGGTCCGACGCCCCGGTCCGACGCCCCGACCCGACGCCCTGGCTCGACGCCCTGGCTCGACGCCCTGGACCTGACACCTCAGGAGGGCTCAGGAGGGCTCAGGGGCGGACCAGTAACCAGTCAGCGGTGTGCCGGTACCAGGTCCACCGCTCGACGGTCCGCGGGTGCGCCACCCCGTCCGACACGACCGCGGTGGGCAGGCAGCCGACCTGCACCGCCCGACCGACCGCCGAACCCCGACCCGACGCGACCTGCTGCACGGGCCGGACAAGGCCGTCCGGTAGCCGCCCCCCGCGCCCGGCCCGCACCGCGATGCCGTCCGGTCCGGGTGCCACCACCAGGCGCCGCGCCGCGCCGCGTAGCACCAGAACGTTGTCGCAGTAGCACTCACCGCGCAGACCCCGGATCTCGCCGCGTCCGACGAGTACGCCGCCGTTGTCGTCACGCACCAGTGGCACCGCAACGGCGGTCCCGTCCAGTGCCGACTCCATCGCTGCCCGGCCGCGGGGCAGCCCCCACACCGCGGCCGCCGAGGACGAGCGGGACGTCGGGATGTAGGCGAGCTCGGTGTCCAACCGGTCGATACGCAACAGTCGCAGCAGCACGGCGGCCAGTACGGCGTCGGTGCCGGCCACCACGACACGCCGTGGGGCAAGGTCGAGCAGGACCGGATCAATGTCGGCCCGGCCCGGTCGGGCGGGTAGCGCGACGGTGGTGCACCCGGCGACGGGTGACCCCGGCGGGGGGATCGCCCGCGGACTACCGTTGACCGCGCGCCGTCGCCCCAGTGCACCGTCGGCGCAGGTCAGCACCACCACGTCCGAATCGATCGAGTCCACCAGATCCGTCAACCTCCCGCTGCGTGCGACGATGCGCCGCGGCCGCTACGCGCGTCCAGGAGTGGAGTTTCACATGCCGGCGATCGTGCTGATCGGCGCCCAGTGGGGCGACGAGGGCAAGGGCAAGGCCACCGACATCCTGGGCAGCCAGGTCCAGTGGGTGGTGCGCTATCAGGGTGGCAACAACGCAGGCCACACCGTGGTGCTGCCCGACGGCCAGGACTTCGCCCTGCACCTCATCCCGTCCGGAATCCTCACCCCGGGCGTGCGAAATGTGATCGGCAACGGCGTGGTGGTGGATCCGGGGGTGCTGCTCGAGGAGTTGTCCGGCCTGGAGGACCGGGGGGTGGACACCACCGGCTTGGTGATCTCCGCCGATGCACACTTGATCATGCCGTACCACATCGCGATGGACAAGGTCACCGAGCGCTTCCTCGGCAAGGCCAAGATCGGCACGACCGGACGTGGCATCGGCCCGGCCTATCAGGACAAGGTGGCCCGCGTCGGCGTGCGGGTGGCCGACATTCTCGACGAGAAGATCCTGCACCAGAAGGTCGAGGCCTCCCTGGAGCTCAAGAACCAGGTGCTGGTGAAGGTCTACAACCGCCGAGCCCTCGACGTCGACGAGGTGGTGGACACCGTGCTCGCCCACGGGCGCCGCTTCGCTGACCGCATCGCCGACACCCGGCTGCTGCTCAACCAGGCCCTCGAAGCCGGTGAGACCGTTCTGCTGGAGGGTTCCCAAGGCACCCTGCTCGACGTCGACCACGGCACCTATCCGTTCGTGACCAGCTCGAACCCAACGGCGGGTGGGGCGGCAGTCGGTTCGGGCATCGGGCCCAACCGGATCACCCGGGTGATCGGCATCCTCAAGGCCTACACCACCCGCGTCGGCTCCGGCCCGTTCCCCACCGAGCTGCTCGACGCGATGGGCGAGCAGCTGCGCAAGACCGGCGGCGAGGTCGGCGTCACCACGGGCCGGCCGCGTCGATGCGGGTGGTTCGACGCGGTGATCGGCCGCTATGCAGCCCGCGTCAACGGCATCACCGACTTCTTCCTCACCAAGCTCGATGTGCTCTCGGGCCTGGAGAAGGTGCCGATCTGCGTGGCCTACGAGGTGGACGGGCGGCGGGTCGAGGAGATGCCGATGACCCAGACCGACGTCCACCACGCCCAGCCGGTGTA
>JBOHEP010000209.1:0-24018 GCA_050701075.1 Pseudonocardia sp. | reverse complement strand
TGCTGAGCCACGTCGAGTTCGCCGAGCTGTGCCGCCGCCGCGGGATGCGGGAGTACGAGCTGCTCGCGGGCGACGCCCGGTACAAGCGCCAGCTCAGTGGTGGGGAGTACAACACCCTGTACTGGAGCAGCTACCGGCGGCCCTCCATCCGCAACTCCGGTATTGACCTTGCACGCCGGACGGTGGCCGCAGCCCGGCGCGTCAACCGTTCGCCCTGACCGGAGATCGAGCTGTGCGACGGGCTTGCCCCGAACCGCGCGGTTGCGCCGCGCGCCCGAGGACGATGTACTCGGCGGGTGCCGGTGTCGGGCGGCAGAGACGGATGGGGCGTCGATGAGTCAGGAGACGCCCGCCGGTCCCCGGGTCGGCGAGCGGCAGGTCGCGACGGCCCACACGGCCGGCGCCTTCGACGGGGTGGCGTTCGCGGTGTTCGCGAGCGCGTTCGCTCTCGGCGCCCTCATCCACGAGTTCAACAGCACGTTCCCCTGGTGGATCGCAGTGCCGGTCGCGGTGGCGGCGCTGGCCGTGCTCGTGCGCCCCACCTCTCCGGTGCGGCTGGTGGTGCTCCTGGGCCTGTTCGTCGTCGAGTGTGTTTCCCGGTTGCCCAACCCGGTGAACCACCAGATCCTCGTCGGGGTCCTCGGCGCGACGCTTGGCCTGTGGTGGTTCGGGCTGCGGTGGCGCGCGCCCCGTGTCGCCACCGACCCTGCGCTCCTCTACGAGCGGGTGGCGCCGTACCTGCGGGTCGCGTTCATCCTGATGTGGGCGATCGCCGCGCTGGCGAAGGTCAACACCGGCTTCACCGACGTGGTCACGAGCTGCTCGGTGTGGATCCTGGAGTCGATCCCCGGCGTGCAGGTGCCGCAGGCCCTCGCGCCGGCGGTGATCGCTAGCACGATCGCGCTGGAGCTGGCCGTGCCGGCGTTGCTGCTGTTCCACCGCACGCGGCCGCTGGCGGTCGTGCTGGCCTTCGGGTTTCACGTCGTCTCGGCGTTCGCCGGGCACTCGTGGTTCTCCGGGTTCGCATGGGCGTTCTATTTCCTGTTCCTGCCGCCGGCGATGCTCGCGCGTGGGGTGGTCATGGCCCGGCGGGCGCTGCCCGAACGGGTGCGCGATCACCTGGCGGTGGCGGTGTCCCGGGCACCGGTGACGCTGGCCGTGGCGAGCGTCACCTGGCTCGGGGTGCGCTACGGGTTGCTCCCCAAGCTGCCGGGCCCGTTGGCGGATGCCCGGCACTGGGGTGCGGTCCTGATGTGCGTGGTGTGGATGGGCCTCTCCGGCTGGATCCTTGTCCGGTTGCGCCACCACTGGATCCCGGCCCCCGCTCGCGGCCCGCGGGCGAGCCTGCGGGTCCGGAGCCCGATCATGTGGGTGGGCATCGGGTTGCTGGTGCTCAACGCCGCCATGCCGTACCTGGGCGTGAAGACACGGGCCGCGTTCACCATGTTCAGCAACATTCACACCGAGCCGGGCCACTGGAACCACCTGATCGTTCCCGAGTCGGTGCGCGTGTTCGGCTGGCTGGACGGCGGTGACGTGCGCTTCCTCACCACCGACGACCCTCGGCTCGCCGAGGAGATCGCCGGCCAGGACAGCGAGCACATCCTGCTGCTCGGCGCCCGCCGGCTCGTCGACGAGTTCCCGGAGGCGACGGTGCGCTACACGCTGGACGGGGTGGAGCGGGTCGCCGCGCCGGTATCGGCGGATCCGGTGCTGGGCGCGCCGGTCTCGACGGCGCAGGAGTGGCTCGGCGCGATCCGGCCTTACGCCGAGGGCGGCACCTGCCAGCACTGATCCTCCGCGGCCCCTCCGCACGCGGTGGTCAAGGCGAAACCGGCGACGGCTCCGGGGTTGCCGGTAGGTTCTCCGGGAAGTGGCATGCCACCCGGTGTCCGGGCACCGGCTCGACCAGCGGCGGCTCGACCGTCCCGCAGATCTCCCGCGCCTTCCAGCAGCGGGTGTGGAACCGGCAGGCCGGCGGCGGGTTGAGTGGGCTGGGGACGTCGCCGGTGAGCAGGATCCGCCCCCGTTCGCCTCGTCGCTGCGGGTCCGGGACGGGCACGGCGGAGAGCAGCGCGACGGTGTAGGGGTGCATGGGCCGGGCGTACACGCCGGTCCGGTCGCCCAGCTCCACGATCTTGCCGAGGTACATCACCGCGACCCGGTCGCAGACGTGCCGCACGACCGACAGGTCGTGGGCGATGAGCAGGTAGGTCAGCTCGAACTCGTCCTGCAGGTCCTCCAGCAGGTTGATCACCTGTGCCTGGATCGAGACGTCCAGGGCGGACACCGGTTCGTCGGCCACGATGAGCTTGGGCCGCAACGCCAGGGTGCGGGCGATGCCGATGCGCTGGCGCTGGCCGCCGGAGAACTCGTGCGGGTAGCGGTTGTAGTGCTCGGGGCTCAGCCCGACCAGTTCCAGCAGCTCCTGCACCGCCGTGCGGATCCCGCCCGTCGGGTCCACGCCCTGGATCCGGAACGGTGCGGCGACGATGGTGCCGACGGTGTGCCGGGGGTTGAGCGACGAGAAGGGATCCTGGAAGATCATCTGTATGTCCCTGCGCAGCGGGCGCATCGACCGCTGCGGCAGGTGGCTGATGTCGCGCCCGTCGAAGATGATCGTTCCGTCGGTCGGTTCGAGCAGCCGCGTGACCAGCCTTCCGGTGGTGGTTTTGCCGCAGCCGGACTCGCCGACCAGCGCGAGTGTCTCGCCGCGGCGCACCTCGAAGTCCAGACCGTCGACGGCCTGCACGGCGCCGATCTTGCGCTGGAACAGGCCGCGCCGGACCGGAAAATGCTTCTGCAGCCCGGACGCAGTCAGTAGCGCAGTCTGTGTCGACGGTTCGCTCGCAAGCTCGCTCACAGTTTCGACCGGATCTCGTCGTCGAAGATCTGCCGGCGTTGTTCGGGTGACAGGTGGCACGCGACCAGATGCTCACCTGAGCCGGCGGGCCGCAGCTCCGGTCGTTCGGTGACGCAGCGGCCGCCGTTGCGTTCGGCGTAGGCGCAGCGCGGGTGGAACGCGCAGCCCGACGGCACGGTGATCAGGCTCGGCGGGCTGCCCGTGATCGGCAGCAGCCGGTCGGACCGCTCCCGGTCCCAGCGCGGCATCGAACCCAGCAGGCCCCAGGTGTAGGGGTGCTGGGGTGCGGAGAAGACGTCCACCGCCGAGCCGGACTCGATGGCGCTCCCGGCGTACATCACCAGGACGTCGTCGGCCAGCTCGGCGACCACCCCGAGATCGTGCGTGATGATGATCACTGCGGAGTGGTACTCGGCCTGCAGGTCGCGGATCAGGTCGAGGATCTGGGCCTGCACGGTGACGTCGAGGGCGGTGGTCGGCTCGTCCGCGATGAGCAGCGCCGGGTTGCACGACAGCGCCATCGCGATCATGGCGCGCTGCCGCATCCCGCCGGAGAGGTGGTGCGGGTAATCGTCGAACCGCGACGTGGCCTGCGGGATGCCGACCCGGTCGAGCAGCTCCACCGCGCGCGTGCGGGCGGCCTTCTTGCTCACGTCGTGGTAGAGCCGGTACGCCTCGACGATCTGGTGGCCGACGGAGTAGTACGGGTGCATCGCCGACAGCGGGTCCTGGAAGATCATCGCCATGGTGCGTCCGCGCAGCTTGCGGACCTGCTCGGGGCCCGCACCGACCAGCTCCTGGCCGTCCAGCCAGATCTCGCCGGAGATCCGGGCGGCGCCCACCTGGTGCAGGCCCATGATCGACAGGCTGGTCACGCTCTTGCCCGAGCCGGACTCGCCCACGATGCCCAGCCGCTTGCCGCGCTCCAGGGCGAAGGACAGCCCGTCGACGGCCTTGACCACCCCGTCGTCGGTGGGGAAGTGCACCCGCAGGTCGCGGACGTCGAGAAAGGCGCTGTCGGCGCTCATGAGTACCGCACCCGAGGATCGACCACGGCGTAGAGCAGGTCGACGACCAGGTTGGCGAGTACGATGAAGATGCTCCCGACGAGGACCACCCCGAGCACCTTCGGCAGGTCGTTGTTGACCACCGCATCCACCGAGTACTTCCCGATGCCGGGCAGCGAGAACGTGCTCTCGGTGAGGATCGCGCCGCCGAGCAGTAGTCCGAGGTCCAGCCCGAAGATCGTCAGGATCGGGGTGAGGGCCGACCGGAGACCGTGTTTGATCACCACGGTGCGTTCCGGTAGCCCCTTGGCCCGCGCGGTGCGGATGTAGTCCTCGCCCATCGTGTCCAGCATGCCCGCCCTGGTCAGGCGGGCGTACCCTGCGGCGTAGAGAAAGGCCAGGGTGATCCACGGCAGGATCAGGCTGTAGGCCCAGTCCAGGGGGTTCTCCTCGATCGGGGTGTAGCTCCCGCCGGGTGCGGTGATCCCGAGCGTGTAGCTGAAGATCGACAGCGAGAGCAGGCCGGTGAAGAAGATCGGCAGCGACACCCCGGCGAGCGCGACCCCCATCGCCGCCCGATCGAAGCCACTGCCGCGGCGCAGCGCCGACACCACGCCGGTGCTGACACCCGCCGCCACCCAGATCAACGCGGCCCCCGCGGCCAACGACATCGTCACCGGCAGCCGGTCCAGCAGGTCGGGCAGCACCGGGTTCTGGGTGATGAAGGAGTACCCGAAGCAGGGCGCCGGGCACTGCACCGTGGTCGGGCCGGTGCTGTACTCCGCCCCCGCCACCAGGCCCTTCACGAACCGGCCGTACTGCACCCAGATCGGGTCGGTGAACCCGAGCTTCACCGCGATCTCGTGGATCTGCGCCGGGTCGGCGCTCTTGCCGACGTAGCGCGACGCCAGGTCCTCGGGGGTGGCCCCGGCCAGGCGGGGCACCAGGAAGAAGATCGCGAACGTCGCCGCGCTGACGATCAGCAGCAGGATCACCGCGGCGATCAGCCGTCGAACGATGTAGATGGCCATTACTTCCGGGTGGTTCCCAGCGCGAGGTAGTCATACATCTGGAAGCCGTCGGTGATGAACGCGTTGGTCAGGTTCGGCGGGCGGTACAGCAGGCCCTTGGCCCAGATGCCCGGCAGCACGAACGCGTCCTCCATCACCAACCTGTCGACGTCGACCCAGAGCTTCTCCCGTGCCGCAGTGTCCGTCGTGATCAGCGCCTGGTCGATCAGCCTGTCGATGGCCGGGTTCTTGATGCCCAGGTTGGTGTTGCCGGCCTCCCGGATGACCCGGCTGTCGACGATCTGGGCGAGGAAGCCGTAACCGTCGGGCCAGTCCGCGCCCCACCCGAAGACGAGCAGCCCGAGGTTGTTGGCCTTCGCGAAGCCCGGGTTGCCGCCGTAGAGCGTGAAGTAGTCACCGGCGGGGTACGGCTTGATCTCGAGGTTGATGCCGGCCTTGGCCAGCGACTGCTGCAGCGCCTCGGCCGTCGCTTTCTCCTTGGGCCGCTCGGCGCGGTAGGAGATGGCGGTGGTGAAGCCGTTCGGCTGACCGCACTGGGCCAGCTCGTCCGTGGCCTTCGCGACGTCGCCGGCGCCGTTGCGCGACGGGTACGGGTCGAACCGCTGCGCGCCGGGAATCACCGGTGGCAGCAGGTTCGTGGCGATCTCGCCGCCGGTGGCGCCGCCGTAGGCACGCTGGTAGCCGATGCGGTCGGCCGCGTAGAGCACGGCCTTGCGGCAGTGGATGTTGTCCAGCGGGACGACGTCGGAGTTGAGCACGGTGAACCACGTGCGGGCGACGAGAGCGGAGTCGGTGTTCGCCTTCAGTGCCCGGTCGGCGAGGATCTTGCCCTGGGCGGCCGGTTGCACGCCGAGGCCGTCGATCGCGACATCAAGGTCACCGGACTGGAGCCGGTTGTCGATGTCGTCGGCGTTGACGTTCAGCGCGACCTCGATGCGATCCGGCAGGGCCGTGCGGTTCGGGTCTGTGGCCGGATCCCAGTTCGGGTTGCGCACCATCGTGAAGCGCTTGCCGAGCTCGTTGGTCTCGAACATGTACGGGCCGGTGGAGACGACGTGCTCCTTGTACTTCGTGCCGGTGTCCTTGGCCGCCGGCACCGGGATGGTGCCGGGCAGCTGGGCGAAGTAGTCGAAGCCGCTGAACGGCTGGCGCAGCTTGAAGATGATGGTCCGGTCATCCGGGGTCTCGACCGCGGTGAGGCCCAGCTTGTTCGGATCCGGGTCTGCGTACGGGCTGGTGTAGCCCTGCAGGTCGAGGAAGTCGTTGAAGTAGGTCGGCCCGTTCGGGAAGGTGGCCTTGTCCAGCGTCCTCTCGACGGCGTACTTCACGTCCTTGCTGGTCACTTCCGTGCCGTCCTCGAACTTGACGCCCTGGCGCAGGGTGTAGGTCCAGGTCTTGGCGTCCTCGCTGGGTGTGCCGAGGGACTCGGCGAGGTCGGGCACGAGCGTCGCGCCCTCCTGGCCCGGGGCGGACTTGAACATCACCAGTGAACGCCCGTAGTTCCGGACGAAGTTCCAGGAGTAGGCGTAGTACGTGTCGGCCGGGTCCAGGGAGTCCCAGTCGCCGCCGTTGGCGAAGCGCAACGTGCCGCCCTTGGCGTCCGAGGGGTTGCTGATCCCACCGCTGCTGCCGCCCGCACCCGTCGCGCCGCCGCTGCCGGACGGGCCGCCGCATGCCGCCAGCGTCAGCGCCGTGATCGCGCCGAGCGCCACCACCGCGGCTCTGCGCCTGCGTCTCATCGAGCACCCCTTCGTCGTCTGAGGTCAGAACTCATCGGTATCTCGTCTCATCGACGGATCGTTCACCGTGACCGCGGATCCAACGCGTCACGCAGGCCGTCGCCGAACAGGTTGAACGCGAGCACCGTGACGAAGATCGCCAACCCTGGAAAGATCATGAAATGCGGTGCGATCTGGTACCAGTGCGTTGCCTCGGAGAGCATCCCGCCCCAGCTCGGCGCGGGCGGCCGGATGCCGACGCCGAGGAAGGACAGCGCCGCCTCGAACAGGATGTTCGTCGGGATCAGCAACGTGGCGTAGACCAGGATCGGCGCGACCAGGTTGGGCAGCATCTCGGTGAACAGGATGCGTGGGGTGCGGGCGCCGAGGCTCCGGGCGGCGTCGACGAACTCGCGCTCGCGCAGCGAAAGGGCCTGCCCGCGGATGATCCGGCCGATGTAGGGCCAGCTGAAGAAGCCGATGATGAACACGATCAGCGCGATCCGCAGGGTGTCACCCTCCTGGCCGAACGCCCGGTCGGGCACCACGCCGGCCAGTGCCAGTGCGAAGAGCAGCAGCGGGAACGCCAGGAAGACGTCCATCGTGCGGCTGATCACGGTGTCCACCCAGCCGCCGTAGTACCCGGCGATCACGCCGAACACGGTACCGATCAGCACCGACAGCACCGTGGCGAGGAACGCGATGAGCAACGAGATCCGGGCCCCGTAGACGACCCGGCTGAACAGGTCGCGACCGTTGATCGGCTCGGCGCCGAAGAGGAAGTCGCCGCTGATCCCGCCGAACGAGCCGACGGGGACCTGCAGGTCGGGATCGACCTTCTCGTAGTGGAACTCCAGCGGCGGGTGGCCCAGGAGCCCGACGATCAGCGGCGCGAAGATCGCGACCAGGATGAGCGCCACGATGACGGCGCCGCCGCCGAGCGCGACCCTGTCGCGGCGCAGCCGCAGCCAAGCGATCTGACCGAGTGACCGGCCCTGGATCGCCGTGCCCATCCCGGCGGTGGCGGCCTCGGGCTCGGCGTTGGTGGCGGAGCCGACAGCCTCGAGTGGGGTGGTCATGGCGGAGTCGAGACGCGCGCTCGCCCCGTCTCGTCCATCCCGCCCCCGAGCTACCCTGTGGTGAACACGATCGGCAGACCCTAACCGGTGGCGTCGACGCATGCGGTTCTCGCAACGGACCCTCTTTGATAACGATCCGTACGCCGTCTGGGCCGTTCGAAACCTGATCGACTGCCTCAGCTTGTGAACGGGTTGAGCAGCCGGACGCCGACGTGGTCGAAGTCCTTGGTGTTGCGCGTGACGAGCGTCCAGCCACGGGCCCTCGCCGTCGCCCCGATCAGGGCGTCGACGACCGGGATCGATCGCGACAGCGGTTGCAGCGCCCACTCCTGCGCGACGTCGGGTGCGACCGGGACGATCCGTTCGGCGAACTCGGCACGCAACTCCGTCATCGCGCGCTCCAGCACATCGGCCTGTCGGTGATCTCCACGGTTCCGTAGACGATGGACCCCGCGCAGCAGCTCCCCGACGGTCAGGACGCTGAGGTAGTGGTCGACCGAGCGCGTCGCAGCGAACCAGTCGAGTACGCCCGCGTTCTTCCTGCGTTTGACCAGCTCGGAGATGATGTTGGTGTCGAGCAGGTAGCTCACTCGTCGATCCCGAGATCGATCTCGCGGGGGAAGTCCTTCTTGCGCTCCGCCTCGATCTCGTCGAACACGTCGGCGGCATCGTCGTCCAAGGTCGGGAAGGCCAGCAGATGATCGACGAAGGACCGTGGTCGTCCGGTCAGCTTGCGGTACTCGGCGATGTCGAGGACCACCGCTACCTCCTCGCCGTGGCGGGTGATCGTCTGCGGGCCCTCCTTCTCGACGGCGCGCAGCACCTCGCTGAAGCGTTGCTTCGCTTCCTGGACCTGCCAGTTCATGCGGCCTCCCGATGATGGACTGTCTAGTCAGACTATAAGCGCTCGATCAACCCGCCAACATCATCGGAAACGGGACATTGCGCCCCCGTGCGCGGCCCGGATGCGGTGCCTTGGCAAGACCGCGATGGCGCGTGTAACGCCGGAGCAGGTGTGCTCGACAAGTCGGGTATCTGAGTGGAGGTCGGTCGGGGCTCCCAAGCGTCTGAAGAGGTCGTGCAACGTCTTATGAGCCTACGTCTTTCACTGCTGTCCTCGGCAGTCGTTTCCGCCATCGTCCTGTTGATCACCGCGTCGCCGGCGGCCGCTGCCGACGTCGACCTGCAGGTGACGCAGGTCGAGCCGCTCAGCACGCCCGTCTGTGCCGGGTCGACACCGACCATCCGCGCCTACATAAAGAACAATGGTGCCGCGGAGAGCGGGTTCTTCGGCATCAGGTGGGAGGTCGACGGGGTGACCTTCGACGGCGGGCACTTCAGCATCCCGTCCGGCGCGACCGACACACATGACCACATCTGGTCCTCGGGGCCGGGCGCGGGACCGACACCGATAGCGGCGGGAACCCACACGGTTCGATTCATCGCCGACGTCGACAACGCCGTCGGGGAGGCCGATGAGGCCAACAACGACGGTGTCCTGACGTTCCAGGCCGTGTCCTGCCAGGACCCGGCCGCGGACAAGTACGTCGCCCTCGGCGACTCCTTCTCCTCCGGCGACGGCGCGCTCGACTACATCGCGAGCAGCGGAGCATGCCGGCAGTCCAACAACGCCTATCCCAAGGTGCTGGCGGCCGGCCTGATTCCCAGGGTGCGGGTCCCGTCGAGCTTGATCTTCTACGCCTGTTCCGGGAACAGAATTGCCGACGTCCGGAACAACCAGCTACCGCTTTTCGGAGTCATCGACGCGTCCTCGGTCAAGCTCGTCACGATCACAGTCGGTGGGAACGACGTCGACTTCGTCAAGGTGTTGAGTACCTGCTATGGCGGCCTGACTCCGCAGGCGGCCACCGCGGCGTGTCTTCGGCAGACGCCCGCGGTGGCCGGAGTGATCGCGAACCAGGCCACTTCGCTGGTCGCTCTCTTCCGGTCGATCAGGTCCGCCGCGCCGGACGCTCGGGTGCTCGTGCTGGGCTACCCGGACCTGTTCCCGCAGCGACCGACGAAGGCCTGCAGCGGGTTCTCGACACCGTCGCAAGCGTGGTTCAACTCGCAGGAAGAGCTACTCAATTCGACGATCCGGACGGCAGCGTCGCGAGCTGGAGTCGAGTTCGTCTCCACCTACGGTGCGTTCTCCGGACACGAGGTCTGCTCGTCCGATCCGTATGTGAACGGGTTCCCGGCTCCGACCTTCGACCAGCTTGCGTTCCATCCCAAGCCGGTGGGTCAGGCCAAGCTCGCAGCAGTCGTCGGTGACTACCTGAGAACGCGGCCGATCGCGTCGTGATCCTCGTGGCCGCCCACCGCACCGCCCTCAGCCCCCGCCCTCAGCCCTTCAGCCCGCTCCAGCAAGGGCCCTGGCCGAGGACCTGCCGGTGTTGGGCCAGCGGGTGATGACGCGGTCACCGATCTCGACAGCTCGTTGAACGCCTCCCGGCCGGTGAGCTGTCCGTCCTCGACGGGTGAGGCGAGAAGTTAGGCGCCGAACCGGCTCGATGCGATGGTCATGGACGAGCGTACGCAGGCAGCCGCCGTCCGGCGGGGTTCTGCAGTGCGACCTCGTAATCGCTGGCCGGTATCCCGCCGATCTGGGCGACGCCGAGCTGGGAACGGCGAGATCGACCGTCGATGCCGCCGGTCGAATCGTCGCCGCCCTCAGTCGGCGGATCCTCGCGGACCAGTGAGGCTGGGCTGTTCGTTTCGAGACAGCGTCCGGATCGTCCACGAACGATCAGGTGTCTTCCACGATGGTCTCCTGGCCGGGTCATCCGTCCGCCACCCGGTCCCAGCTCATTGGATCTTCCGGTGCGGTGAGGACCTACAGCCGCTCGATCACTCCGGCCTCTTCCAGCGGGTGCGGCCGGTACTTCCCCGGCCGCTCTCCACACAGCCGCGGCGTGGGCAGTATCTTCCCGGGGTTGCACAACCCCCGCGGGTCGAATCCTGCGCGGACGCGCCGCATCACGTCGAGGTCCTCCTCGGAGAACATCTTGGGCATCGAACACGCTTTGTCCGTGCCGATCCCGTGCTCGCCGGACAGCGATCCACCCAGCTCCACACACAGCTCGGCGATCTTGCCGGAGAGTTTCTCCGCGCGTTCGGTCTCGCCCGCCGCGGCGCTGTAGAGCACCAGCGGATGCAGGTTGCCGTCACCGGCGTGGAAGACGTTGGCCACCCGGATGCCGACGTCGCGGCCCATCTCGGCGATCCGGTCGAGCACCTCGGCGAGGCGGGTGCGCGGGACGACGCCGTCCTGCACGAAGTAGTCCGGTGAGATCCGCCCGACGGCGGCGAAGGCGGCCTTGCGCCCGCGCCAGATCGCCGCCCGTTCCTCGACGGAGCCCGCGATGTGCAGCCGGGTGCAGCCGTGCCGGTCGCAGATGGCCTTGACCTGCTCGAACTGGACGTCGCACTCCTCGACCGGGCCGTCGAGCTCCACCACCAGCGCCGCCGGGACGCCCACGGTGTAGCCGGCGTGCACCGCCTCCTCGGCGGCCTCAATGGCGAGGGTGTCCATCATCTCGACGGCGGCCGGAACGATCCCGGCGGCGACGATGTCGCTGACGACGTCGCCGGCCGCGGCCACGGATGGGAAGTCGGCGAGCAGTGTGCGCACGGACTCCGGCGTTCGCAGCAGCCGGACGGTGATCTTGGTGGTGATCCCGAGGGTGCCTTCGGAGCCGAGGAACACCCCGCGCAGGTCGGGGCCGAGTTGCTCGCCGGTGTCGGTGCCCAGGGTGACCACCGAGCCGTCGGCCAGCACGACCTCGCAGGAGAGCACGTGGTTGGTGGTGAAGCCGTACTTCAGACAGTGCGCCCCGCCGGAGTTCTCCGCGACGTTGCCGCCGATGGTGCAGACCTGCTGGCTGGACGGGTCGGGTGCGTAGTAGAGCCCGTGCGGCGCGGCCGCGGTGGTGATCTCCAGGTTGGTGACGCCGGGTTCGAGCACCGCGCGGCGGTTCACCGGGTCGATCTCGAGCACCCGTTTGAGCCGGGCCAGGCTGATCACCACACCGTCGGCGACGGGCAGCGCGCCGCCGGAGAGCCCGGTGCCGGCGCCGCGGGCGACGAACGGCACGCTGTGCTGAGCGCAGACCCGCACCGCGGCGGCAACCTGCTCGGCGGTGCGGGGGAGGAGTACGAGCTCGGGGACGACGTGGTAGCCGGTGAGGCCGTCGCACTCGTAGGCCCGGCACTTGACCGGGTCGCTGATGACGTTCTTGGGGTCGAGGGCGTGTTCGAACCCCTGGCGGACTGCTCGGTCCAACGCCACCGCCTACCTCCTGGGCACTGCGTCGATGCTCTGGACGAGATTACGTCGGGAGGCGGCGGAACGCCGATGGCGCGCTACCACGTGGTCCGAGACCTTCGAGCTCAACGTCGGGCACGCGGCGCGGGCGATCCGTTCCTGTGTGCCGCACATGCGCCGATCCGGGGGCGGCGCAGCGGTCATCATCACGTCGATCTCCGGCTGGAAGCCGGCGCCGCTAGTCCGACTGCGTCGAGTGCAGGAATCTTCCCCCGGCGGTACCGCCGGCGTTGGCGACCAGCAGGTCGATCCGTCCGAGTACATCAGCTGCCTCCTCGACGAACCGCTCGACGTCCCCGGCTCGGGCCACGTCCGCAACCGTCCCGTGGGCCGGCACGCCCTCGGCGTGCAGCTTCGCCATGGTGCGCGCGAGATCGGACGGGTCACGGGCGCAGATTCCGACCGAGCGGCCCTCCCGTGCCAGGCTCAGGGCCACGCCCTGCCGTCACGGATGCAGCTGTCCCGTCTGATGGGAGACAGATCGCCAGCGTTCCGCGAGGTCGTCGACGGCGTGCTCCCGGAACGGTTCGGCAGCGCCCAGCAGCTCCTCGATC
Source organism: Pseudonocardia sp. (assembly GCA_050701075.1). Classification (GTDB taxonomy): domain Bacteria; phylum Actinomycetota; class Actinomycetes; order Mycobacteriales; family Pseudonocardiaceae; genus Pseudonocardia. The sequence continues at coordinate 11,439 of JBOHEP010000209.1, read as the reverse complement.
CGTTGGTTCGCGGGTTGCGTCGGTCGCGAACGTGCACTCGCGAAGCACCGGCGTGGCGATGACGATCGCTGCACCGGGTGCGTCCATACGCAGACGTGGTGGCCGTGTGCGACCGCCGGTATCGGGATGCGCGCAGCGGGCAAGGTCAGGTAGTTCCTGTCCCGCGGTCGCGCTCCGCCTCCCGGTATGCCGGTCACCCGAGGAGCGGGTGGTGTGCCAGACGGCGGTCCATATGGGCCACAAGATCAGGAAAGAGCTTCTCCCGCCGGACGTGTGGCCACGCTGCGCGAAGGTCCTGAGCCGCCTGGTGAACGATCTGGGCGGCGGTATCGGTGGAGAAGCCGGCCGCTGCCGCCGCGGCTCGGAACTCGTCCAGCCCGATCGCGTCGGACCGGTTCTCCCCGCCCAGAGAGAATGTGAGGCGGCTCGACACATTCTTGTAGATCGTTGTGCACACCAGGTCGTAGGCGGGAGAAAGATGTGGTGTCCGCCCGTCGGGGTACCTCAACGACCAGTTCTTGAGGTGCGCATCCGCGTTGCCCATGATCACCATGGCGACGAGTCGTCGCAGGTACTCCGCGTATCCCTCGTCTCCGGTTAGTGACCGGATCAGTAGTCCGATGCCGTCGTAGGTGGCGCCGCGGTCGCGGTGGACCGGCAGCTTGCCCGTCACCTGGGCGAGATCCTCGATGTGCACGCGGCCGCCGTCGGGCGTGCGGTCAAACCGCTCGACCACATAGACGACGGCGTCTGGTTCCAGCCGCGCGTCGAAGATGTCCGGTACTCCGGCCATGGGCAGCAGGTCGACCCTCGGGACGTCGACGCCCGCGGCGGCAGCCCACCGCATCATCAAGAACTCGTTCTCCGCCAGCCCGGGGAATGCGCGATCGGGGAGCTTCGCGATCCAGCCCCCACTTTCTCCGCGGGCCGGGATGGTGAGCCGCTCCCCGTCCCGCAGCACCGACATCTTCAACTGGGCCCCGGCCAGCGCGGACAGGTGTAAACCGGTGCCGTCGACGCGAACCTCAGCCGTGTCCACCAGGACGCCGCTCTCCGGGACGTTGTGGGGTATGACGATCGACGCTCCCGGTAGGTCGCCGCCGAGGGACAGCAGAAGTCGTGCGTCGTCGAGGTGTCGCTCGCCGAATCTCGACGCGTAGTAGCGGCGTAGCCCGCTGCCCTGCTCGGGAAGTAGGTTTGCGAACCACGTCGGCAGGCCGACTGGTTCGCGGAACCGCTGGCGTGGGGACTCCTCGAACACCTGCCCGAGGACGTGGTGCTCGGGGTCGAGGAGATCGTCGGTGTAGCGGAACATGCTGCCGCCCGCGCTGAAGACCAGTTCGCCGACGTCGCGGCCCTGCAGGACGACTCGTGCCGATCCGTTCACCGCCCTAAGCACTGAGCGTTACCGTCCCCAGCAACTCGGCGGAGGTGAACCGGTCGCGAGCACCCCACTCGGCCTGCTCGTCGACCAGTTCGGCGATCGACGCGCTGAGCACGTCGGCGCGGTGGGTGAGGGCGCCCACCCACTGGCCGGCGGCCAGGAGCGCGCTGCACTCGTCGTCGACCGCGTGGCTCGCCCGGACCGTCGGGTCGGCGCGCAACAGCGTCTGGACGACGTCCCCGGCTACGGGCGGGTGCAGGATGCGGTTCGCCATCGTGGCCGCCAGCGGATGGTCGACTCTCGACGCGACCATGCGGACGAGTGGGGAGTCCTCCGTGTCGAGCAGCTCGCCCGGCGCTATGACCGGGTTGGGCAGCGGTAGGTCGGTGCCGGCGGGAAGGAGCTCCTTCGGGCCGAGCCCGATCAACCCGAGCAGGTTGACGCGGGTCAGGGCCCGGTTGAGGTGAACCTGGGTCAGGTCGGGCTGCCACCGCCGCGGCGAGTCAGGTAGGGCTGCAAGCAGGGCCAGCGCGGCTTCCTGGGATGTCGTGGCAGCGGCTACCGCACGCAGGGTGCGTCGGACGAGGGGGACGTTGCCCGCGGGGTTTGCGCCAAGGGCCGCGCCACGCCAGAACCACCGCCGCACCAGGGCCGCGGTACGGCCCGTGGGCCGGCCGAAGCGATGCACCAGCGCAGCGAGCAGAGGAATGACGGAGGGATAGGGAAGCACCCTGACGTGCGGGATGAAGAGATCGCCTCGCAACGAGGCGACGACATCGAGCAGGACGTGTTCCGTGACCTTGAAGGCCCGCCGCCGATCCCCGTCATTCTCGAACTCGTCGTGCACACCCCGGAAGATGTCGGGATCGCGTATCGCGAGCAGGCTTCGCAGGACGTCGCCGTCCTTGAGGCGTCCGAATCCGGCCGCGGCGATGGAGGCGCCGACGGCCCCCAGGTCGCCGGGCTCCGCGCTTCCCTGCATGCCGTGCAGGGCGTCGAACACCTCCTCCTTGCGCAGCGTGCGACCGTAGTTGTTCATACGGTCGAAGACCACGCGCAGCTCCCGCTCGTCGTCGGCCTCCACGATGTAGCTCGGTATCGGGTACTCCTGGAGGGCTGCGGCCACCTCCCCGGCCGCGGCGAACTCCTCGTCCCCGAGGAACTCGGCGTGATCACGCTGCCAGGCCAGGAGGTGCTGAGCCGATCCGGCGGACCGCAGCGGCAGCCAGGGCCCGGCAGGGGGGCGCGAACTCGCCCGGAACTCCATGGTCGGGAGGTGGACGTAGATGGTGAAGCGAGGGTCCGTTACCCCCTCAGGTGCAGCCAGTGCGCCGACGAGACTCGTGATCCGTTGCTGCCCGTCGACCACCCATCGGGCCTGCTGCACCTGGGGCACGTCGAGTACGAGCGGGCCGATCGTGATGCGATCGGCGGGAGCAGGGCGCTCCCACAGCAAGAGGTTGCCGATCGGGTAGCTCTTTCGCACGCTGTCGAAGAGATTCTCCACGTCGCGGGTGTGCCATCGGTAGTCGCGCTGAAAGGACGGGAGCCGGATCCGGCCGGCGAGAACCAGCTTGACCAACCTCGCGGGCGTGACGTTCTCGATCCTGACCTGGGTCACCGCCGGCATCACGCACCTCCTGCGGTGAGGCTACCGGGGTGCCCCGACACGATTCCGGAGGTGGACAGCGGCGGAACCCCTACTGGAACGGCATCCCTCGACCGCACCCGAACCACTCACCTTGTCCGCCTCGAACTTGCCCTGGCAGCCCGATCGAACTACCCGTCAGGGTCGATCGATGATCTACCGAGCCAAGTTGATCGTCCGGCGGGTATTCGGCGGGTGCGACCACGAATACCCGCCGGACGACCAGCTCCGGGTCGGGCACACGACCCGTGGTGTCATCGTCGGCCCAGCCGCCCGCGCTCCCTCGGCCTTTTCTTGGTCACCGACTCGCCCCGCGGGGCTGACACGGCGCGGCCGTGGGCGTTGACCGCGATTCCTTACCCGAGTCGGCCGGCGCGGTTACCAGATGCTCATGATCGTCGAATGCGGGACATGAGCTGCATATGCGCAGCTCATGTCCCGCATTTGGCGATCATGGCAGCGGGGAGGTGGCGGCGAGCGGCGGCCGCCCCGCTAAAACCAGCCGCCCTTCGCCCTACCGCGGATACTTCGGCCGTACCAGGCCGAATTCATACTGCGACGCGGAGGGCGCCACCACCGGAGCGGCGCCACCACCGGAGCTGCGGTGACCTGCCGAGATCAGCGTGTCGGTACCGGGAGCCGCACGGAACGCGGCTCTGTGTACCCGTTCAACGATCACGAAGCTGGCGGCGTACTCCAAACCCGATGAACTCAAGCGATGCTGCGCTAGCTCGTCAGGGGGAGCAGGAGCTCGACGGTGGTGCCGGACGGACCGGAGCGGATGTTGCTGTGGCCACCCTCGAGGCCATCGTCGAGGGCTGAGGGCCGCAGCCCGTCGGTGAGCTCGTGGACCTCGGCGGTGCACACGTCGACGTCGGCGGCCAGGGTGTCGAGCAGTTGCGGTGACGTCCCCTCCCGGGTACCGACCGGCGGACGACCTCGGTGAGCATCCGGGTCCGACCGGAGCGGACGTGACACCGTCGTGCAGGTCGCGGCGCAGCCGCCTGCGCTCCTCCCCACGGGCCGGCACCAGGCGGTCCCGGGCGAGCTGAAGGGCGACGGCGCTGTGGCAGGCCGCCGCCGCGAGCGCGGCCTGACCGGCGAGGTCACGCGGCAGCCGGGACTCGGCCGCGGAGAACCAGGTGCCCGGCCGCCGCGGGGCGACCAGCAGCTCGCCGTGCGCCACCAGGTCGAACCGCTCCGGCGGCCCGCTCCAGTTCGGCACGGGCACGCGGGCAGTGCCCGTGCCGCCGGTGACGTCGCGCAGCACCCAGCCGCCCTGAGGCTCGGGCAGCGAGGTGCCGGCGAAGGCCGGGCCCCGTCGTGGCGCTCGGCAGGGTCGGCGCTCCATGCTGCGAGCTCGGCCCGGAAGGCGGGGTCATCCATCTACTGGTCAGCGGTGACCTGACCGACACACGCTACGGTCCCGACCCGACGCACCTGCGTAGCCCCGCCCTCACGAGCACCAGTTTCACGGAATCGATCAGAAGGCCGCCACAGCTGTGGGGAGGGTGGGGAAGATCCGTTCGGGGCCGATCCGGTCCCGTAGGCCACTGCGCTGCAGATCCTGCTGAAGGTCCTGTTTCGCCCTGGCCAGCGCCACCGCAACCCGCGAAGGTCGAGCTCGTCGCACAGCCCGTTCAGCGTGTCGGCGGCGGTGATGTCGATCTCGATGATGGCCTCCATGTTCAGCAGCAGCCACCGGGCGGGTGTCGGGGCGACGTCCACGGCGGCGATCGCGCGGCGGCGGAAGTTTTCGGCGTTGGCGAAGCACAGCGGCGCGTCGTAGCGGTAGACGACGAGGCCGGGCACGGTCGTGGCTTCCGGGTGGTCGTCGACGTCGTGCATCCCGGCGACTCCTGGGACGAACCTGAGGATGCCGTCGTGTGGCCTGGCGACCCGCCGCAACAGATCGAGGATCGACAGGCCGATGGCGGCGAGCACCCCGTAGAGCACGCCCACGGCTAACACGGCGGCCGTGGTCGCCAGTGCGAGGGCGAGCTCGGAGCGGCGGAAGCGGGCGATGCGGCGGAATTCGCCTGCGTCCACCAGGCGCAGCGCGGCGTAGACCACCAGGGCGCCCAGTGCCGCGGTCGGGAAGGCGGCGAGGACCGGGCCGCCGACGATCAGGACGGCGACCACCGCGAGCAGTGTGACGAGCGAGGTGAGCTGACTGCGGCTGCCCAGAGGGAGTCGCCGATCACGGTGCGGCTGCCGCTGCTGCTCACCGGGAAACCCTGCAGGAACCCGGCGGCGACGTTCGCCGCACCGAGGGCGAGCATCTCCTGGTCGGCGTCGATCCGGTGGCCGTGCTTCGCGGCGAAGGCGCGGGCGGTGAGCACGTTGTCGGAGTAGGCCACGATCGCCACGCCGACGGCCGGGAGCAGCAGGTCCACGACATCGGCTGCGTCCACAACCGGCACCCCCGGCAGCGGCGCCCCCTGCGGTACGGCGCCGACGACCTGCACGCCCAGACGCTCCAGGGAGAACACCGCCGTCGCGCCGGCCGCGAGCAGCACCGCGAGCAGCGGTCCGGGGGCGCGGGGGAGCAGCATCCGGGTGCCGAGCAGGAACGCCAGCACGGCTGCGGACAGCAGCAGCGTCGGCAGGTGGGCCTGGTCGAGACGGCCGGCGAAGGACCCCAGGTCGGTGAGGAATGTGCTGCCGTCGACGGGAACCCGGTGACGTTCTCCAGTTGCCCTGCGATCATGACCACCGCGATGCCGGTGAGGTAGCCGATCAGCACCGGGCGGGACAGCAGATCGGCCAGGAACCCGAGCCGGGCCGCGCGCCCGAGCAGGCAGATCGCGCCGACCGTCAGGGCGAGCGCCGCGGACAGTGCGGCGTAGCGCTGCGCACCGCCGGCCGCGAGCGGCGCGATGGCGATCGCGGTCATCAGCGCGGTGGTCGACTCCGGGCCGACCGACAGCTGCCGCGACGATCCGAGCACGGCGTACGCGGCCAGCGCCGCGACCGCTGCCCACAGCCCGGCGACGGGCGCCAGCCCGGCCACCTCGGCGTAGGCCAGCACCTGGGGCACGAGGTAGGCCGCGACCGTCACCCCGGCGAGCACATCGCTGCGGATGGCGGGACCGTCGCCGCGGCGCAGCGCGGTCAGGCCCGGCCGCAGCCCGGCGTTGAGCCGCGCTGAGAAGGCTCACCGAGGGGAAGGCGGGCCGGCTTCGGGCCGAAAGCCGGCCAGGAACGGTCCGATGATGTCGATGGGCAGCGGGAAGACCACCGTCGAGTTCTGGTCCGCACCCAGTTCCAGCAGCGGACGGGCGGGACCGCCGATCGGCCCGTTTGCTGCAACCGTGCAGCAACCGCCGCTCACTCCGCGGCGAATTCGTTCCCATCGGTCTGCGCCGCCTCCCACACGTACGGGCACGCCTGGCACACGAGTACGGCGTGAGCGTCTGTCGCCGTACGGTGCCCCGATGGGGAGTCCCCCTCGCCCTGTGTATTCATGTCAACCCGCCACCTCGGCCGGACGCTTGCCGCCGGTGTTGGCCGCGCCGACGACCGACCCGACGTTGTTCACCCAGGACCTGCTCGACGGCCTACCCGAACCGGCCCGCCGATGGCTGATCCGTGCGATCGCGCCCGGCACGCCATTGCGACGCGCAGCGGTGATGCGCCAGCACGGCGAGATCAAGGTCGGCCGGTGGCAGCGCTACGAGGCCGACTGGGTGCTCGCGCCGCCCGACGGGTTCATCTGGGTGGCCACCACCCACCTCGGGCCGCTGTTCATCCGCGGCTTCGACCGGTACCGGCGGAACCGGACAGATGCGGTGGCGTCTGTTCGGACACGTCCCGTTCCTCGCCGCCACCGGACCGGATGTCAGTCGCAGCGCGATGGGCCGACTGGCCGGCGAGCTGTGCTTCGTGCCGGCGGCCACGCTGTCGCCCGCGGTGCGCTGGGAGCCGCTCGACGACCAGCCGGCCGTGGCGTGCGTCGATGCGGGTGGCTGGACGCATCGGGTCACCCTGACGATCGCGGAGTCCGGCCGGCTCGAGCGCGTCGACGTCCCGCGCTGGGGGAACCCCGACGGCGAAGAGTATGGCGAGCACATCTTCACCGCCCTCATGGATGGCTCGGAGGGAAGCTTCGACGGATTCACCATCCCGACCAGCTGCCGCGCCGGGTGGTGGCACTGCCCTGACCATTGCGCGGACCAGGAATTCATCCGATTCATCCTCGGTCACGCCTCGTACCGGTGACGGCAGCCGTCAAGAGCCTCGTCACCAGACCAGGCCAGGAGTTTGATCCGGTGGTAGACACAGTCGGTCGGAGGAGAGGGTGGTCGTGACGTCGAGCACCGAACTGCAGGTCGATCCCGCTCTGCGGGCCTTCGTGGCCGAGGAGCTGCTGCCCGGCCTTGGCCTCGAACCGGACCGGTTCTGGTCGGCGGTCGCCACCTTGCAGGAGCGCTTCGCCGGGCGGATCGAGCAGTTGCTGGCCCGCCGCGACGAGCTGCAGGAGCAGATCGACGGCTGGCACCGCGAGCACGGCCCCGGCGACGTGGACGCCTACGAGGTGTTCCTCACCGAGATCGGCTATCTGGTGCCGCCTGCGCAACCGCAGGTCCACGTCGACCGGGTGGACCCGGAGATCGCCACGGTCCCCGGCCCGCAGCTGGTCGTGCCGGCCACCGTCGCGCGCTACGCCCTCAACGCCGCCAACGCCCGATGGGGGTCGCTGTTCGACGCGCTCTACGGCACCGACGCGCTCCCGCGCGACCACGAGCTCGCACTCGGCTACGACGAGCGGCGTGGTGACCAGGTGATCGCCGAGGCCGACCGGCTGCTCGACGAGCTGTTCCCGCTCGGCGTCGGCAGCCACGCCGACGCCGTCGCGTACCGGGTGGACGATCCCGGCGAGCTCGTGGTGCAGACCCGTTCCGGAGCCACCGCGCTCGCTGATCCGGAACAGCTCGCCGGGCACCGCAGGGATGGCGGCGCTGTCACCGCGGTCCTGCTGCGCCGCCACGGCCTGCACGTCGAGCTGACGATCGACCCGGAACACCACGTGGGGCGCCGCCACCACGCCCACGTCGCCGACGTCGTGTGCGAGTCCGCCCTCACCACGATCGTCGACCTGGAGGACTCCGTCGTCACGGTCGACGGGCCGGACAAGGTGGCGGCCTACCGCACCTGGCTCGGCCTGATGACCGGGGAGCTGGTCGCGTCGTTCCAGAAAGGCGGCAGGACCGTCGAACGGCGGGTCAACGGCGACCGCTCCTACACCGGCACCGACGGCGAGCCGCTCACCCTGCCCGGACGGTCGCTGCTGCTCGTGCGTAACGTCGGGCACCACATGCGTACCGATGCCGTGCGCACCCCAGCAGGGGAGCCGGTCGCCGAGGGTGTGCTCGACGCACTCGTCGCGGCCACTGCCGCATTGCACGACCTGCGCGGGCTGGGCCGGTACGCCAACTCCCGAGCGGGCAGCGTCTACATCGTGAAGCCGAAGATGCACGGTCCGGACGAGGTGGCGCTCGCCGTGGAGCTGTTCGCCGCGGTCGAGGAGGCGCTCGGCCTGGCGCCGACCACGCTCAAGATCGGAATCATGGACGAGGAGAGGCGCACCTCGGTGAACCTGGAGGCGTGCCTCGCGCAGGCGCAGGACCGGGTGATCTTCGTCAACACCGGCTTCCTCGACCGCACCGGCGACGAGATCCACACCGACTTCGAGGCCGGACCGGTTGTGCGCAAGGACGACATGAGGTCCTCGACGTGGTTGCGCGCCTACGAGGACCGCAACGTCGACGTCGCACTGCGCGCCGGGTTCGCCGGGCAGGCGCAGATCGGCAAGGGCATGTGGGCCAAACCCGCCGCGATGGCCGAGATGCTGGAGACGAAGGGCGCGCAGCCCGAGGAGGGCGCGAACTGCGCGTGGGTACCCTCGCCCACCGCGGCCACCCTGCACGCGCTGCACTACCTGCGCACCGACGTGGTGGCTCGCCAACGTGAGCTCACCGACCGACCGCTCACAGACCGGCGCCTGTTGCTCGAGGTGCCCGTGCTGGCCGACGGGGGCGCAGGGGTCTCGGCGCAGGACAGGCGCCACGAGCTGGAGACCAACGCCCAGGCGATCCTCGGTTACGTCGTGCGCTGGGTGGGGCTGGGGATCGGCAGCTCCACCGTGCCCGACCTCGCCGGTGTCGGGTTGATGGAGGACCGCGCCACGCTGCGGATCTCGAGTCAGCACGTGGCGAACTGGCTGCACCACGGGCTGGTCGCCGAGGCGCAGGTGCGCGAGACGTTCGCCCGGATGGCGGCGTTGGTCGACGAGCAGAACGCCGGTGAGCCGGGCTACCGGCCGATGAGCGAGGACCTCGATGGCAGCGACTCCTTCCAGGCGGCACTGGACCTGGTGCTGTCCGGACGTGCGGAGCCGGCCGGCTACACGGAGCGGGCGCTCACCACCTGGCGGCAACGGGCGAAGGCGAGCGGGTAGCCGTCCTGGACGGCGAGCGAGCCGTCCGGGCAGGTGGGGGAGATCTACCGGGCGTCGTCCTATGGTGGCGAACGTGCTCGAGCTGCACCCGGTCCCTTTCGACCATCCCGACGCCGTCGCGCTGATCGCCGCGGTCCAGCAGGTGTACGTCGACCGATACGGCGCCACGGACGTCACGCCGGTCGATCCCGCCGAGTTCGCGGCCCCGCGTGGCTTTTTCGTCGTCGGCTACCTCGGCGGGGTGCCCGTGGCCAACGGCGGCTGGCGGGCCCGTGACAGTGGCGTCGATCCGGAGCTGCGCGACGGCGACGCGGAGATCAAGCGGATGTACGTCGTCGACGGCCACCGTGGCCGCGGGTTCGCCCGCGCGGTGCTCGCCGATCTGGAGCGCTCCGCCGCCGCGGCCGGCCGCGCCCGGATGGTCCTGGAGACCGGTACCCGGCAACCGGAGGCGATGGCGCTCTACGTGAGCGCCGGCTATGCGCCGATGCCGCGGTTCGGTGCCTACCGCTGCGCCCCGAACAGCCGCTGCTTCGCCAAGCCCGTCGCGTCCGAACCGGCATTCGAACTCGTCTGCGATGCGGCTCGCCATCCCGGCGGAACGGCCATGCGTAACACCGGCGTAACTCATAGGTAGGGCACAATCGATCTAGGTGGTGACATCCGGTCGATTGCTGACCAAGGATAGAAGAGGTCTCATCGGCACGCGTTGAGGCCTTCGATGAGGGGGATGTCGGGATTCGAACGGCCGTCGACGTCATCGACGATTCACGGACGTTTCGCGGTCCTACCGCTGAACCCTTTCCATCCGTGGTCCCTTAGGGGGCCGGATCGTGGGAGGAACAACAATGAGCTTCGAGGACCTGCAGGTCGAGATGCTGCCCGCGCGGACCACCATGGTGGCTGCGCTCGGTGGCAAGAGCGTCGGTGGCGACGGTGGCTTCGGTGGCGACGGTGGCCAGGGTGGCGACGGCGGCACCGCTGTCGGCGGCCAGTCGACCTCGACCGCATTGACCGCCGGCAACAGCAACTTCGGCGGTGACCAGTTCAATGGCTCCATCGCCTCGTCCGCCGGCGGGGACGCCAGCGCCAACGGTGGCAGCGCCGATGGTGGCAGCGCCGATGGTGGCAGCTCTGACGGAAGTAGCAACGCCGCCGCCGCCGGTGACGACCAGAAGATCGGCTGACACATGTGCTGAAAGCGCTTGACAGTTGAGCGCACGAGAGGGGCGGCCGGTCACCGGCCGCCCCTCTCGCCGATCAGGGCAGGTCGCCCGGATCGCGACGTGCATCTACGTAGTCTTCGAGCGCGCCTTCGTAGTAGGACATCGACCCTACGATCTAGGTACCTACCGGCGAAGCTAAGTGGTGACAATCGGGCCAGCACGCCCAAGGATAAAAGCAGCCTCACCGGCACCGATGAGGCTGATGAGGGTGAGGCCAGGGATGCGGATGGGGGGCGTCCACGTCACGAAGACGCGCGGACGAAACCTTTGCGCCCATTGCTGAACCCTTTTCATCTGACGCCCCGTTCGGGGCGAATCCTGGGAGGAACCAAAATGTTCGAGGACCTGCACGTCGAGCTGCTGCCCGCACGGACGACCATGGTGGTCGCTGGCGGGGGCAAGAGTGTCGGTGGCGACGGTGGCTTCGGTGGCGACGGTGGCTTGGGTGGCGACGGTGGTACTGCCGTCGGTGGCCAGTCGACCTCAGTCTCGGTGACTGCCGGCAATGTGAACTTCGGCGGCGAGCAGAGCAACATCTCCGGTGCCGTGTCTTACGGTGGGGACGCCAGCGCTGACGGGGGTAGCGCTGACGGTGGTAGCGCCGACGGTGGCAGCTCTGACGGCAGCAGCAACGCCGCTGCCGCCGGCGACGACCAGTTCCTCGGCTGAGGGATGGGCTGACTGAGGGCGCTCGACACTGCTGAGCGCGAGAAGAGGGGCG
>JBOHEP010000208.1:0-13666 GCA_050701075.1 Pseudonocardia sp. | reverse complement strand
ACATCGCCGAAGGACGCCGCGCAGCCGCCTGGGACCGCAACCGCCTCGCACTCGACATCCTCGGACTATGACCAAGGACACATCATGTGAACGGCATCACATATAGGCGACTTTGGTCAGGTCCCTGCCGATACGCCCTCGTAGTACTTCCGGAATGCGGCTGACACCTCGTCGGCCGCCGCCCTGTTCGGTGGAACGGGTATGACTATGTCGTTATAGCGAGTGCCGGCATCCTCGCGATTTGTCTGCATGAACACAATACGAGACCACTGCTGTCGCACAATCCGCAATGACATAGCCCAGGCCAAGTACAAGCTGCCAAAGTCTGCGTCGGCCGATGGCCTGAGTACTAAAATTTCCTTTGTGAGTACCAACTCTTCTTGTCCGGGCATGACGACGCAGAACTCGCCGATGTTCTTGCTAGCGCGGAGTGGCGTTAGCAGGTCGTAAGCTCTTAGTCCGGAAGTCTGGCCACGCCAAAAGCGTTCAGCAACGACTCGGGGCACGCGGTTCGTCGGGTTAATGTTGACTTGACCCGCTCGAAGATCAGATACTTTGATGTATGGAACGTCTCCACGCCGCATGTCCGCCGAGGGGCTGCCATGCCCATGGCGGAACTGAATCGTGTGTTCCTCAGCGAGTTGACCGAGTCGCGCTGCTGTGAATCCGGGCAGGGTATCAAGAAGGTCGTCTTCGAGTTCGCGGACAAGCCGATCGTCATAGTAGGCCGGAACCACGTAGTTTGTGGCTCGAATGCGCTCCGCGGCGACCCAGCGACTAGTTTCCGATGTCCTGCCTTTAATCGCAGCTCGAACGTCCCGTCTCAACTCGTCGTCGATCTCCGAGGTTCTGAGTCCTGTCGTCGGATCAACTTTGTACAGCTCCTGGCCATCCTTGTTGATCCCGCAGGTTGCTGCATACGAGACGAAGACCTGTCCATTGCTGAACCAACCAGGTCGCCTCATCAGATCTTCTCGAAGACATAGAAGTTCGTTTTCGCCCGACAGAAGCCTTGGAATGCCTCCATTGGAATGTTTAGCACCCCTCGTAGGATGAGCTTGTCTTCAAGCCAGTCCGCCAGCCATGAGTAGCGCGGTGAAAAAAAGTACGTCTCAGGCAATACGATTCCAAGGCGTCCTCCGCTGACCAGTAAGCGATAAGATCGCTCTAGGAAGATTAGGCCGATTTCTAGTTGTGCAAAGTTGTTCGGCCGACTGGAGGCCGACTTCGCGATATCGAAATTGTTCCTACGCGCATCGAGCGGCGAGAATTTGAGGTCCTTTCCGAACGGTGGATTAGTGATCACGACAGTATACGAATCATCCTTCATCGGTTGAGCAAGATGCGGATACTCGTCTCGCCACTTGTGTTCACGGAGAGAGTCGCCAACGTGGATGTTTGCTGAACCGTCACCCAGAATGACCATGATAGCCCGCGCAAGTTTGACGTTGATACTGTCGCGATCCACTCCGAAAATCTGCCTATGAGCCCAGGTTCTGGCGTTAGCAGCGGCATTGGGCCCCGCCGCCTTCTCAACAATCGAAGCGAACGCCTCGATTAGAAACCCTCCAGTGCCGCAGGCTGGGTCAATAATTTTGTCGTCTCGTCGAATCTCCATAAGTTCAACAGCACTTTCAATGATGCGCCTTGGCGTGAAGTACTGACCTTCACCGGCTTTCAAGTTCGCGCGCCGAAATACTTGGAAGGCAGTCGAGACGGCGTCGGCCTCCATGTCGAACAGGCGCCAGCCCGAGAGTTCGTAAACGGCTTGATGAATGGTATGGTCACTAAGGAAAAGCCGCTCATCCTGAGCCTCGGTGAAGATGTCCGTCCGCAACCGCCGGAAGTTGGCGAACTCATACTTTATTTTTCGCGCTGTTTGGGTTTCTGTAGGGGACAGCTGGAAGCGTACGTTTGCCTGTGGGTCCTCGCTTCCGTCGGCGTCGGAGTCAAGCTTTAATAGTAAAAGGTTGCATATTTGGTTGAGCTGATCGTCTGGCCGAGTGGATAGCGCGTCGCCGGCGACAACGGCTTCCAAGAGACGATTGAAGACCGAGCGCAGTTCACGCTCCGTTGGCACCTTCAAACGCTCGTAGGTTAAGGGGGATCGCGATGGCTTCGACAGGTTGTCGGTGGGATGGGGGAGTCCTTCACCGTCGACGGTCTGGAAGGTGCCATCTGGAAGCTTATAAAGTGCAGCGCTCGAACTACCATTCGTCCAGTAGCCATACTTAGCCCGTGGCTCTCGAATCATGTAAGTCTCGAGCTGACTGATTCCGCCAGTACCGTCCGGCGCCTTGAACTCAAAGATCGCTAAGAGATGTTGCCAATCTCTTGCGCTTTCTTCACTATCGAAAATTGCGAGGTCGACGGGCCAGCCGTCGAAGGTATTGCCCTCGTCACGGCGCGCCGCTTCGGATGGGTTCTTGGGCACGCGCCACTCCGGCTGCCACACGAGCTGGCCTTCTGCCCAACCGAGGGACAGTAGTTGCTCGACGACCGGCAACCGAACGTGCACGTGCTCAGGGCCGGAACGCGACAACGGAGATACCACAGGTGCACGGTAGCGGCCGACCCTGTCAGAGTCGGGACGCGGGAGCGGCGAGCCGAGACAGCGCACTTGCCGGGGTGTTCCCCGAGCCCCGAGGAGGACTTTCTGTACGTCTTCAAGCCGGCCCTGGCGGGCCGGGCGCAGCCCTCCTGCGCGCTCGGCCTTGCCGCTCCGCTCCCGGCCGGCGCGCCTGGGCCGCGCAGTACCCACGGACCAGCAGGAGACGACCGAAGATCACCCGAGCCAGGGGAGCGCGCCACGCGAGAGGGCTTCCTCGTCCTCGCCAAGCTTCATAGACCGCACCGACCACGTCAACCCCGCTGCGCGCCTCGACACCGACCCCGGCCCAGACGTCCGTAGAAGATGTCACCACGAGATCGGAGGGGCCGGGGTCGGCGTCGAGGTGTTCCAGGGTTGACCCGCCCGGTACGGCCCATGAAGCGGCCAGGACGACGAGGAAGGGGGCAGAGCGACCCGGCCCCGAGGTGACGGCAACGTCGACGGCAACCGGAGCCGATCGAGACGACCACCGGTGATGTCGGCGTTCAAGTAATTCCCTGGTCCGGGGGGCTGGCGTTCACGTAATTCCCTACCGGTCGTTCACGTAATTCCCTGGTCGCAGGGCGTGTCGGGGCTGGTGGCTCGCTGTCCACAGGTAGCACCTGCTCGTCGGAGTCTTCGATGACGAGCGCAGGCCCGGATGGCGAGGAGAACGTTCCAGATGATCGATGTGGTGGAGATCTTGCAGCACTGGCATGCGGGCCGGCCGAAACTGGTGTTATCGGCCAGTCTCAGGGTCGATGTGAAGACTGTGCGCAAGTACGTGGCGCCGGCCGAGGCGGCCGGGATCGTTCCGGGCGACGGGCTGGTGCTGGACCGGGCCGGGTGGGCGGCGCGGGTGGCGCAGTGGTTCCCGGAGCTGACCGATGCGGCCCGCTCATCGACGTGGCCGGTGCTCGAGATCGAGCAGGATCGGGAACGTGGTGTGCCGCCGCAGGGCCGGATCCCGGTTCAGCGCCGCCAGCACCTGGAAGAGCTCGTCGACGGAGATACCCAGCGCGCTGCTCAGCCGGCTCACCCGGTGCAACAGGGACAGGGCGCGCAGCCCGACCTCGCCCCGATCGAACGGACTCGGCTCCGCCGGCGGCAGCCCGTAGTGATCACGCAGCCGGGTGACGACGGTGGCGAGGTCCGCCTCGCTCATCGCCAGAGCGCCGGCCACCCGGCGGCGGAACTCCCGGTTCGCGGGAGCGAGAATGTCACCGACACAGATCGGCTCGGTCCGCTCCTCCGGCACGGTGCCCGGTGAGATCAGGCGCTGGGCGATACTCGCCGGACCGGTGCCGAACGTGCGGCCGAACAGGTCGGTCGAACCGGCGTCGGCGGTGATCCCGGCCGTGTCCATCGGCGCCGCCAGGCTGCACACCACATCGACCGGCAGATCCAGCCGGTTGTGCAGATACCGGACGACGGCGAGAATCCCCAGCGCGGGCCCGTCCAACCGGTTGCCGCAGCAGCTGCGCAGCACCAGGTCCAGATCGGTCAGCGACAGCCCGGTCCGCCGGGCCAGCCGAACGAACCGGCTCACCCGCTCGAACCACTCGAGCGGCACCCCGCCGTCGCAGACCAGCCGCGTGCCATCCTCGTCCAGCACGACGAACGGCCCGCCCTGGCGGACGAAGGATCCGGCAGCCTCCGGGCCGAGCCCGGCCGGCCGCTGCCAGAGCAGCTCACGGACCTCGGCGCCGGTCAGTCCGGTGGCCCGCTGAAACCGATCCAGCCCCTCCAGGGTGGCAATCGGCTCCTCCATCGCCAGGCCGTAGCACTCCCGCACGTCGGACTCGGCCGGGCGGGCGATGGTGATGAGATCCACTTCCTCCGGCGACAGGCCGAGGTACTCGCGGGCCACCACGTCCGGGACCACCAGCACGGCGAACAGGCGGTAAAACTCGACCGGGTCGACCCCGAGCCGCACCAGATACCGACGCAAACGCTGGTACGGCAGGGAAAACGGCTTGTCGAACGGGAACCACAGGGTGCGCAGCCGTCCATACGGGTCCGACCGCCCATGCGGGGATCCCGGATCGACGATCTGTTCCAGGATGTCGTTCACCACGTCCAGATAGGACGTCTCGGTCACCGTGTTCTCGGCGTTGAGGACGATATTGGCGATGTCGGGCCGGCGGTCCAGCAGCGAGGCGCCCTCGACGTTCTCCTCCAGCAGATGCAGCAGCCCTTCCGCGTCTGAGTTCGTGCACCAGGTCCCGGTTGTAATACCCAGCTACTGGACGGATAAATTGATCACCGTTCAGGAGGTTGGAAGTGTTGGAACCCAAGCCGGATGCCAAGCCGCGAAGGCGGCTGGCGCCATCGGAGAAGTACGAGATGTTCGTGCAGGTGTTCACCGGGCGGGCCACCCAGCGGGAGGCCGCCGATCGGTGGGGTGTCGACCGGTCCACCGTGATCGGGGTGTGTCGGACCGCGAAGCAGGGTGCGTTGGACGCGCTCGCGGTGGCGGTGCCTGGCCGGCCCGGGCGCAGCACCGAGCAGGCCGCGTTGGACACGGCCCGGGTCGAGATCGAGCGGTTGCGGGCCACGTCACCGAGCAGGGGGGTGGCGTTGCATCTGTGCCAGGGAAAATCGTGTTGGGACTGACCGCCGGCGTGGTCCCGCCTCGGGTTGACGCGCCGGTGAAGGCAGGGCTGTTGGAGCTGGTCGCGCACGCCCACACCGAGGCCGGGTGGTCGCTGCGCCGCTCGGCGGCGGTGTTGGGCATCGCTCACACCCGGCTGCTGCGCTGGGCCGCCCGCGCCGCGGTCGGGTGCCTCGACGACGCCAGACCAGGCCCTGCCACCGCGCTGCATGCGCTGCTGGGCTGGGAGCGGGAGGTGATCGTGAAACTGGCCGAAGACTGGGGCGAGATCGACCGCAGCCACCGCAAGCTGGCTCACCGCGGGTCCCGACTGGAGCTGGTGTACGTGTCGGAGTCCACGGTGTTGCGGGTCCTGGTCGCGGCGGGGGTGGTGCTGCCCGCCGCCCCGGCCCGCGAGCCGCGCCGGAAGACACCGTGGCCGGAGTGGGCCGAGCTGACCCCGGGGGTGATCTGGATCTACGACTTCACCCACTTCCGGGCCGGTAGACGGTGCGCGGTCGCCGTCCTGGACGTGGTGTCGCGGTCGTGGCCGGCCACCTGCGTGTCGGCCGAGGAGTCCTCCACCCAGGTCGAGGTCGCCTTCACCGCGGCCATTCTCACCGACGGCAAGGCACACCTGCTCGACGCGGCGCTGCTCGACGCGCTGCACACCGGGGTGGTGCCCGACAACGACGAGCGGGTACCGGTGCTGCTCGCGGTCTCGGACAACGGGCCCCAGATGACCTCGCGGGCCACCGCGGTGTTCATCGCCGGCGCCCGCATCGCCCAGCACTTCGGGCGGCCCTCCACCCCCAACGACCAGGCCTGGATCGAGTCGTTCCTCGGTCACCTCAAAGGCGAGTCCCCGCACCTGGAGAAGATCAGAAACCCCCGTGAGCTCGAACGCGAGCTCAACCGGCTGCGCGGTCACTACAACACCGTCCGGCTGCACGAGGGGATCGGCTACCTCACCCCCGACGACGAACACCACGGCCGCGGTGACGCGATCCGCGCCGCCCACCGCGCCGGCCTCACCGCCGCGCACCAGCAACGCCTTGCCACCAACCGCGAACTGGGACACGACCATCCATGACCCACGTGTCATCTCCTCGACCTGGCGCAGCCCGATCACGGCGCCGGTCGGGGCCAACATGTCCACCCGACCGGCGCATCCCTGCAACAGCTTGCCCCCGGCCGACGCCGTGATAGCCCTCCGGGAGGTCGAGGAGATGGCCCGCACCCGCCCCTCCCGAACCTCGCCGGCCCTGCCATGGCCGCCATCTCCGAGACCTGCCCGCCCGGCGAGGGCATGCACTGCGGTTCGACCCCCACCCAATCCGGCTCCCGCGGTGCCAGCTTGCCACCAACCACGAGCTGCGACAGGATCACCCATGACCCCCCCACCGGTGGTTGGGCATTACAACCCCCACCTGGTGCATTTGGTCAGACGCAGGTCGGCAGCTCCGTCAGGTAGGCGGCCGGCGAGTAGACCGACCGTGACTCGTCAGCCGGACGCAGATCCAGCTCACCGAAGAGGCGTTCGTAGTTCGGCAGCGACCCGTCTCGCGACATGTCCAACCTCTCATACCACAGAGCAACCGACGATGGGCGCGACGAACCGCCCGCGGTGGCTGCAAAAAAGCCACCGACCTGCGGCCCGGTGGGGCCCAGCGCCAGGATCCCGAGGTCAGGCGACCATCGTCAATGGCAAATCGCGTACCCGCACCTATCGAAAGACATGCATACTACGAGATCGAGGGGCCGGGGCCGGAGTCGAGGTGTTCCAGGGTTGACCCGCCCGGCACGCTCCATGAGGCAGCCAGGACGACGAGGAAGGGGTCGGTCCGACGGTCCGACGTCAAGCGACCTGGTCCGCGGCGGCCGAACCGGAACAATGGGGCCGGCACAACCGGCAACTTCCGCCGTAGGCTGATGACATGGACACCGTCCGCACGCTGACCGCCGCCGTCGTGAAGGACGGCGAGTGGTACGTCGCACGCTGCCTGGAGGTCGATGTGGCCAGCCAGGGCGAGACTGTCGATGAGGCGTTGACCAACCTCCGCGAAGCCCTCGAACTGTTCTTCGAGGACGACGAGGTACCCGCCTCCTTCGTCCATCCGCTCGTGACGCCGATCGAGATCCGCATTCCTGCATGAGTCCGGCGCTGCCCCAGGTGTCTGGACGCGCTGTCCTGCGCGCACTGGAGGGCGCGGGGTTCGCGCACACCTCGACCAAGGGCAGTCACGCGAAGCTTCGACACCCGGACGGCCGGGTCGTCATCGTCCCGCTCCACAAGTCGGTCGCCCGCGGCACGCTCAGCTCGATCCTCCGTCAGGCCGGCCTCACCACGGCACAGCTCATCGAGCTGCTCGGCTGACCACAACCGCGACCTCAACCGGGCCACGATACGCCGGACGCGCCCGAACCCCCTCGCACGGCTGACCTGCCCGAGCTGCCTCCTGGCCCGCCGTCCTGGGGGCCTTGAAAGCGAGAGACCCGCAAGGGTCCGGGGGGTTCGAATCCCTCCGCTTCCGCTGACCAGGGGCCACGCGTCAGGTCGCGGTGTCGGTGGCTGGCGCCGGCTCGGCGTCGATATGCGTGCCGGCGCGCGGTGGTCTCGACTTCGGGTTCGTCATGACCCATGGAGCAACCTGCACGTGCAGGTCCAGCGCGAGTCTCGTCGCAAGACTGCTCGCACCGGCTTTCGGGTGCCCACACCAGTGCCCGGGACGATGTTCACCGGCATGGCCAACTCCAAGCTCGCGTCGTACACTGTCATACGTGCTCGAGCGGATCGCGTGGGACGACCCGGACCGGATCGTGGACGAACCCGACTCCCAGTCGACGCACGCCAACAGTGTCCGCGTCGTCGGCTACTCGCTCAGCGCGGCAATGGTGATCACCGTCGTCGCGCTTCGCGACCCACATGGGGTGCTACACGGAGCGAGCGCCTGGCGCACCACCGGCCGGCCGCGCCGCCAATACCGGGAAGGACGATCTGATGACTGAGGTCAGCCCAGAGGCGCTGCAGGAGTACCGTGAGGAAGCCGAGACCACTCGTGACGAGCCGTTGTCGGCGGGTGTCACCCGCCCTGTCCGAGCCAAGGTGCTCTCGATCCGACTCAACCCCGACGAGTTCGAAGCGCTGAACCGCCACGCCGAACAGTTGGAGCTGCCCACCTCCACGCTGGTGCGGGGCTGGATCCTGACCCAGCTGCGCGCCGACACTGACACATCACCGGCCGCCACAGTCGACCGAATCGCCCGAGAGATCGAGCAGCTACGCCGCCGACTCGTCTCGTGAACCTTTGTCAGCCAGGGCGGGTCCGGCTGACCACAACCGTGACATCAACCCGACCCGGAAACGGCGAACGATCCTGAACACCACTTTCTGACCTGCGACAGAAGACCTGGCGGACTTGATCCACTTCAGCTTGAAAGCGAGAGTCCCGCAAGGGGCCCGGGGGTTCGAATCCCTCCGCTTCCACTGGCAGCGCTATGCATCAGCGGCGCAGCGGATGCGGATCCCGCCTGTTCGATGATGGTGTGGTCGCGGTGGTCGGCCTCCGCGGCGAGCATCAGCAGCGGGCTGTTGGTGAAGATGGGGTGGTGGCGCCAGGCGGGGAGCAGCTCACCTTGGCGCGGTGGGTGAGGCGGCGGACCCGGCGCACGATCAGCCATGCGGTCACCCGATGGTTGTTCTTGCTGTCGAACGCGGTGTGGCTGGTCTCGGCTGCTTCGGCGTCGGGGACCCAGCGTTGCCCGTCGGCGTCGAAGATCGCGTTCGGGTACTTTGCGAGTGCCGCCGATGACGCCAGGGCGGCGGTCGCGGTCGCCGTTGCGCTTGTGCACGCCTTCGGCGGGGACCGCAGGGGGATGGTCTGGTCCGCCTTCTCCCGACCGGAGCAGGACGGTCTCGCCGCACGCGTGACGAACGCTCGGGAGGCTGCGGAGCACGCGGAGATCGACCTACGCCATGCCGTCACCACCGCGAAGGCCCGCGAGGCGGAAGAGGCCCGCCGCGCCGCGGAAGCCGAGGACGCTCGCACCGCCGAGCAAGAGCGTGTTGCGGCTGAGCAAGGACGCATTGCGGCCGCGACCCAGGCACGACGCAAGGCGAAGCCTGCGGTTCAGGCGCCGGCGCCGCCCGCCAGATCTGCGACCACGACCGATGCTCCCCAGCCGGGGCCCGTCGCGAACCCGTACCCGGGCTACACCGGCCCCCGCTGCTACGCACCCGGTGGCAAGACCTGGAAACCCTGCTGACCGGCCGTCGCCAGGAACGCCAGTCCCGCCGCTCAACCCGCGTCGGTGAGGAGCGCCGTCGCCGCCGCGACCAGAAATCCAGGATCCCGCACCCCGCAGAGCTCGCGAGCCGAGTGCATCGAGAGCACCGCAATCCCGACGTCGACAGTGCGGATGCCCAGCCGCGTCGCCACGATCGGGCCCACGGTCGTGCCGCACGGCACGGTGTTGCGCCCGACGAACAGCTGGCTGGGGACGCCGGCGTCGCGGCACGCCCGGGCCCACGCGGCTGCACCCGGCGCATCGGTGGCATAGCGCTGGTTGGCGTTGACCTTCAACGCGGGCCCGGAGTTGGGGACGCAGCGGTGCGCCGGGTCGTGCTGGCCGAGGTAGTTCGGGTGCGCCGCGTGCGTGACGTCCACCGACAGGCAGCGCGAGGCAGCGAATGCCGCGCCGCGCGCGTCGAACCCGCCGGCCAGCCGGGTCAGGACCGTCTCGAGCAGTGGCCCGGCCGCCCCGGTGGCCGAGCCGCTGCCGATCTCCTCGTGGTCGAACCCGACGAACACCGGGATGACGCCGGACGCTCTCTCGGCCGCCGCGAGCAGTGCGGTGATGCCGGCGTGCACCGACGCCAGGTTGTCCAGCCTCGGCGCGGCAAGCAGCTCCTCCTGCTCGCCGAGCCGGGCGGGTGGGGTGAGGTCGTGCACCACGAGATCGTGCGCGGCGATCTCGGCGGCGTCGATGTCGACCTCACCGGCCAGGAACTCGAGAAGATCGTCCTCCGCCGGCGTGCCGAGACCCCAGATCGGCGACAGGTGCTGTTGGGCGTCGAGCTTGAGACCGTCGTTGACCCCGCGGTCGAGGTGGATCGCCAGCTGCGGCACCCGCAGCAGCGGTCGTGCGACGTTGACCAGCACCGTGGAACCGTCGAAGAGCGCGAGCCGGCCCGCGAGGCCGAGATCACGGTCCAGCCAGGAGTTCCACAGCGCGCCGCCGTAGACCTCGACGGCGACCTGCCGCCAGCCGCCGGCGCCGACGTCCGGCCGCGGTTTGACCTTGAGCGTGGGCGAGTCGGTGTGCGCAGCGAAGATCCGCATCGGCGTGCCCGGCGGGGCGGGGTCCGGCACGAACCAGGCCAGCACGGTGCCGTCGCGCATCAGATATCGGCCGCCCGGACCGTCCGGCCACGGCGCGGTTTCGAGCTGCTCGGTGAAACCGGCCGCACGCAACCGGCGCACAGCCTCCACCACCGCGTGATAGGGGGTGGGGCCGGCGGTGATGAAGCCGGCGAGGTCCTGCGCAAGGTCGCGCTGTGCCGATGGTTCGCTCGCAGGCTCCCGCTGTGCCGATGGTTCGCTCGCACACTCGCTCACGGGTGCGATCCTCTCTCACGTGTACGACACGATCGTCATCGGCGCCGGATCCGCGGGTTGCGCGCTGGCCGGTCGGCTCACCGAGCACCCGGGCCGGCGCGTTCTCGTCCTCGAAGCGGGGCCGCCGTCGCTGCCGCCCGAGGTGCTCGACGCCGCGTCGCTCGCTGCCACCGACCCGGCACACCCACGAAACTGGGCGTACGCAGCCGAGCTGCGGCCCGGGCACACCCGGGTCGTGCCCCGGGGACGCGGCCTCGGCGGGTCGAGTGCGATCAACGGGGCCAACTGGATGCGGGCGACCCCGGCGGACTGCGACGGCTGGGAGATACCCGGGTGGTCCTACGCCGAGCTGCTACCGCATTACATCCGGTCGGAGACCGACCATGACCTGCGGGGACACGCGCACGGTGCGGCTGGTCCGATCCCGGTCCGGCGGCCGGTCGGCGCCCTGCGGCACCCGGTCGTCGACCGCTTCCTCGCCGCCGCCGACGCGCTGGGCTTCCCCGCCGAGCCGGACAAGAACAGCGGCGGCCCGCCCGGTGCCGGCCCCGTCCCGGCCAACGTCGCCGACGACGTGCGGGTCAACGCGGCGATGGCCTACCTGCTGCCACACCTCGCGCGGCCCAACCTCACCGTCCGGGGCGACGCCCCCGTGGGACGGGTGCTGCTGGACCGCGACCGGGCCGTCGGGGTCGAGCTGATCGACGCCACGATCATCGAGGGCGGGGAGGTCGTGCTGGCCGCAGGTGCGGTGGCCACCCCGCACCTGCTGCTGCTCTCCGGCATTGGCCCGGCCGACGACCTGCGTGCCGCCGGGATAGCGGTACGCCACGACCGGGCGGGCGTCGGGCGGGGCTGGTCGGACCATCCCGCCGTTTTCGTGCCGTTCCGAGCGCCCGGGCGGGCGCACCCGCATGCCCCGGCGAGCCAGGCGGCGCTGAACGTCGACACCGGGGCGGACCCGGCAGGAGACGTCGAGGTGCTGCTGTTCGTCCGCCCGTTCGTCGAGCGCGGCGACCTGCACCTGATGTGCGCACTGCAGCATCCGGACAGCCGCGGCACGATCACGGTGACCTCGCCCGACCCGTCGGTCCGACCCCGGATCGAGTACCACTACCTGCGCACCGAGCACGACCGGCGTCGGCTGCGGCACGCGATCCGCACCGCCGCCGACCTGCTCCGCGCCGGACTCGGGGAGCGCACCACGCCCCGGGGCGGCGTGCTCGGCGACGATCGCGCGCTGGACGGGTGGATCGCCGAGCACCTCACCACATCGGTGCATTTGTGCGGCAGCGCGGCGATGGGTCCGGCCGCCGATCTGAGCTCCGTGGTCGACGCCGAGCTGCGGGTGCGCGGCGTCTCGGGGCTGCGGATCGTCGATACGTCGGTGCTGCCGGTCGTGCCGCGCCGGGGTACGGCGGCCACTGCCGTGGCGATCGGAGAGAAGGCAGCGCGCTAGCCGGACCGAGGAGCAGCCCAGCTCAGACCCGGACGACCACGAGACCGGCGACGCCCTCGACGGCATCGAAGTCACTGTCCTGGGTGAAGACCGGGAAACCCCGCGACGCCGCTGACGCCGCGATCCACAGGTCGTTCACGTTCACCCGCCGGCCGGACTCAGCAAGATGCACCCGCATCCGTGCCCAGGTCAAAGCCGCTGGCTCGTCTACCGGCACCGACTCCATATCGGCGACCGCATCGACCGTAGCCATCCGGCGCGCCCTGGCATCCACGTCAGTGGCAACGAGCACGCCCGCCTGCAGCTCGGCAATCGTCACGACCGAGATCGCGGACTCCTCCGGGAGCCGATCCACCTCGAGTGGCCGGCCGATCTCGGAGGCGATGAAGACGCTCGTGTCGAGGAGGCCCCTCACCGGATCGGCCCGAGGTCGTCGGTCGTGTCCGCGGTCAGCCGGGAAAGGTCGGCACGAAGTCCAGGGTCGGCCTGGGCTCGATGCAGACGACCCACCAGGTCCTCGCGTCGCACCCAACCGCGACGGCTCCGCTGCAGCGGAACGAGCTCCGCCACGGCGCGCCCGTTGACCGTGATCGTCACCCGTTGGCCCGACTGCACCCGGCGCAGCACTCCAGCGGTATCGTTGCGCAGCTCTCGGGACGGAATCTCCTCGCTCATGCTCCGAGCGTAGGTCAACGGCCTACAGAATCGCCACCGCCACCACCAGACCCAACGCCACGTGTGCGGCAGCCACCACGAAGACCTGGGGCCGGATCGTGTCCGCGTGCAGCACCCCCCCGATGTCGATGCCGGTAATCCACTCCAGCAGCCGGACCCCACCCACCTGGGCGATGATCCCGACCAGACCGAAGATCAGCGCCCCGAGCAGCCCCTCGAGCAGCAGGCCCGATGACGTGTAGATCGCCACCACGACGATGAACGCCATGCTGATCATCCCGGCGGCGGTGATGACCACGGCGTTGGGGAGGCCCTGCTGGACCATCCTGTACAGCTTGCCCGGAGTGCTGAGATCCACGGCGAAGAAGCCGAGCAGCATCAGCAGCACGCCGAGCACCGCGTACAGCAGGATCGCGCCCACACCGCGTCCGATGATCGAGAAAAACCCGGGCTCCAGAGCCAGAGCTGTCACGGAAACCTCCAAGGGGGGAGCGATCACGTCTCATGAATCCGGTGCGGCACGAACGCCGCACCGTCGTCGGTCACCAGGCCCACGGTCTCCCGGATCCCGAGCCCGGCCGCGGCGTCGCCGACGACCCAGGCGCCCAGCGCGGGACGGTAGCCGTCGAACTCAGGGAGCGGGTCGAAGAGCTGGTACACGTACCCCTCCTCGCCGTAGACGCCACCCGTCTGGTGTTCCATCCCGGGCGCGACGATCGAGATGTTGGCGC
>JBOHEP010000207.1:0-1688 GCA_050701075.1 Pseudonocardia sp. | reverse complement strand
AGATCTGTGAGTGTCGTTGCGGTGCTCCTGGGTGGAGGACC
Source organism: Pseudonocardia sp. (assembly GCA_050701075.1). Taxonomy (GTDB): domain Bacteria; phylum Actinomycetota; class Actinomycetes; order Mycobacteriales; family Pseudonocardiaceae; genus Pseudonocardia. Next base: position 1,647 of record JBOHEP010000207.1, on the reverse strand, counting down.
ACCAGGCTTGGTGTCGGTGACCCGGTGTGACTCGCTAAAGATCTGGCCGCTGCGGCGTGCCTTTCGTGTGACTTGTCCATCGTGGTTGCCGGCACCGGCCTGGCCCACCAGTTGGCCTGATCAGAAGCCTGTCCGCCAGTGGGCGTGACCCGTCACAGATGTGCCGCTCGGTGATCCCATCCAGGCCGGTGCCGACGTTGACCCGACGCCCAGGAAGGACACCAGGCCAGTGCCCATGTTGGCAGAATTCGTCGATGCCGTGGTGGGGGTGGACACCCATCGCGACACTCATGAGGTGGAGATCGCATCCCCGAGCGGGACACCGATCGCCACGATCACGATCAGCAATGACAGCGCGGGTTATGCGGATCTGCTGGCCTGGATCGTTGAGCACACGCCCGGTCCGCGGTTGGCCGTGTCGATCGAGGGGACCCGTAGCTACGGCGCCGGGCTGGCTCGCGCGGTCGCGGCCGCCGGCCTGATGGTGATCGAGTGTGAGCAACCCCACCGCAAGCAGCGCCGTGGTAAGGGCAAGTCCGACCCCATCGACGCCCACCTCGCGGTGCTGACCGCGCTGCGCCTGGACGCTGCCCGGCTGCCCACCCCCCGCGCCGACGGTGACCGCGAAGCGCTGCGGATCCTGCTGGGCGCCCGCCACGAGCTCACCACCGCCAGCACCGGGCAGACCAACCGGCTGCGGGCGCTGCTGCTGGACGGCGACGACGCCGACCGCCAGACCGCCCGCGGCGCGCTGCCCGAGGCCACCCTGGCCAGCCTGGCCCGGCGCCGCCAACCGCGCGAGGCCAGCCGAGCGCAGGCCGTGCGGCACACCGAGATCCGGCGACTCGCTGTGGCGCTGCGCGAGGCCGCCCGCGCGCTCAAGACCAACCGCAAGCAGCTACAGACCATCGTGGACGACCTCGCACCCGGCCTGACCGACCACCCCGGCATCGGACCGGTCAGCGCCGCCCAGGCCATCGTCAGCTTCTCCCATCCCGGACGGTGTCGAAGCGACGCGGCCTTCGCCGCGCTGGCCGGCACCAGCCCGCTGCCAGCCAGCAGCGGTCGGACCGTCCGCCACCGACTCAACCGCGGCGGCGACCGGGCCCTCAACCGCGCGATCCACACCATCGCCACCACCCGGATGCGCAGCTGCCCCACCACCCGCGCCTACGTCGCCCGGCGCACCGCCCAAGGCAAAACCCCACGCGAGATCCGCCGCTGCCTCAAGCGCTACATCGCCCGCCAGCTCTACCGAACCCTCACCACCGCGATGACCCCCACCGCTCACGCCTGACAGCTCCGCGTGAGGTAATCGGTCGCAGCCTCGCCGTGCCCGGCCGGGGGGCTGTCCACCGGCCTGGTGCTCGACACCGCGGGCAAGCCAGGCCTGATCGCACAACCCCCGGGCCTGCTTCGACACCCGGCCAGGCTTGTCGAGGTCGCCGGTCGGTCAAGGGTGGCCGCAGGCCATCGCGCAGCGACGGTTCCGCGTGGGGCTCGGGGTCCCCGCGCGGGTTCGCCCTTGACCGACCGGCGACCGAGCAAGACCATCAGCCGGCTGGCGAAGCTGGCCACCCCCGCACCGCCATGAAGGCAACCCAGCCACTTGCACTCAACGCCGATGAGATGTCTTGACCTGGCAGG
>JBOHEP010000206.1:0-2769 GCA_050701075.1 Pseudonocardia sp. | reverse complement strand
AGCTCCCAGCGTCAGACTGAGTCACGGCCTCAAACCGAGGCGCCAAGCAAGCACGACGTCACAGGCAGCCACAAGCCCCATTTTCAGCCCGGCACGGGCGCCCCGCCAGGGGCACTCACGACTGAGTAGCGTGGCGCCGGCGTCAGCTGCGGTGAGCCCGATGAGGAGGTCGTAGACAGCACCTCCGGCGATGCCTGTCCCCTCGGCCGTGCGGATGACGTCGCCGGCCGGGGGACCGGATAGCCGCGCGATCGAGGCGGGGAAATGATGGCGCAGGAAGGTCGCGACGAGTGCCGCGGGCGCTCGCCGCGGCGGCGGCAGCCGGGTCAGCACGGAGAAGGCCTCGATCACTGTGTGATCGATCAGGGCGTCGACCTGGCTGACCGCGTCGGCGGCCTCCTTGTGATGTTCGTGCCAGCGGGCGAACGCAGCGATCAGAACCGATGAGTCACAGGAGATCATGGCGCGTGCGCTCCAGCAGGTCACGCACCTCCTCGGTGGTGAGCGGGGGCCCGTCGCCATCGGCGACCTCCGCGGCAAGGAAACCATCGCGCTCGACGAGGACCATCGCGGCGGGAACGGGTTCGATCTCGATGTGCCCGTCCCGCTCGGTGATCTCCAGCTCCTGGCCGGGTTCCAGAGCGGCGGCCTGGCGAAGTTGTTTGGGGATGACGATTCGACCGGCGGCGTCGATGGTAGTTCTCATGGTAAGACGCTACCATCAGCCGCGATGCCCAGCCTCGGTCCTCGTTCCGCCGTCCCCCTGCTGGTCGGGCTGGTCGTCGGCGTGCTGGCCGCCGCCGTGCTGGTGCCGCTCGCTCCGGGGGCGACCACCGTCGGTCCCGCGGTCGCGTCGGCGGGATCGCGTCCCGAACCGGAACCGGTGGCATCCGGAGCCGTACGGCTGCCCCCGTGCGGCCCCGCCGTCGACGCCATGACCCCCCGGGCCCGGCTGGCTCAGCGGCTGATGGTCGGGGTCGACGCGGGGGACCCGCGCGGCACGGTCGAGATGGTCCAGGACACCCAGGTCGGCGGGGTCTTCCTCGGCGGCAACGCCACCCGACTGCTGCGCGGCAGGGCGTTGCGCGCCCTACAGGCCGTGGCCCGGGTGCCGGTAGCGGTCGCGGTCGATGACGAGGGCGGCCGGGTGCAGCGCATCGACGACCTCGACGGCGAGCTGCCCAGCGCCCTCCGGATGGCACGGCGATCACCCGAGCAGGTCCGTGAGCTGGGCCGGACGCGCGGTGTGGCGCTGCGCGACCGCGGTATCACGATGAACCTCGCGCCCACCGTCGACCTCGGCGGCCAGCCGGCCGGTGCCGTGATCGGCGACCGCGCCTTCTCCACCGACCCCGACGTCGTGAGCCGGTACGCCGGGGCGTTCGCCGGGGGCCTGCGTGACGCCGGCGTGTTCCCCGTGCTCAAGCACTTCCCCGGGCACGGCCGCGCCAACGGCGACTCCCACCGCGGCCGCGTCACCACCCCGTCGCTGGCGAACCTGCGCGGAGCCGACCTGCGCCCATACGCCGACCTGCTCGGGGACGGCGCCACCGGCGTGATGGTCGGCCATCTCGACGTCCCGGGCCTGACCGACGGCCTGCCGAGCTCGCTCACCCCGCAGGTCTACGCGCTGCTCCGTGACGACTACGGCTTCGACGGTCTGGTGCTCACCGACGACCTCGGTGCGATGAAGGCGGTGACGGGTACGTTCGCGCTCCCCGAGGCCGTGCTGCGCGCGCTGGCAGCGGGGGCCGACATGGCGCTGTGGAGCTCCGGTGGCCCCGTCGCCCCGGTGCTCGACGAGCTGGAACGGGCCCTATCCGACGGCCGCCTCGACCCGGTGGCCAACGACCGCGCCGTCACCCGAGTCCTCGCGGCGAAGGACGTCTGCTCGCGCTGACGTGGTCGATGTCCCCTCTGCCAGGGCCTCTGAGCAGGGTCAGCCGCGTTGCCCTGTTGAGCAGGGACCAGATCGAACGACTACCCGAAGCGCCCGCGGAGTGCTGCCTGAGCCCAACCCACCCGGGCGCCGGGTCCAGCTCCTCGAGCTCGCCCGTGCTCCAGCTCGGCCCCTACGCTCAACCCCATGCTTCCCGACGACCGAACCCTCACCCACTGCACCAACTCCGAAGCAGCCCAGCTGATGGACGAGCTGTGCGACGCCTACGCCGACGCGTACGGCGCGGTGCCGGGCGAGGACACGCGTGAGAAGTCCAGCGCCTTCCGGGACCGGGCGACCGAGACGCTGCAAGCAGTCAACTACTCCCTGGTGACGGCACACGTTGGTGGCCAGCTCGTAGGTTTCGCCTTCGGCTACAGCCTGCGGCCGGAGCGGGGCTGGTGGGATGGGTTACAGCCCGCGCCGCCGGAGGGCTTCACGGTCGAGACAGGCTCACGCACCGTCGTACTGGCTGAGATCGAGGTCCGCCGCGCCTGGCAAGGCAAAGGCATCGGCCGGGACGTGCACGACGGCTTCCTGTCGCAGCGCTCCGAGGAACGGGCGACGCTCGCCAGCAACCCCCAAGCCACGGACACGCATGCCCTCTACGAACGGTGGGGCTGGCACAAGATGGGTACCGTGCCGGGCAGGCCGGGTGCGTATTGCGCTCTATATGTGCGCTTCGTGTCACCGCTGCCGCCCGTTAGCGCGGATTTCCACGTAGGTGGTTCGGGGCAACCCCAACTACTGGAACGGATGCATGACAGCCGAGTCTCAGACCGTTGACCTGCGACAACGTCTGGAGCACTGCTCAGCCGTCGGTTGCTGGC
>JBOHEP010000205.1:0-3851 GCA_050701075.1 Pseudonocardia sp. | reverse complement strand
CCTGCGTGGTGGGCTCGCCTGCGGCGATTCGGCAACGGCTGCGCCGTCGCAGATCCGAACGGATTTCTGTTTTGACTGTTCAGCCTGCGTGCGTTTGCGCATGTGTGTGTTTGTGCGTTTGCGTGTTGACGCATTGCGCAAAATCGCGTTCTCCAGTGCGCATATGCGCGTTTGCGCACGGTCCGCTACTGGTTTTCAATTGTTGTCCATCGCGTTCGCCGCATTCATTGGGATATTCCTGGCCAGTTTCAGACTATTCTGTGGCGTTATTCACCGCTTTACCACGCCGGCCCCCGGGGGTGGAGGCCCGGCTCGCGGGCCACCGGGTGATGCCCGGCGGGCGCTGAGCGGCGTTCTGCGGGCTTGTGGCCGGTCGTCTGGTGGTAGGTGGCCCGACGGGGGGGTCTGGCGCCGTCTGGCGGGCTCTGAGCGGCGCCGGTTGTCGGGGGGCTTTCGGTGTGGCTGGTGGCGCGGTCACGGTGCGTGGTCGGCTGGCCTCGCGCGTGCACGCCTACACGAGGCGGGCGGAGAGGTCGTTACAGTCGTTACGCTGCTGGTCAGAGGTCGTTACGCGGGTCGTTACGCGGGTCGTTGCGGCCTGAGCGCGGGTCGTTACGGGTGTTCGATGGGCAGGTCGATCTGTCGCGCGGACCGTCAAGCTCGGCAGCGGAGGGTGACCGGCCGCCTGGTCTGGCTTGGTTTTAGTGGGATCGACTTCTGCCCGTGTTCCGTAGTCGCCGGCGCCTTGTAGGTGCCCGGCGTCGGGGTATTTGAGGACCAGGGCGATTTGCGTCCCCACGGCTTGGATGTGGTCCCAGGAGTCGCAGTAGGGATCGTCGCGCCCCTGTGGGTGGGGGTGGTTCGCTGGGTGAGAGCAGCGCCAGGAGTTCTTGTGTAGGGCACAGTTGGCGCACGCGAGGATGCCGGCCATTTATGGAAATCTGCGCCGCCACTCGTCATCTAGGGCGTAGACGTCCTGCCGTTTCGGGATGGGCTTGCGGCAGAGGCAGCAGTTGATGCGGAAGCTGGGCGAAGGCATCGGGGGCTCTCTGTCCGGTGTTTTACCGCCATGATTTCGCTTCTTTGTCGATGCGTCGTCGTAGCCGTTCGTCTTTTTCCCAGAGCGCGATCATTGCGCGGAGTCGGGCGGTTTTGTCGATGCCGTCTTCGACGCGGGCGAGGTCTAGCGCCCGGTTCTGTTCGGGTGTGGTGGTGAGGTTGATGCGGGCGTTGTAGGTGACCGGCTTGGGTTGCTCGGCTGGCATCGCGGGTGTGCGTGACGCCGGGGCCTGCTTCCGGGTGGCTGGTGTGCGTGTGGCCGGCCTGTCGGCGGGCGCCGGGCGGGTTGGTGCTGACCGTCCGGTGTCGGCTGTCGTGGCGGTCTCTGAGGGCGCGGTCACGGGCTTGGTTCTCCTTCGGGTGGCTGGCGTCGGCTCAGAGGTCGCGGGCTGGGCGGTGCTGGCGCCGAGCGCGGTCATGCGGGCGAGCAGCTCGGGGTTGCCCTTCTTCCCGCGTCGGTTCTTGGTCGTCGGGGTGGTGTCGTCCGCGTCGGCCGGGGTGGCGTCGTCGCTCATGTAGCCCTCTTGGTGATTTCGTCTAGCAATTCCTCGCCGTATCGGGCGAGCGCGCCGCGGGGACGGGTGCCGTAGTTGTTTGACACGGTGACCCGGGTCGGTAATGCGGTGTCGAGCACTTCGACGCCCCATGAGGTGAGCGCGGCACGGGCGGCTATTTCGGCGTTTGTTCGGCGTTCGTCGGTTTCGACGTTTCGGGCGAATGTGAGGGTGGCGAATGCGCGGCGTCCGTTTTCGCGGGCGATGGCGAGGGTGGCCTGTACGCGGTCCAGGTCGGCCATCCGGGCGGGGGTGGGCATCACAACGATGGCGGCGGTGGCGATGGCGGCGGTGGCGATTTTGACCGCACCGGGTGGTGGCGCGTCGATGATGACGACGGCGGAGTCTCGGGTGAGGGGTCCGAGGCGCCGCGCTAGGTCGGCGTGGGGGTAGCCGATGACTGCGGCGTGTAGTGGCTTGCCGGCTTCTTCGGCGAGGACTGACCAGCGGAGCGCTGCGCCCATCGGGTCGGTGTCCACGAGGGTGACCGGCCCGGCAACGCTGGCGGCTTCGGCCAGCGCTACGGAGGTGGTGGTCTTGCCGACCCCGCCTTTCAGCAGGGCCACCGCTATCACGAGTGGCATGCTGCGCAGGTTAGCGCTGGGCGCATGTGGGTGTCTGCGCACCTGCGCAAGTGCGTGCCGATCGGGGGTGTCAGAGCAGGTCGATGGGTACGGCCGGGTCGAGGCGGCGTAGTCGGTCGGGGTCGGCGCTGAGGGCTGGCCAGCCGCGGTGTTGGGCGGCGTGTACGACGTGGCCGGCCGTTGCGTCGAACATGTTTGCGTCGGTGAGTAGTTGGTCAACCTGGCGGGCGCTGGCGGCGTCGAGCTCGTTGACGATGACCATGGGGTGTCCGAGAACTTCGGCTATCTCGGTGCTGGCGTCTGGCCGTACCGCGCGGACTTCGGCCAGGGCGAGGGTGGGCAGGTAGAGAACGATCCCTTTGAGGTCTGCTGTGACGAGCCACGCGACGGCTGAGATCCGGCCGCGGACCAGTGCGGCGAGAGCGGATGCGTCGAGGATCTTGCCGCCGATCACGCGGCGGTGTCGGCGGCAACGGGGAGAAGTCGGCGCACTTCTTCATCCCCGGGCCAGTCGAGGCCGCATGCGGCGTAGACCTTGCGGTAGTCGTCCAGTGAGGGGGCTCCGTGCCGGGCCACTACCCGGGCGATGATGGACCGGCCGCGCTCTTTGGGGCTGGCGTCGGGTGGTGCCAGCGGTGGTAGGTCGTCGTCGGTGCGCTGCTGTGTCACGTGAGTGAGGGTATCGCTGGCTATGCGGTGGTCACAGCATTTGCCGGTAGGCCAGGCTCACGCGGTCTGCTGATACCACGATGTGCACGTGGACGACGGCTCGGCCGGCTCTGTCACGTGTGGTGCGCCGGATATCGAGCACTGGCGATCCCTGGTCTAGGCACAGCGTCTCTGCTTCATCCTGGGTGGGCATGCGCCCGGTGATCACCTCGTCGGCGACGGCCGGGGGGTGGCCGGCGGCAGCTAGGCCCCGGTAAATACCTCCGGTGACCTTGTCCGGGGCAGCTAGTTGAGTGCCAGCGAACAGCGGCAGCGGTAGCCAGGTCTCTTGAAGCTGGGCCACCTGGTCCCCGATGCGCATGCGGTTGGCGCGCCGGATCACCGGGTCGCCTGGTTCTAGCCCGAGCTCGCGCGCCACGACTTCATCAGCAGTTCGTTCATCTACGCCGGTTACCTCGGTCCAGCCATTCAACCCCTGCTGTGCGCACGCGACTTCCCAGGGGCCGGCCTCGGGTGTCGCGTCGGCGTAGCGGGCGATGGGGAGTCGGACGGGTGTGCGGTCGCGAACGACGGTCCCTCGGCGTTTGGCCGTGGCGACTAGTCCCTCCGAGGCTAGGAGGCCAATAACGCGCTGAGCGGTGGTCTTGTTCACCCCGTACTGGTCTGCGAGGTCGGCCAGTCGCGGGAGGGTTGCCCCGGGCGGGTAGTCGCCCCTGTCGATCGCTGCGCGTAGCTCCGCGGCGATCTCACGGTATCCGGGCATCGGTCCTTCCTCCCTTCGGGCAGTTATTCGTACCAATATGCCTAGAGTCTAGGCGTCTGACCGGCCAAATGCGGCCCCCTGTGGGCACCGTCGCACCCTCGTACCTGGATAAATAGTCCCCATATTGACGCTACGTACCCAACAGGGCACGATAATGGGGACTACATACCGGCGGCAGTGGTGTGGAGTCCCACAACAAGGGGGCGGGGCCTGGTGCTGACA
>JBOHEP010000204.1:0-5136 GCA_050701075.1 Pseudonocardia sp. | reverse complement strand
CTCCCGCCCCCCGCCCCGCAGCTGGCACCGGCCCCCACCGGCCGCGCGGCACCCACCCGCGGCGGCGCGGCTGCCGACATCGGCGCGTCGCGGCGCGTCGAGTGGGTCGGATGAGCCACGCCACCGTGTTCGCCTCCGCGCTGAGCGGCCAGTACTCGGAACTACTGCGCAGCGACGGGAGTGTCGCCCCACTCGCGGTGGAACGGTGGCGCGGTGCGGCTGCTGGGGAGGACAGCTGGCTGCTGGGGCGGTGTCGCGGTGCGACGATCGACCTCGGCTGCGGTCCCGGGCGTCTGGTCGAGGCGCTGACCGCCCGCGGCGTCGTCGCACTCGGAGTGGACGTCGCCGCTGAGGCCATCGGGCAGTGTCGGCGCCGCGGGGTTCCCGTCCTGCGGTCCGATGTGTTCGCCCCGCTCCCCGGTGAGGGCACCTGGGACCACGTGATCCTCGCCGACGGCAACGTCGGCATCGGCGGCGATCCGGAGACCCTGCTGCGCCGGGTGATGGAGCTGATCAGCCCGACCGGCACCGTCCTCGTGGAGCTCGACCCCGGCGAACCCGGACTGTGGCGCGGGCATGCGCAGGTACGCAGCCGCGACGCCGTCGGGCACCGCTTTCCCTGGGCGACCGCAGGCGTCGCCGCGCTGCCGGGGCTGGCCGCGCGGACCGGTCTGCGGCCGACCGTGCTCTATCGCGGGCAGCGCAGCTTCGCCGAGCTCATGCCCGTGATGGGCCGGATCGCCGACGCCTCGAAGCGTCCGGACGAGACCGACACGGCGGCCGACGACCCAGCCGCTGTCGACGCAGTGGGCGCCGCGTAGGTGACGGCCGCTGCGAACCCGACAGACCCGGCGTCCTGATGGCCACCTGACCGTCCGGCAGGCCCGCTCAGTTCGTCTCCGAGCCGAGCGTCACCACGACCTCACGCCCGTCCACGACGAGGATGACCTGGCTACCCGGGGGGTGGTCGCGGATCGCCGCCACCAGTTCGTTCCCATCGACGATGATCCGGTCGTCGACCCGGCTGATGACCTGCCCCACCCGCAGCCCCGCCAGCTCCGCGGGGCCACCCGGCACGACCTGGCCGACAACCGCACCGTTGGTCTGCCGTTGCGGTCCGACGTTCACGTTGACCCCGAGCACCGCGCGGCTGGCCCGTCCGGTGCGCTCCAACTCCTCGGCCACCCGGTGCGCCTGGTTGATCGGGATCGAGAACCCGACCCCGATGGACCCACCCTGCCCGCCCCTGGTCGCGATCGCCGAGTTGATGCCGACGACCCGGCCCTGCATGTCGACCAGTGGCCCGCCCGAGTTGCCCGGGTTGATGGCCGCGTCGGTCTGCAGAGCGTTCAGCACCGTCGAGGCGTTGACGCCGGATTCGGGACCGACGGTGACCGCACGGTCGACCGCGCTGATGATCCCGGTCGTGACCGTGCCGCCGAGCCCGAGCGGTGAGCCGAACGCCACGACCTGCTGGCCGACCCGCACCGAGTCGGAGTTGCCCAGCTCGATCGGGGTCAGTCCGGATACGTTCTGGGCGCGCAGCACGGCGATGTCCGAGGTCGGGTCGCGCCCGATGACCTGCACGGGTGCGGTGGCGCCGTTCTGGAACATCACGGTGACGGTACCACCGACGGCCGCCTCCTCGACGACGTGGTTGTTGGTCAGCATCAGCCCGTCCGCACTGAGCACCATGCCGGAGCCCTCGCCACCCCCGGTCGGTGTCTCCACCCGGAGCTGAACGACGCTGGGCAACACCCGGGCCGCGACGGCCTCAACCGGACCGAGTGGCGCGGCCGCGGCGTCGATCTCGGGCAGCGATCGACCGAGTACACCGGTGATTCCACCGCCCCGATCGGCCAGCGCGTGTCCGACCGCGCCGCCGACGCCGCCTCCGAGCACCGCCGCGACCAGGGCGACGGCGGTCACACCCGCGATCCCACGGCCTCGCGACGCCGGAGGGCCGCCGACCCCCGGGCCGAACGTCCGGGTGTCCGAAGGCGGGAAACCACCCGGATGGCCGGCGGGCCACCGGACGTCCGTGGCCGCCCCGTTCCCGTCAGCGCCCGGCCGGGCGGCGTCGGTGGGCCACCGGAGGTCCGGGACTGCCTCATCGTTCTCGCCCGCACCCGCCCGGCTGTCCTCGTGCCTCCCGTAGGCCGGTGGGGCCCACTGTCCCGGTGGGGCCCAGGGAGACGGCGCCGGCCCGGTACTGACCGGCCAGGTCCGCTCCGCAGCCGGCTCGGCCTTCACCCCGGGTGACTCGGGCTGATCATTTCCCGCAACGGCGACTCCCGACTCACCGGGCGCCGCGCCGGTCTCCGGGGTCACGCCGGAGTCGGGGTTGTCGTTCGCCATGAGCTCACCATGTTCGAGGAGTGCGGGTCTGATCCGTCCCCCAGCCTAGGAGCCGCGAGGAGTGACCGCTGGGCGGGCACCGATTTCCCAGCGACCCGGCCGGGTCGCCATCCCGCCCGGCAGGCGGACGAGCGGTCCGCGGGTCGGCGTCAACCACCCCGAGACCCGTCACCGCCGCTACCGTCGCCCGGGCAGCCGCAGCGCCAGCAGTGCGCCGCCCTCCGGAGCCCGTCCCGCCCACACCACACCGCCGTGCCGGATCGCGACCTGGCGGACGATGGCCAGACCCAGCCCCGACCCGGGCATCGTGCGCGCGCCGTCGGCCCGGTAGAAGCGGTCGAACACCCGGGGTAGGTCTCGTTCGGCGATGCCCGGCCCGGCATCGGCCACCTCGAGCACCAGCGACCAGTCGTTCAACGGGCGCATCCGGACCCGCACGGTCGCCCCCGCCGGGCTCCACTTCGCGGCGTTGTCCAGCAGGTTGAGCACCGCGCGTTCGAGTGCCGTGGCGTCCCCGATGAGCGTCCACGGGACGAGCGTGGCAACGAACTCGACGTCCCCGGCGCGGCGTCGGGCCCGTTCCAGCGCACGCGAGACGACGTCGGTGAGCTCGACGGGCTCGGGCACGACCAGCGGCGGGTCGTCGCGGGCCAGCTCGACGAGGTCCCGGACCAGCGTGGACAGCTCCGCGACCTGCGCCTGGACGTCCTCGAGGATCTCCGCCCGATCCGAGTCCGGCAACGTCGGGGCGCCGGGGCGGTCGGCCGCGGCGAGCAGTTCCAGGTTGGTGCGCATCGAGGTCAGCGGGGTGCGCAGCTCGTGCCCGGCGTCGGCGACCAGCCGGCGCTGCTGCTCCTGGGAGGCACCGAGCGCCCCGAGCATGTCGTTGAAGCTCTGGGTGAGCCGGGCGAGCTCGTCAGAACCGGAGGCGTACCGACCCAACCCACCCGCGATCGGTCGCAGGTCCCCGGTGGCCGCCACCCGCTCGGTCGCCGCCGTCAGCCGCTGCACGGGGCGCAGCCCGGCGCGGGCGACGGCCACCCCGGCGAGCGCGGCGAGCACCACGCCGGCGCCCCCGACCAGCGGTAGCGCGACACCCAGCCGGGTGAGCACCTCTTGGGTCGGTTCGAGCCGCTGAGCCATGACGAGCGCCTGACCGGGCCCGGCCTGCACCGACACGACCCGGTACTGCAGCCGGCCCTCCCCGGCGGTGCGCGCCGAAGTCTCGAGGTTCCCCCGAGCCACCTCCAGCTCCAGCGGGCCCAGCGGCGGCGCGGACGCGGGCCCCTCAGCCGAACGCGCCCGCCCGGCCGCGTCGATCAGGGCGATCCGGATGTCGGCGGCACCGAGTACCTCCGTGGGGATCGAGGTGATGAACTGCGGACTGGCCAGCTCGCTCTGCGCGGCCGCGACGGCGCGCTGGAGCAGGTTGGCGTCCAGGGTCGCCAGGATGTTGGCCCGGACGGTGACGAACGCCGCCAGCGAGACCAGCACCACGGTGACCGCGGCCACCAACGCGGCCAGGATCCCGACGCGGGCTCCGAGGGAGAACCGGTCGAGCAACGCCACCCGGGCGGTTGAGCCGTCGGGGCGGCGGAAAGGAGACAGGATCGAGGTGCCGATGGGCGACCTCGCACGCTCGGTCACGGTGGGGACTGGCGCAGCACGTACCCGACCCCGCGCACCGTGTGGATCAGCCGCGGCTCCCCGGCCGCCTCGGTCTTGCGCCGCAGGTAGCCGATGTAGACCTCCAGCGAGTTTCCCGTGGTCGGAAAGTCATAGCCCCACACCTGCTCGAGGATCTGCGAACGGGTCAGCACCCGGCGCGGGTGCGCCAACAGCAGCTCCAGCAGCGAGAACTCGGTGCGGGTGAGGCTGATCGGACGCGATGCGCGCCGGACCTCGCGGGTGTCGGGGTCGAGGCTGAGGTCGGCGAAGTACAGCGGCTGCGACCGTGCGCCGTCGGCGAGCTCTTCCGGGGTGCGGCGGCGCAGGAGAGCCCGCAGCCGGGCCAACAACTCCTCCAGCGCGAAGGGCTTGGGCAGGTAGTCGTCGGCGCCGGCGTCCAAGCCCGCGACCCGGTCCGAGACGGCGTCGCGGGCGGTCAGCACGAGAATCGGCAACGCGTCACCGTTGCCGCGCAACCGCCGGCAGACCTCGAGACCGTCCACCCGCGGCATCATCACGTCGAGCACCATCGCGTCGGGGCGCCGTGCCGCCACCGCGTCGAGGGCCTCCTGCCCGTCGGTGGCGAGCTCCACCTGGTAGCCGTTGAACGTCAGCGAGCGGCGCAGCGACTCCCGCACCGAGCGGTCGTCGTCGATCACGAGGATGCGCATGACGGCCAGTGTGACGGTGCGTGCTGAGATCTGCCTGAGAGGCAACCCTCACCCCGTCGCGGAGCGGCGAAGGCGTCAAGATCGCCGGCTGGGTGTGAAGAGCGGCCGGATCTGACCGGGAACACGCCGAAATGGCGATCCATTGCAGCACCGCGTTGGTTCACCGGGATCTGGGATCACACCACCAGCTTCATGATCACCAAACGGGAACACCGAGCCGCATCCCATACGGCTCCCCGTACCGAGCCGCTGATCTTGGCAGGTCACCGCGGCCCCGTGGCGCCGTGATCACCGGCTGGGAACCGGAACCGCACTCAGTCGTGAGTGCCCCTGGCGGGGCGCCCGTGCCGGGCTGAAAATGGGGCTTGTGGCTGCCTGTGACGTCGTGCTTGCTTGGCGCCTCGGTTTGAGGCCGTGACTCAGTCTGACGCTGGGAGCT
>JBOHEP010000203.1:0-5926 GCA_050701075.1 Pseudonocardia sp. | reverse complement strand
CCTGCGTGGTGGGCTCGCCTGCGGCGATTCGGCAACGGCTGCGCCGTTGCGTAGTCGTCGACACCTTGTTTTCGCTGTTCAGCATGCGTGTGTTTGCGCATATGCGTGTTTGTGTGTTTTTGTGTTAACGCATTGCGCATATGCGTGTCAGCGTGTGCGCCTATGCGCGTCTGCTCACGGGTGCAGTGCTTGTTTTCATTGTTGATAATCGTAGCACGCTTGCGATTACTCAAACCGCATATCAGTTATATTCCTGAGTCTAATTTCCGCGCCGTACCGTCTCCTGAGCGCCGAGGACATTTCCTCGGCGAATACGTGATTAGCCCGGGTGGCGTTCGCGGCCGCAGTGTCCCGCCGCCACGTTCTGAGCGCTCCGTAGGCGTCGGCGATCCTTGCCTGGTTCGCCCTGGTCGGTGTCACGTCACCGACCAGCCAGCGGCGCAGCGTCCGCGCGGACGGGTCCAGCCCGGCCGTATCCGCGGCCGCTGACCCGCGCTTGCTCTCGGTCAATGCGCGAAGCTGAGCCGCCCAGCCCTTGGCCTGGTAGGACGAGGCCGGCCGGGCCGCGGCTAGCCGGCGGTTCGCCTCCCGGGCGCGGTCCAGGGCCTTTTCGACTCTGGTCAGGTTCAGGCTGTCCAGCCGCGTTGTGCGGTGTCCGTTGCGTGCTCTGTCGAGCACGCCGGACCACTCGATTTGCGCGGCCACCCTCATGACGGACGGTGTGCCCGCCGCAGTGGATTCGTATTCGGCCCATGCGGCATCGACTGCCGCTTCTATCGCTGCTTCGTCAGCCGTGTCGTATTCGGCGGGATCGCCGGTATCGGATGCCTTAGCCATTTTCAGTGGCCTTTACCTTGAAGCTTCCCAGCTTGATACCGTCCGGATCGATCGTCATAGGGTCGCGGCCGCCCGTCCGCGGCGTGCTGGTCACAATCTCTAACGCGGGAGCGGGGATCACCAGTTCGTCAACGTTGCGCAGCGCCACCGGGGCGTGATCTGGTACGACCTTGCGGCAGTCGTCGGCCCACCGCCACAACGTGGCCGCCGCCTGCGCCTGAATAGCCTGCGTCCAGTCCGGCCGCTGAGTCGCGCATTTCCATTTCCTGCGTGCGCTGTCCTCGTACTCACCGAGCATGAGAGACATCGCCTGACCGAACGCCACTTTGATAGCGGCGTACTGGTCACTGTCCCGGCCGTAATCCTTGATTGCCGACGCGCGGAGCCCATTGACGTACCCGGTCCACTTATTCAGCCGGCAACCGGCGCCTGTATAGGAATCGAGCACCGTCACGTCCGCCCAGCGGCCCTCATTCACCAGATCCCGCAGCAAAGCGACGGTGGGACCCGGCACCCACACCGTCTCGCCCTCAGCGTTTCCCAGCGGGTCCGGCAGGCCGTCCTCCAGCCACGGATGCCGCTGGACCTGATACAGGCCCGGGCGGCCGTCGAACTCGAGTTCGCCGGTGTGCTCCAGGCCGCCGTGCGCCACCTGCACACTCGATGCCGCGGCCACCCACGCCCCGGACCGGTCCAGCACCGCCACCGGCCCCGCGTAGGGCCGCTGCCACGCCCACCCGGTCACCACATGCGCGGCGAACGTGACCCCCGGCAGCTCCGGACGCTGGAACGGCTTTTTCAGCCGGCCATCCGGGCCGCGGCGCATCGGGGCGTGCGTGGTCTCCAGTGCTCGCAGCAACCGCACCGGCTCACCAGCCGCCAGCGCCACCCGGGACGCCTCCGCCGCCTCCTCCCGGGCCGTGGTGCGCGCTTTCGCAGCCCTGGACGCCCCACGATGGACCGAGCCAGCCTCCCCGGTGTCATCCGACCCGGGCGGCCCCGTACGGCCGTCTGCGGGCCGCTCAGCGCCGTGACAGATGCCGGTCCGCGGCGCGCCGCAGCGCGACCGGACCGGGGTCGGCACCCCGCACACCACACACGGCAGCCCGGTCTCCGCGACCGTCCCCAGCCCGCAGAACGCGCCCGGCGCCCGGCACGTCGCGCACGGCTCACCGGCCTCGCTGCTCACCGTCTCCGGCTCGACAGCATCGGACTTATCGAGCAGCGAGGCCCCGAGCTGCGCCCGCAGCAACGCCAGCGCGGCGGCCTCCGCCTGGTCGGCCCGCCCCGGGTCGGCCGGCGACTCAGGGTCAGCCTGCCCACGCGGCCCGCCGTCCGGGTTTTCGCCGATTTCCGGCCCATTATCGTCCGGAATAACACCGCCCAGCACGTACGCGCGTTTCGGCTTCCCCGCAACTCTGACCAGGCACGACAGGTTTTTACCGTCCCGAACAGTGAGCAAATCCCGTTTTCTCAGATCGCGAAGCGCCACGCCCACGTCGTTAATCCCCGCCTCGCGGGCGATGGCGCCGAGTTGGGTCGTGATTACTGCGACATCGCCCGCGTAATACCCGTCGCTGGTCAGGTCCCACCCGTGCACCTCACGCGGCATCACCGACACCCCGCCCACCGCCGCCGCGTAATGCTCCCGGGTCGGCCACGCCGCCGGCTCCGACGCCATCGACCCGGCCAGCGCCGCGAGCAGCCGGTCACCCGGCCGGGCGCCCCTCTCCGCCAACCCCGCCACCAAATCGGCAAGCACGCACTGAGCCGCCGCCACCACCTCCGCGGCGAACTCCGGCACGCCCGCCAGTTCGGCGAGCAGCTCGGCGCCCGCTGCGCCCATCGCCAAGTGCTGAGCCACCCGACGCGGGACACCGCCCGCCGGCGCGCCGATCGCGGCGAACTGGACCGCGGCCCGCTGAGCGAACTCGCCCGGGGCCGGCGCCCGCTGCGCCAGCGCGGCCAATCCGTGACCGTGCACCCGGCCCGCCAGCTCACTCACCCTGTCCGCGTGCTCAGCGTCCAGCGTGAACGGCCCCGCGAGTTCGAGCACGCGAGCGGCGATGCCCTCATTAGCGATCTGCCCGGTAATCGACTCATTACCCGTCGACATCAAGGCGCCGTGCCATCCACCCTGCGTCTCCTTGTATTCCCCCGTTTTGCTCGACATATCCCGCTCGGCGCCCTCCAACAAGCCGAAGACAAGCGACTCCAGCTGTGCCGCAGTCAGCGAACCGGCGCCTAATTCATCCCGGAAACCGGTCAACAGCGCCATCGACCGCAACCACGACCCCGGGCCTTGTTTCGTCACTGACCACGGCAGCACCACCGACCGCGGATCACCGAACACCGCCGCCGCCGCGGTCATCGTGGTCGTCTTTCCCTCACTGGACGCGCCCGGCAGATGCACCAGGTACGACTGCCGCCCCAACGGCTCCACATACAGCCCGCCCACCGCCAGGCCCACCGACAGCGCCATCAGCGGCGAACGGGCCACCTCCCGCAGCAGAGCCCGCCACTCCTCCGCCGAGCCCGCCGACACCCCGTACCCGCGCGGTAGCGCCTCCTCCGGGGGCAGCCGCAGCCGGCCGGCCTCCCACCGCGGGTGAAGCGGCTGCAACGGCAGCCGAGCCGCCTGGTCTATGACCAGGTTCGCCAGCGCTTCCCGCACCTCGCGCCGGGCCGTGCCCACCGCCACCGGGAACCGCTCCCAGATCGACCCGTCCTCGATCTCGGTCAGCCGCGCCGTCCCGGTCAGCTCACCCACCCCGACCGTGACCCACCGGCGCGTCACCTTGCCCCGCGTCGAGTAGGCGCCCAGGTGATCCGTCACCACCGGGCACCACGGCAACACCAGGCCCCGGCCGGACCACACCCCCACGCCCGGCGTGTAGCTGTACCCCGGCGACCCCGGCACCGGGAACTCACCCGAGTCCTCCGCAGAGCCACCACCGGAACCCCCGGACCCACCGCCGCCCTTCCGGTCGGCCCACGGCCCCGCCAGCACCGCGCCGCCCCGGTCGTCACCGTCGTCGTCGTCATCGGCCGGGGCCGGGGCCGGGGCCGGGGCCGTTAACGCGGCCAGCTGCGCCGCCGGGTCAATCGCCACGAACTCGCCGAGACCGCGCCCGGCGGCCAGGTGGTCCGCCGAGTCCTTCCCGATCGCCGCTTCCACCACCCGCACCGAGCGGACCGCGCCCGCCGC
This sequence comes from Pseudonocardia sp., assembly GCA_050701075.1. Taxonomy (GTDB): domain Bacteria; phylum Actinomycetota; class Actinomycetes; order Mycobacteriales; family Pseudonocardiaceae; genus Pseudonocardia. The sequence continues at coordinate 1,881 of JBOHEP010000203.1, read as the reverse complement.
GGCGAGCTCGCCGCGCACGAACTCCGCGTGCCGGTACCCGGTCTCATCCCGGTCGGCCACGATCACCACCTCGGCACCGGCCAGCGCCGCCGTGTGCCCCGGCAGCCACTTCCCGCCCGTACCGCCGCCCAGGTTGCACGTCGCCACCGCCCCGGCCTCCGCCAGCGCGTCCGCGTCCTTCTCGCCCTCCACCACGAACACCGGCCCGCCGGCCCGGGCCGCGGCCAGCACCTCCGGCAGCCGGTACAACGGCCGCACCGTCGGCCACTCGTAAACCCAGCCCCGCCGCACCCGGGCCGGGTCATCACCGGCCACCGCCGGGCGGCGAACCGGGAAGTTCTTCACGCCGCACTCCCGGCAGCGCTGCCGGATCACCTCACCGACCACGGCACCGTTTTCGTCCGCGTACAGGTAGCCGGTCACCCGCACCCAACGGTGCTCATGGTCCGGTTTCGCGGCCGGTTTACCCGCCGATTTCGCCGGTGGTTTCCGGGGCAAAACCGGACGCGGGGAAGGGGCAGACTGGCGCGGCGCCGGGCCGTCGTACAGGTCCGCCATCACCAGGCCCAGCGCGGCCACCACATCCTCCGCCGCGCACCCCGCGTGACAGCGCAGCATCACCCGCCCGGGCAAATCCCCCACCGGCGGGTGCCAATCCGCCGTTAACGACGGCCGGCCGTCCTCGTGAGCCGGGCACTGCGCGCCCAGGCCGTCCGCGCCGCGAAACTGCACACGGCCGCCCCGCTCGGCCAGCGCGGCCGTCACCCGCTCCCACGACGCGCGCTCGACTGTCGGGCGTCGCTCGCCACGCGCCGCGCTCACGCGCCACCATCCGAGCGGGTGACCGTGAGCCCGGGCACGTCGCCCGCGTGGCCGGTATTCGCGCTGGAATACCGTCCGTAAATCCAGGTACTATTCGGAAACACCACGACGGGTGTCCTCTCGCAAGGGTGTTGCGCGTCAGTGGTCTGTGCATCTGGCACGCGGAGGGTCGGTGTTGGCCGCACCGGCCCTTTTCCGTGTTCAGGGGCCGCCGGTCTACGTCATGCCGAGCCTCCGCACGCCGAAACCGGCCACGTTCGGGCCGTTGCGCGGCACGCAGACCACCCAGGCTCGCCACCGCCACGCGGCCGGGCAGAGCACCGGCGCCGGCGCCGGAACCACCGGGACCAGCCGCGGCCCGTCGTCCAGGACCAGCCGGCGCACCGCCACCCACATCAGCAGAGCGCGAGCCGACCGGGTCGGCGCGTAAAGCAGCCAGGCGAACGCCCGGGCGATACGGCGCCGGTCCGCCAGGCGATGGAAGGTCTCCCGGTCCTCCACCGGGCCGGGATCGCCCACCATCACCCAGTCGCCGATCACGCGGCCCGCGCCTTCCGAGGCCGACCGATCCGGCGAGGCCGGGCGTGCTCGTGCGGGTCCAGACCGGCTAGCGCCGCGAGTGCATACCGGATGACCTCCGTAGAGGACGTCAACCCCGCCGCCTTCCGGGCCGCGTCCGCCAGCTCCACCGGCACCTTCGCGCCCATCAGGACCGTCTGCCCCATCGCGCACCCCTTCGGATCGGTGATCGTCGCGGTTAACGCTTTCACCCTCACGCGGCGAAGCCGAGCACCCCGCGCGGCGTGTCGCGCTACCGGAACTGACACCCAGGCCGGCACCCGACTGACACCCCCGGCGCCACCGCCCGCCGCTACCGGGCCTGATACCGGCCCCGACCTCGAACACCCACGCGGGGAAGAAGGCCGCGGCGCTACCAGCCCCTCCGCCGGGCCGGGGTTTTACCCCGGTTTGGGACACCTCCGGGGCACCGAGGGTGACCCAAACCGGGGTAAAACCCGAGTGGCTAACACGGCGGGGCGCATTCCCGGTACCGGGAAT
>JBOHEP010000202.1:0-2904 GCA_050701075.1 Pseudonocardia sp. | reverse complement strand
GGTGGGTGACGGACGCGCCGTAGCGCACCTGCGGGGCCGGGTCGGCGAGCTCGCCGGGGTCGACGGTGATCGCGGGCACCGACCACGGCAGCAGGGCCGGCGGTCGGCGCGGCGCCGGACGCGGGGTCGCCCGGACCAGCTCGGCGGAGTCCAGCGGCGCGCTGAGCAGCGACGGCAGCAGGATCGTCGCCATCGTCGCCTTGCCGGGATGGATCTCGGTGAGCGCCTGCACGGGAGCGGCGAACGGGTGCGGGCGCGCCGAGCGGGTCGCCTGGCTCGGACTCTTGACGGTGCGGTCGCCGTCCTCGGCCCAGAGCAGCAGCCCCCGGCCGCGCGACCACAGGCCGTGCATGGCGAGCATCTCGGGGTATCTCCCTCCGCCGGACGGGCGCGCGGCCAGGCTAACGGGTGGATCCGGCGGCCCGGGACTCGCCCACTCCCGTCGTCAGCCACCCGGTCGGCGAGCTCGGCCAGGTCCTGCGAGCTCCCCCGCTGTCGCGGCGATCTCGCGTCATGGTGCGATCCTCAGGTGTCGTTCTCGGAGTATCTCGCCTGCCTCGACGCCGCAGGGTTGACCGCACTTCTCGAGCATCGGGCCGACGTGCTGACGGAGCCGGTGCCGCGCGGTGTCGGTGAGCTCGCGTTGCGGCTGAGCGGTGCCGACTCGCTGGCGCGGGCGCTGCGCGACCTGAACCGCGATGAGATGACCACAGCGCGGGCGGTCGCCCTCCTCGGTCCGTCGACGGTGTCCAGGATTGCCGCCCGGCTGCGCGCGTCGGACGTCGCGGTCCGGCGGATCGTCGACGACCTGTGCGCCCGCGGCCTGGCCTGGGAGACCGATCAGCAGGTGGGCCTCCCGGACCGACTGGTGGAGCACTTCGCCGCGGGTCTGTCCGGATTCCGCCCGCTGGCGCTGATCGCCCGCCAGGCCCGGGTGGACGACCTCCGGGAGACGGTCGCCGGCTTGGGAGCCGACCCGAACGGCCTGCGCAAGCCCGAGCTGATCGAGCGACTCGACGCGCTCCTGACCGATCCGGACACGGTGACGCGGGTCGTCGACGGCCTGCCGACGCCGGCGCGGCGCCACCTCAACAATCTCCTGCACGGCGGAGGCTACTACTACACGGGGGGCGTCAGCCGTAGCCCGACCGATCCCGTCGAGCTACTGGCCAAGGCGGGGTTGCTCGTCACCCATCCCTATGGCCGACCGGAACTGCCGCGGGAGGTCGCGGTCCTGCTCCACTTCGGTGTCGGGACACAGTGCTCGGACGACCCCGACTCCCGGCGTCGACCGAGAATGCCGCCGACGGCCGGGCCGCCGCCGAGACGGCGCTGCTCGCGGTCACCACCCTGCTCGACGAGGCCCGCACCCGCCCGCTCGCGTGCCTGAAGAAAGGCGGCATCGGTGCGCGGGAACGAACCCGGCTGACCACCCGGTTCGCGTTGACCGATCCGGCTCTGTGGATCGACCTCGCGTATGGCGCGGAGCTCCTGGGCTCGGCGGCGGAGGGCTACGTGGCGACAGCCGGGTACGACGGCTGGCGCGAGGAGGAACCGGGCCCCCGGTGGTCCCGGCTCGCGCTCGCCTGGTGGGCACTCGAACTCGCCCCGACCAGCCGGGAGATCGACGACGGAGAGGTGGCGCCCCCGCTGCCGTTGGAGTCCGGCGCCGGGATGCTGCGACGCGCGTCGCTCAGGGCAGCCGCCGGCGGGCACTCGGTTCACGCCGTGGCCCTGCAGGTCGACTGGTTCTGCCCGATGCACCCCTACGACGAGGCGACACGGGTGCGCAAGATCGCGGCGGCGGTGCATGAGGCGACGCTGCTCGGTGTGATCGTCGGGGATCGGCTATCGGCGCTCGGTGAGCTGCTCGTCGAGCTCGCCGGACACCCGGCGGCGAACGAGGAGCTGGGCCGGCGCGCCGGCGAACTGCTTCCGGCGACGCGTGGCCTGCTGGTGCTGCAGTCCGACCTCACCGCGGTGGTCTCCGGACAGCCCACCGCCGTGGCCGCGCGGCTGCTCGCCGCGGCCGCGGCCTCGGAGAGCCGGGGTGTCGCGACGACCTGGCGTTTCACTCCGGCGAGCGTCCGGGCCGCGATCGACGCGGGTTGGACCGCCGACGAGCTGCGAGACGATCTCGTTGCGATCTCCGGGCGCGACCTGCCGCAGCCGTTGGACTACCTGATCACCGACGTCGCCCGCCGGCACGCAAGCGTGCGGGTTCGTGGCTCGCGGTCGTGCGTCACCGGCGCCGAACCGGAGATCACCGAGATCCTGCACACCCGCTCGCTGCACGCGTTGCAGCTCAGCAGGCTCGCGCCGACCGTGCTGACCAGCCCGTTCGAGCTCGACGTCGTGCTGGCCCAGCTGCGCAAGGCCGGCTTCTCGCCGATGCCCGAGGACGCTGACGGCATGGTGATCGTGGCGGAGCGCAAGGTCGGGACGGTGGAGGCGCCCAGGGGCCGGACCCGGAAGAGTCGAGAGCGACCGCGTGCCTCCGCGGCTGACCTCGCGGCCCGGTTGCTCGCCTCCGGGACCGGATCGGCTCGGACGGAGTCGGTGACGCGGGTCCGGCTCGCGAAGCTGGCGCCGCACCTCGACGCGGCTGAAGTCGCATTGCTGGCCGACGCGCTCGACCACGGCCGTGACGTCCGGATCAGGTACCGGAACAAGGAAGGCGACCGGACGGTCCGGGAGATCGCGCCGCAGGAGCTGTGCGGGCAGTGGGTGAGCTCGTGGTGTCACCTGCGGTCGGGGGAGCGGGAGTTCGCGGTGGCGGGGATCGAGGCGGTCGGTCCGGCGGGGTGAGGGGGTGTCGTCGACGAGCCGACCGGCAGCGATCAGGGCCATCCCGCATGGGTGTGCTCGGGGAGCTGGAGGTCCACGGCCGCGGCAACGGCGCGT
>JBOHEP010000201.1:0-31782 GCA_050701075.1 Pseudonocardia sp. | reverse complement strand
CGGGTGCAGTTCGTGTCCGAGCTGCTCACCGTGCTCGACGACCTCGACCGGGCGGAGCTGCACGGCGACCTCAACGGCCCGTTCAAGGCCGTGGCCGACAAGGTCGTCGCCGTGGTGCAGAAGCTCGGGCTCGAGTCCTTCGGCATGAAGGGTGAAGATTTCGACCCGTCGGTGCACGAGGCGGTCCAGCATGACAGAGCGGATGCCACCGGGCCGACAGTCACGGTGGTCTCGAATGTGCTGCGACGCGGCTACCGCATCGCCGACCGAGTGCTCCGGCCGGCGATGGTGACCGTCGTGGATCGCCTGGATGAGGAGACCGTAGCCACGGCTGAGGAGCCCGCGCCCGAACCGCGCGACGAGCAGGCCTGACCAGCCGACAGCGACGTCACCAGCTCTGCGGACTACGCAGCGAAAGGGGGCAGAATGACCCAGCGCGACTGGATCGAGAAGGACTTCTACCGTGAACTGGGTGTCGCCTCCGGGGCATCCGCGGAGGAGATCAAGAAGGAGTATCGGAAGCTTGCTCGCAAGCTGCACCCGGACGCCAACCCCGGTGACTCCACGGCGGAGGCCCGTTTCAAGTCGGTGTCCGAGGCCTATGGGGTGCTGGCCGATCCCGAGAAGCGCCGCGAGTACGACGAGACCCGCGCATTGTTCGCGGGCGGTGGCGGCTTTGGCCCCACAGGTGGCTTCCCCGGCGGCAGCCAGGGCTTCGATCTCGGCGATCTGTTCGGGCGCGCCGGAGCCGGTGGTGGGGGGCTGGGCGACATCTTCGGGTTCAGCGGCACCTCGCCCGGCGCAGGGCGGGCGACGGCCACCCGTGCACAGCGCGGCGTCGACGTGGAGAGCGAGCTGCGCATCGACTTCGTGCAGGCTGTCTGCGGCGTCGATGTGCCCATCCGGCTCTCGTCCCCGGGCCGTTGCGAACGTTGCGGCGGCACAGGGTCGCGGCCGGGCAGCCTGCCACGGCAATGTCCCGTCTGCAACGGCGTCGGGCTGGTCAGCCGCAGCCAGGGCGCGTTCGCGTTCTCCGAGCCGTGCCGCGACTGCCGTGGTACGGGCCGGATCATCGACGATCCGTGCCCCGAGTGCGGCGGCGACGGTACGAGCACGCGCATCCGTTCACTGACCGTGCGGGTGCCGGCCGGGGTGGACGACGGGCAGCGCGTGCGGCTCGCCGGACAGGGCGAGCCCGGTCGCGGTGGCGCGCCCGCCGGTGACCTGTACGTCAAAGTGCACGTCAGCCCGCACAGGTTGTTCGGCCGGTCGGCACGCAACACCGACGACCTCACCCTTACCGTGCCGGCCACCTACCCCGAGCTCGCGTTGGGCGCCACGTTGACGGTACCGACTCTCGACTCCACCGTGTCTCTGCGGATCCCACCCGGCACCGGGAGCGGCCGAACGTTCCGGGTGCGGGGTCGCGGGGTCCAGCGGAAGGACGGGCGAACCGGCGACCTTCTGGTCACCGTGGAGGTGGCCGTGCCGTCCAGGATGGACGATGCTGCCGCGGCTGCTCTGCAGGCCTACGCCGATGCCACGAAGTCGTTCGACCCGCGGGGCGACCTGCTCGGCCCGGATCTGAACGGTAGAGCCCGGAGGTGAACAGGGTGCAGCCACCGCGGGGCGAACCCGACACCGCCGGCCTGCCGCCGGGGGCGGGCCTCGACAGTCCTGTCTTCGTCATCTCGGTGGCGGCTGGGCTCGCCGGCCTGCATGCCCAGACGTTGCGCAGCTACGACCGGCTGGGGCTCGTCAGCCCTGGCCGGTCGGCCGGCGGCGGCCGCCGCTACTCCGCCCGCGACATCGCCCTGCTGCGCGAGGTGCAGCGGCTCTCCCAGGTCGAGGGCGTCAACCTGGCGGGGGTGAAGCGGATCATCGAGCTCGAGCAGCTCGTCGATGAGCTCCAGGCGCGTCTCGAAGAGTTGGTCGAGGAGCTGGTCGTCGCGCGGGCCGCGACCGAGCAGGCGGCCTCGGCTGTGCACGCCTCCTACCGGCGCGACCTGGTGCCGGTGGACCGGCGTTCTGCGCTGGTGGTGTGGCGGCCGAAGCCTCGCCCGGAGTAGCCCGGGGCCGACCGAACATCAGTCCATCGTGAACGGGTCGTACTTGATTCGGTCCAGCGGTGTGCCCGCCACCAGCATCCGCGACACAGTGGCCCGGATCATCGCAGGCGACCCGCACACCAGCACGTCGTGGTCGGCCCAAGCGCCGTAGCGGGTGACCACGTCGGCGAGCGTGCCCTGTTCGGCGCCCGACGTCCCGTCGTCGGACTCCACCACGGGAACGGCATCCAGCCAGGGGTTGTCATAGGAGAGCTTGCGCAAGGCGGTGAAGTCGTACAGGTCCTCCCACGTGTGCCCCCCCACGAACACCTGCGTGCGGGGTTGTACCTGCTGCTGGGCGAGGTCCTCCAGCAGGGACTTCATCGGTGCCATCCCGGTGCCGCCGGCCACCATCAGCAGTCCGCGGCCCGACCGCGGGTCGACGCTCATCCGGCCCATCGGTGGCCCGATCCGCCAGGCGTCGCCCACGTGGGAGTGCGCGACGAGGGCCCGGCTCACCCAGCCGTTGTTCACCGCCCGCACGTGGAAGTCGAGCGTGTTGTCCGAACGTGGGGCGTTGGCCGGCGAGAGGTAGCGCCACATGCGCGGCCGCAGGGGGGTCTCGATGCTGACGTACTGGCCGGCCCGGTACGGGATCGGCGCGCTGGCCTGCACGGTGATCGATGCAAGGCCCCAGCCGAGCCGCCGGTGGTCGACGACGCGTCCCAGCCATGAGGCAGGCCCTCGCTCGGCGTCCGCGGCGGTGCGCATGGCACTCGCGACGATGCCGTAGGCGTCGGTCCAGGCCCGCTCGACATGAGGGGTCCAGGTGTTGCCGGCGAACGCTCCGATCGCGCTGATCAGGGCGTCGCCGACCGCGTCGTAGTGCTGTGCGATCACCCCGAACTTGCGGTGGTCGCGGCCGAGCTGCTGGAGGAACGGCACGAGCTCGTCCGGCCGGTCGACCATCTGCACGACGTGGAGGAGCGCCCGGAGCAGGCGGCTGCGCGGCACCTCCATGGTGACCGGGAACAGGTCCCGGGTCTCGGGAGCCTGGCCGAACAACGTGGCATAGAAGTGCTTGCCCAGCTCGTCGGCCTGGGGCTCCACGACCGCGAAGCTGGTGCGAATGATCTCGCCCATCCCCGACACCGCACTGCGGGTGTCGTTGGGGAGGTCGGCGGTGAGCAGCTGTTCAGCGGTCATCGGGGGCCGGCTCTCTGTTCGAGGAACCTGCACCAGGCCGACCGAGACCGCGACATGCGGCTCGGATCGACCTGGGGTGCCGGTGCAGGCTCCAACGTTCATCCGTTCGGGGACAGTCGTCACTGTGATCTACGCGTTGTACTAGCGGGCCAGACTAGCGCGCCCACCCGGCCGGTGTAGTTGCCCGGTACCCGTGATCGCCGACCGGCTCGGCGGCAACAGTCCGACACATCGACTGCTGGCACAGGTGACCGTTCGGCGCGCGAATGCTGCCGCTGACCTGGCATGAGTCAGGGGGCTCGGCGATCGGTGACGGCTCGGGCGCTTCCCGGCCCCGGTGGTATGGTGATCATTGGTTGGGGACCCGGAACCGCGCTCAATGCGGCTGACTGTTCCTCAACGTCGATCAGGCATTCAGCACCTTCGTCCACCGCATCCTCGCACCACAGCCACGCCCGCCCTCGCCCGACCGAGGCCCGACGAACTTCTGCGGCGCTGCACCAGAAGTCCGGACAGCGAAGGCAGTCTCGAACCTGAGCGGAACAGACTCAAGTTCCTGACGTTGGATCTATCGACGGGCCCGATGGCGCTCAGCGACGCACAGCAGGAGGACGCGGGGATGGACTCCTTCAACCCCACCACCAAGACCCAACAGGCCATCTCGGCCGCCGTGCAGGCGGCCGGGCTCGCCGGCAATCCGGATGTCGGCCCCACCCACCTGCTCGGTGCCCTGCTCGCCCAGGGCGACGGGATCGCCGCGCCCCTGCTCGCCGCGGTCGGGGCGGATGCCGCGGCCGTGCGCGCCGAGCTCACCCAGCTCGGCAACCGGCTTCCCTCGGCGGCAGGCTCCACCGTGAGCGCGCCGCAGCTCAGCAGGGATGCGCTCGCCGCCATCTCCTCGGCCCAACGGCTGGCCACGGAGATGGGCGACGAGTACGTCTCCACCGAGCACCTGCTCGTCGGGCTCGCGTCGACGGGCAGCGCCGTGGCGCAGCTGCTGCGTCGCCACGGCGCCACCGCTGACACGTTGCGCGAGGCCTTCGCCAAGGTCCGCGGCAGCTCCCGCGTGACGAGCCCCGACCCCGAGGGCACCTACCAGGCGCTGGAGCGCTACGGCGTCGATCTGACCGAGCGGGCCCGCAAGGGTGAGCTCGACCCGGTGATCGGCCGCGACACCGAGATCCGTCGCGTCGTGCAGGTGCTCTCGCGGCGCACGAAGAACAACCCGGTGCTCATCGGCGAGCCCGGCGTCGGCAAGACCGCGATCGTCGAGGGCCTGGCCCAGCGCGTGGTCGCCGGTGATGTGCCGGAGTCGTTGCGCGGCAAGCGCGTGGTCTGCCTCGACCTCGGATCGATGGTGGCCGGCGCTAAGTACCGCGGTGAGTTCGAGGAGCGGCTCAAGGCCGTGCTCAAGGAGATCACCGGCAGCGCCGGCCAGGTGATCACGTTCATCGACGAGCTGCACACGATCGTCGGGGCGGGTGCCACCGGCGAAGGCGCGATGGACGCCGGCAACATGATCAAGCCGATGCTGGCCCGCGGCGAGCTGCGGATGGTCGGCGCCACCACGCTGGACGAGTACCGCCAGCGCATCGAGAAGGACCCGGCCCTGGAGCGCCGCTTCCAGCAGGTCTTCGTGGGCGAGCCGTCCGTGGAGGACACCATCGGCATCCTGCGCGGGCTCAAGGAGCGCTACGAGGTGCACCACGGCGTCCGGATCACCGACGCCGCGCTGGTCGCCGCAGCCACGCTGTCGGATCGTTACATCAGCGCCCGGTTCCTGCCCGACAAGGCCATCGACCTCGTCGACGAGGCCGCGTCCCGGCTCCGGATGGAGATCGACTCCCGGCCCGTGGAGATCGACACGGTCGAGCGCGCCGTCCGGCGGCTGGAGATCGAGGAGATGGCGCTGGCGAAGGAGTCCGATGCCGCGTCGGTCCAGCGGCTGGCCGCGCTGCGCGCCGAGCTGGCCGAGCGGAAGGAGGCGCTCACCGCATTGTCAGCGCGGTGGCAGAACGAGAGAGGCGCCATCGAGTCCGTGCGCGAGCTCAAGGAGCAGCTCGAGGCGCTGCGCGGGGAGTCCGAGCGCGCCGAGCGCGACGGCGACCTCGGCCGGGCCGCGGAGCTGCGCTACGGGCGGATCCCGGGGCTGGAGAAGCAGCTGGCCGAGATCAGCGCCGCCACCGCGGCGCCCGGCGCGGACCTCATGCTCAAGGAGGAGGTCGGCCCCGACGACGTGGCCGACGTCGTCTCCGCCTGGACCGGTATCCCCGCCGGCCGCATGCTCGAAGGTGAGACCGCCAAGCTGCTGCGGATGGAGGACGAGCTCAGCCGGCGCGTGATCGGGCAGGCCGAGGCGGTGCGTGCGGTGTCGGATGCCGTGCGCCGGGCCCGCGCGGGCATCGCCGACGAGAACCGTCCCACCGGGTCGTTCCTCTTCCTCGGCCCCACCGGTGTGGGCAAGACCGAGCTGGCCAAGGCGCTCGCGGAGTTCCTGTTCGACGACGAGCGCGCGATGGTCCGGATCGACATGAGCGAGTACAGCGAGAAACACAGTGTGGCCCGATTGGTCGGCGCCCCGCCCGGCTACGTCGGCTACGACCAGGGAGGGCAGCTCACGGAGGCCGTGCGGCGCCGCCCGTACACGGTGGTGCTGTTCGACGAGGTGGAGAAGGCCCACTCCGATGTCTTCGACGCGCTCCTGCAGGTGCTCGACGACGGCCGGCTCACCGATGGACAGGGCCGCACTGTCGACTTCCGCAACACGATCCTGGTGCTCACCTCGAACCTCGGCTCGACCGCCATCGCCGACCAGGCGCTGGACGACACGGGTCGGCACGACGCGGTGATGGCAGTGGTGCGCAACCACCTCAAGCCGGAGTTCCTCAATCGGCTCGACGACGTCGTGGTGTTCCACGCGCTGTCGACCGAGGAGCTCACGCACATCGTCGACATCCAGCTCGGGGTGCTCGGGCGGCGGCTGGCGAAGCGACGGCTCGTCCTGGAGGTGTCCGACGCCGGGCGGGAGTGGCTGGCGATGAACGGTTTCGACCCGGTGTACGGGGCGCGGCCGCTGCGTCGGCTCGTCCAGTCCGCGATCGGCGACCAGCTGGCCCGCGGGCTGCTGACCGGCGACATCGGCGAGGGCGACACCGTCCGGGTGGACCTCGACCCGTCAGCGGGCGGCGGCACCGGCGGTCTGATCGTCGGCCGGACGCTCCCGGTCCCCACGGGCTGACCCGTCACCACCCACCGCGTTGTGCGGAGGGTGGCCTTCGGTCAGGTCGGCATCCTGCCGGGATCCGGGTGACACCCGCACGGGGAAGGCCGTGGCGCTGCGGAGCCCCACGCGGTTGCGGGTCTACGCTCGCACGGTGGGAATCCCGTCGTCGGTGTGGTTCGTCATCGCCGTGGTCGCGCTGTTGCTCGGCGCGGTGCTGTTGGTCGCCGATCGGAGGGGTTCGGGTCGCGGCAACCGGGACCGGCGTCGTTGGGCCGATCTGCGGAACTGGGAGTTCCTCGACACCGATCCGGTGCTGCCCAGCCGCTGGCGCTACGGCACCATCCACCAGGGTGGTCCGGGTGTGGCGCGCAGTCTGATCAGCGGCGATGTCCCCACCCCTGACGGACCCCGGCAGGCCTACGTGTTCGACCACGAGCAGGCCGGGCGGGTGAGTTCGGTGCTGGCGGCGGTCCAGGTGCGCTCGGCGTTGCCGGCGGCGATCGAGCTGCGGTTGCCGTCCGCGCCAGAGCCTGATGCCGGGCTCGACCTGCTCGATCGGGTCGGCGACCGGTACGCGTTCGTCTCCGACGTCGATGCTGCCCGCCCGCTGTTGACCCCTCGCCTGGCCACCGCCGGTGACGCCATCGGCGACGACGTGGAGCTGCTGTGGGCCGAGGACACCTGGGTGCTCGCCGCTGCTCCGCTGGACGCCACGCCCGAGCGGGTGCAGGACCTGCTTGCCGATCTCGCCGAGGTGGCCACTGCGCTCGAGCTGGCCCAGAGCGCACTGCGTTGACCGATCCGACGCCCGAGCGCCAACTGATCGTTAGGCTCACCGGATGCTCACTGCCCTGATCATCGGAGCCGATGTCGGCACCAGAGACACCGCAGGCACCGGAGCCTCCGCCGTCCGGGTCGCCCGCGACGGCCGGTACCTCGTGCTGTTCTCCCGGAGCCGGGCGTGAGCAGCGCCGACAGTGAGCGCGACGAGCTCGCCGGGCTGGTCCGCGACCTCGCCGTGGTGCACGAGCGGGTCACGCTCTCCTCGGGTGTCGAGGCCGACTATTACGTCGACCTGCGGCGGGTCACCCTCCACCACCGGGCGGCCCCGCTGATCGGGCGGCTGCTGCGGGTGCTCACGGTCGACTGGGAGTACGAGGCCGTCGGCGGGCTGACCCTGGGCGCCGATCCGGTGGCCGCCGCGATGCTGCATGCCGCCGCGGCGGAACCGGATCCGGCGCCGGTCGACGCGTTCGTGGTCCGCAAGGTGACCAAGGAGCACGGGCTCCAGCGGTCGATCGAGGGTCCGGACATCACCGGCCGGCGGGTGCTGGTGGTGGAGGACACCGCCACCACCGGTTCGTCCGTGCTCACCGCGGTGCGCGCCGCGCATGCGGCCGGGGCCACAGTTGCCGGCGTGGTCACCGTCGTCGACCGCGACACCGGGGCCCGCGAGGTGATCGAGACCGAGGGGGTGCCCTACCGGGCGCTCCTCGCACTCGCCGACCTCGGGCTCGGTTAGGGGTGGACAGTGGGTTGGTCGGGAGCGTGCCGTCTCATGGGCGGTGACGTGGGAGGAGGGCCGCATCGCGGAAGTCACCGCCGTCCACGACCAACGACGTATACTCAGGGTGTGACCGCCGCACACGCGTTCGAGCTTCCACCGCACTCTGCCGCCCCAGCGGAGGCGGTCGATGCCGCCGTCGACGGCAAGGTCGTCTACCTCACCCATAACGGCGAACCGGCCGCCGCGATCGTGCCCCCTGACGTGGCTGCCGCCGGAGCCGCCGCCATCGAGGCGTTGGAAGACGCCGACGATGTCCGGGCGGCCCGCGCCGCGCTCGCCGATCCAGAGCCGAGCATCCCCATGTCCGAAGTGCTAGCCGTCTACGCCGATGACCTGGCCACCTACCCGGATACCGACGAGCGTTGAGCGAGCGGTACGGCTTGGAATGGCGTCCAGCGGCCCGCAAAGAGCTTGATCGCCTCGACCGGCCGGTACGTGCCCGCATCCTGCGCAAGGTTGACGCCCTCGCCGACGATCCGCGACCACCCGGCGTGATCCGGCTGACCGGAGCACAGAACATATGGCGTATCCGAGTCGGCGGCTACCGCGTGGTGTACACCATCGCGGATGACCGACTGATCATCACCGTCGTCCGGGTCGCTAGCCGAGGCCAGGTTTACCGGACGCTGTGATTCCCCGACACCGACCGCACCGACGGGTGGCAACGCGGACGGTGCCGCCTTTCGGCAGCGGCGACTGCGGGCATGGCTCGCCTATCGCTACCGGACCGCGATCCGCACGACGTCGAAGGCGGGGGTCTGGTTCGCCCGCACCATCATCGGCACCCGGTGCGAGCCGTCACCGGCCCAGGCCGCGCACTGCGCGGTGCCCGGCTCCGTGAGGCCCGTGACCGTGACCGTGACCGAGTCGGGTGCAGTGCCGCCGCCATCGTCCTCGGTGGCGACGAAGAAGGCCGGCACGGGTTCCGCGTCCGGTGCGACATCGGTGCTGGTGAGCATGCGGCACGCGGTGTGGAAGTGGCCGCGCTGGAGGCCTTCGGGGTTGAGGAACGAGCTCTCGGCGTAGTACCCGCCGTCGGCCGCCTTGAGGAAGCGGTCGCGGACCAGGTTGCGGGTGCTCACCGTGATCGGGAACTCCTCGCCGGACTTGACTTCGGTGGGCGCCGAGGTGATGAGCAGCGACGGGCTGTCCTGCGCCACCTCACCGAACGCAGTGCTGACGCAGCGCTGTGCTTTCTGAAACCCGTCGTGCGGGTCGAGCTCGCTGTCCGAGCAGTCGTCGCCCAGGGCGTTGATCTTCGTGGCGGACTTGTCCTCGGGCTTCGCCTCATCCTTCTCGCCCGTGGGCTTCTCGCCGTCCTTCTCCTCGTCGTCCTTCTCCTTCTCGTCCTTCTCCTTCTCGACAGATTGGTCGGGGTCGTCCTCGGGTTCGTCGCCCTGCTCCGGTGGGGCGCCCGGCTCGGTGGTGTTGCCGACCGGGACCACGACCGGATGGCCGGTGTGCTCGCTGTGCCCGGCTCCATAGCTGCTGGACCCGTAGCTGTCGTCGGTGGCGGGAGCGTCGGGCCTGCCCGCGGCGGTGTCGCATGCGGCTGCCGCGAGAATGACCGCCACGGCAGCTGCCGAGCTCGTCAGAGCGCGGCGCCAGCGGGCCGGTCGCCTGGGGCTGGATGAGGGCATGAGGTGCCTCGATCGGGGGGATCGGAAAGGAACCAGCAGGGCCTGGTGGCCCGCCGGGGAGCCGGCTCGGGGAGCGGAGCTAACGCCGGATGGCGTGGCGGGGACCGGGCTCGGGAAGCCGTGGGGCGGGCAGGGCGATCAGCGGGAGCGGCGCGCGACGCGCAACGGTGTCTCGAACGGCACCGCGGAGCCCGGCGTCGCGCTTGCGTACGGCCGAGACGATCCCGGCCGCCGCGAGCAGCGCGGCGGTGAAGACGAGTGCCGGCACGACCAGGTCGCCCTGACCGCGCTCGGCCGAGAGCAGGCCGGGCGACGGCGGCTCGGGGAGTGCCGCGTAGTCGACGAGCCCGGTGCTTTCCAGGTACTGGATGTGTCGGCTGACGTAGGCGTCGGCCTCGGCGGCGAAGGTGCGCATCAGCTCGTTGCGGGTGCCGGCCCGGACCTGGGCGATCACCGGCAGGACCGCGCCGTGCGCCTCGCGCAGCCGCTGGGTGAATGCCCGGTCGTACTCGGACCCGGTCTTCCCGGACAGCTCTTCCATCCACCCGAGCTGCTGGGCGTTGGGCGCGCTGGGGAGCAGCACGCCCAGCTGGCCGGCGACCTCGCGCACCCGTACATCCAGGTCGCCATGCTCGCTGGAGATCTTGTCGCCGGCCACCTTGACGTCGGCCGTGCTCGCCTGTTGTTGGGCCTGCTGCCCGGTCGGCAGTTCCCACAGTCCGGCGAGTCGTACCTTGACCAGCAGGTCCCGGTCGGCGGGACCGAGCGGGCCGAACCCGGTCTGCACGTAGCCACCGGTGCCGGGGGTTCCGGAGGTCCAGGACTGCCAGACCGACGCGGTCAAGGCGAGGAGTACGGCGGCGAGGACGGCGTGACGCAGAGATCGGGGAACGCGGCGCAGCATGGAGGCCTTCCGGGGAGGCTCGTAACGGGGCGTGCCTGGGGAGCGGTGCCCGCTGGGTCGTGGTCGGAGGGCGCCTGGGGAGTGGCGCTCGGTCGGTTGTGGTCGGAGGGCGCCTGGGGAGTGGCGCCCGGTCGGTCGTGGTCGGGAAGCGCTCGGGGAGCGACGTCCCAGGCGGGTGCGGTAGTGCGGTCGGGTGTGCGGGGAGCGGCGCCCGGTGGACCGGCGTTCGTGGGCTGGGCAGGGGGCGTGGACCCCGCGGCGGTCACTCATACGAGTTCGAACTGTTCGGTGTGAACCCGGTCAGCGGGGACGGCGAGGACGTCGAGCGCATCGAGCGCATCGATGATCAGCGTCGGCGGCCCGCAGATGTAGTAGTCGAGGTCGTGGTGGCGTTCCTGGCCGGCGAGCACTGCGGTCAGCAGGCCGACGCCGATCTCGCCGGTGTGGCCGGACCAGCCGGGAGTGGGGCGTCGCAGCACCTCGGTCACCTCGAGATCGAGCTGGCGACGTAGCGCGGCGAGCTCGCCGCGGAACAGGAGCTCGTCGCGGCAACCGGCCACCACGACGAGCAGGTAGGGGCGCCGGTCGCGGCGGTGCGCGGCAGTGCGAAGCATGCTCATCATCGGGGTAACACCGATGCCGCCGGCGATCATCACCACGCCGGTACCCGCGTCGTCGAGGGTGAATGCGCCGTGTGGGCCGTCGACCCAGACCGGGTTGCCCGACCGCAGGCCGCGCAGGGTCTGGGTGAAGTCGCCGGAGTGCCGGATCGTGAACTCGACGTGGCGGTCGAGATGGGCGCTGGAGGCGATGGTGAACGGGTGCTCCTCGGCCGTGGCCGACCGTCGCAGGCGCAGCCAGGCGAACTGGCCGGGGACGAAGTCCCAGGTGGCATCCGAGCCGTGCCGGGCGCGTCGTGGCTGGAGCACCAGGGTGCTGACGCTGGCCGTCTCCGCGCGCACCTCGCGCACGACGAACTCGGTGGACGGGTCGAGCAGGCTCCGCCAGACCCACCGGTAGCCGAGCACGCTCAGCAGCAGGCCCGCGAGCAGCGCGAACACGGCGTACATCCCGGCGTCGCGCACCAGGTCGTCGAGCAGCCACACGTGTCGGGCGGACAGCCCGAGAACGGCGATGCCCAGTGCAAGGTGCAGCAAGCGCCATACCTCGTACGTGCCGCGGGACCGACTACGCAGCACGGCCAGCGCGACCAGCGCACCGAGCGCCACCGTCGCGCCGGTGCCGGCCTGCGCAGCCGGACCGGCACCTCCGAGGTGAAGCAGCGCGACCTGTGCCGGATCGGCAGCCACGACGCAGGCCAGGTGCGCCAGGACGAGGACGGCGACTGCCGAGCCGAGGAACCGGTGCACCTCGAGCACGGTCTCGATTCCGAAGGCCCGCGTCAGCGAGCGCAGTCGCGACGGCAGGACCGCCGCGCAGACCAGCGCGGACAGGGCCAGCAGGCCGGTGACGACCGACAGCTGCGTCCACATCGGCTCGGCCGGTGTGGTGGCGAGCCGCAACAGTACGGGCACCACGAGCACGGCCCCGAAGGCGCCGAGCCATGCCCTGCGCACCATCTGCTGGTCCATGCCCGGGACCGTAGGCAACCGGACCCGTCTCAGGTTGCGAACCTGAGAGCGTCATGGGTCGGGAGCCCTGGCCCACGCGACAAGCGGTGGGCTATTAGGCCGAATGGCCTATGAGTGTGACCGAATGCGGACGGTCCCTTTCAGGGAGCGGCTCGATGAGTGCCGGTGAGGGCCGTTCGTCGATCAATGCCGTCCGTCCGGTGAGCCGGACGATGGCGGGTGTCCGCCACCGGCCGCGTCGGGCGCCGGATGGAGGCCACTCGACGACGCGTCGGACGCCAGGAGAAGGCGTTTGCAACCGATTCGGCGCAACGTCAACGACACTTTCATGCCGCATACTCGACTATCACGGACGGGTCACGGCGGGGAGGCTAAATGATTGTCCGGGGTGGTAGGGGTGGGCTCCAGGGTCGTCCAGAGATCTTCCGAACGCTCGGTACGGTCGGGCTCCTGCTCGCGGTTCTCGCCGGGTGCGGATCGCCGGAGTACCACTACGTCACCAACTCCGCGGATCGAACCTATGTGAAGATCCCCAGCAGCTGGCGGCCGATCGACGAGAAGCAGCTCAACATCGCGTTCGACCTCGACCCGGCCCTCGAGGCCGCTGACCTCGGGATCTGGCACGTGGGCTACGACGCCGACCCGGCGCCGACCGGGCCGGCGGTCGAGAACCTGATCGGATGGCAGGCGACGGCACCGGCCGCGTTCATCGGGGTGCGGAACGTCCCGCCCAGCAGCCGTGGACAGTACTCCTTCGACGGGCTGCGTGACCTGTTCTTCCCGGTCTCCCCGACGGCTCGCCAGCGGCTCGCGACCGGCGCGATCCCCGCCGCCGGTTTCACCGACTTCGCGCTGATCACCGACGAGATCCTCACCCCCGGGTCGGGCGTGCGCGGGGTGCATGAGGTGTTTCGCTACCGGATGGGCGGCGGGCCGCTGCAGATCATCGACCAGACCGTCTATCTCAACGACGACGCCAGCAAGCTGTACATGTTCTTCGTCCGCTGCTCCACCGAGTGCTATCTGGAGCGCCAGCAGGAGATCGAGAGCGTGGTCTCCTCCTTCACCGTTCGGGAGAGCTCATGACCACGACCGAACCCGTGTCCGAAGGTCTGACACCGCCCGACGAACGGCCGAAAGCACCCACCCGCCCCACCCGTAAGAAGATGTCCCCGTGGGATCGGGTCCGGTTGTTGCTGCTGTTCACCGTTGCCTGGCTGATCCTGGTCTGGGCGGCGATGGCGGACAACCCACTCCTGCCGTTCGTCGACGCGGTGCGCATTCAGGTCGTGGAGTCGCAGTGGCTGCTGTGGCTGGCCGGTGCCGAAGTGGTGCGGCAGCTGCATTTCCTGCTCAGCGAGCGGTCCGCCGGATATCACGGGTTCTGGTCACAGCGGGTGTTCGGTGGCACCGAGCGGACGCTGCGCCGCCGGTTCACGGACTGGACCCGGTTCCGGCTCGCTCGGATGCTCAAGATCACCGCGTTCGTCGTGCTCTTCGCGCTGGTCGCGGGGCAGATCCTGGAGACCTCGCCAGCGTTGGCCCTGTTCGAGGCGCCCGCGCTGCTGTTCTCCGCGCTGCCGTATGTGTTTCAGCTCGCCTTCGCGTTCTTCTTCATTGCGTTCCAGTTCATCGGGCTCTTCTGGCTGCTGTCCCGCGGTGGGGTGGACACGTACTACCCGGATGACATCAAGACCCGCTTCACCGATGTCTGGGGGCAGGACCACGTGGTGGACCGAATTCGTGAGAACATCATGTTCCTGGAGAACCCCGACGAGATCGAGAAGAAAGGGGGTTATGTCCCGGGCGGCATCCTCCTGTGGGGTCCGCCGGGTACCGGGAAGACGCTGATGGCCGAGGCGGTGGCCGGGGAAACCGGAAGACCGTACGTATTCGTCGATCCGGGCGCTTTCATCAACATGTTCATGGGCATCGGGATCATCAAGGTCAAGTCGCTGTTCCGCAAGCTCCGCAAGCTGTCGCTGCGCTACGGCGGCGTGATCGTGTTCTTCGACGAGGCCGACGCGCTGGGCAACCGCGGGACCCTGGCCCAGGTCGGGCCGGGGGGCGTGCGCGGGTTCGGCCCGTTCCGCGCCGCGGGCTGCCACGGCCACACCTATCTGTCCGACGACACCCGGTGGTTGCTGGCCAAGGAGTCCCTCGCCACCGGCGCCGAGCTACCGGATCCCGGGCGCAGCCGGTTCATGATGGGTGGGATGAACGGTGGCGGTGGCGGCGGATCCGGCACCCTGCAGGCGCTGTTGACCGAGCTCTCCGGGCTGAAGAAACCGCGCGGCCTGATCAACCGGTGGGGCCGGCGGGCGCTCGGGATGCGGCCCAAGCCGCCGCCCAAGTACCGGCTGCTGGTGATGATGGCGACCAACATGCCCGAGGCTCTGGACGAGGCGTTGCTGCGCCCCGGCCGGATCGACCGCATCTACCGTGTCGGCTACCCGAGCAAGGCGGGTCGGATCCGCACCTACGAGGGCTACTTCGAGAAGGTGCCGCACGAGATCACCGACGAGGAGATCGACAAGCTGTCCACGATCACCCCGTACGCCACCGGCGCCACGATCAAGGACCTCGTCAACGAGGCGTTGATCATCGCGATCCGGGACGGGCGGGAGGTCATCAGCTGGCGCGACGTCCTCCGGGCCAAGCAGCTCAAGGATCTGGGCCCACCCGAGGACGTCGAGTACATCGAGCGCGAACGACACGCCGTCGCGGTGCACGAGGCCTGCCACGCCGTCGTCGCATACCGCACCCGGCGGCACATGGAGATCGACCTGGCCACCATCGAGAAGGGCAGCGACTACCTGGGGATGGTCGCGAGCATCCCGCCGGAGGACCAGTTCACCCGGTGGCGCTCGGAGTACGAGGCCGACATCCTCGTCTCGTTGGCGTCGCTGGCCGGGGAGCGGATGTTCTTCGACGGCGACTCGTCCTCGGGGGTGTCCGGCGACCTGGAGTCCGCCACCACGCTGGCGTCGTTCATGGAGGGTTTCTGGGGGATGGGCTCCACCGTGTCGTCCTACTCCACGGCGCGGCGCCTCGAGGTGGGTAGCCCGGGCGGCCGCGGGCAGGCGGGGAAGAACGCGGAGAGCCCCGAAGCGGTCCTCCGTCGAGCCCTGGCCGACCGGATCGAGGACCAGCTCGCCGAGCTGCTCGAGAAGGCCGAGTCGATCCTGCGCGAGAACCGCACCGCCGTGCTCGCCATCGCGCACGCCCTGGAGACGCACAAGACGCTGTCCGGGGAGGACATCGGGGCGGTGCTGAACGGTACCGAGGGGATGTCGGTGGACGGGCGGGTGTACCGCACGTCGGAGTTCGTCGCGAAGCTGGAGGAGTACCACGCCGCCGCCGCCGGTGCGCATCGTGGGCACACCGGCGTCACGCTCGCGCTACCGGCCGGTGGACGCCGCGAGAAGCCGGTCGAGGCGGAGACGGCGGCCGCCACGGCCCACGACCCCCGCTGACCCTCCTGACCCGCTGACCCGGCCCCTTCTGACCCGTTGAACCCTCCTGACCCGCTGAACCCTCCTGACCCGCCGCGGCCCCAATACCGCGGCGATCAAGGGCGCAACGTTGCTCGCAGAGATCGACCAGCAACGGTTCGCCCTTGATCGACGCGAGGTTGGGGGGCGGGGATGATGGCGGGATGGCAGATGGGGAGCAGGGGGAGCCGGGGGTTGGGGCGAGCGAGTGGGCCGTTCCCGGGCAGGTCGGGGTCGGGCCGTGGCCCGGGGGCCGGCAGGCCTGGCCCGCCGACGCCCGCTACGACCCCGAGCTGCTCGAACACGGGGACGCGCGCAACGTCGTCGACGACTACCGCTACTGGCGACGCGACGCCGTCGCCGCCGATCTCAGCACCCGCGCGCACCCCTTCCACGTCGCCATCGAGAACTTCGGCCACGACCACAACATCGGCACGGTCGTGCGCACCGCCAACGCGTTCGCCGCGGCCGGCGTGCATGTCATCGGACGCCGCCGCTGGAACCGACGCGGCGCGATGGTGACCGACCGCTACCTCCAGGTGCATCACCATCACGACATCGCAGGGCTCGCGTCGTACGCCGCCGTCCACGGCCTCGCTGTCGTCGCCATCGACAACACACCGGGCGCGGGCAGGCTGGAGACCACCGCCCTTCCCCGGGTGTGTGTGTTGCTGTTCGGTCAGGAGGGACCGGGCCTCACCGCGCAGGCGCGCTCGGCGGCGGATCTGGCGGTGTCGATCGCCCAGTTCGGTTCCACCCGCTCGATCAACGCCGGGGTGGCGGCCGGGGTGGCGATGCACGCATGGATCCGCCAGCACGCCGACCTGTCATCGGCCTGGTAGGAAACCGTCCCCGGAAGGCGCAGGTGATCGCCGCGTCAACGAGGGGCAACCCGCTTATTCGGCCATGCCGCACACTGGGACGCATGCTGGTCGACTGGGCGGATCGGGCCGCCGTTGCCGAGGGCGTCATCACCCGGCGTTACCTGCGGCGTCTGGCCGGTCTGGTGCCGGGCACGCGGATCGGCCGGGTCCGTTGGCCACGGCCGATCCCCGAACGGCCGTGGCCATGGCACTACTGGTGGCAGGCGCACCTGCTGGACTGCCTGGTCGACGCCCAGCTACGTGAGCCCAGTCCCGCCCGGGCCAGTGCCGTTGCGGCGCTCGCCCGCACGGTCCGGTGGCGCAACCTGGGCTCTTGGACCAACTCCTACTACGACGACATCGCCTGGTTGGGTCTCGCCGTGCACCGGGCCGGCGCCCTGGCCCGACGCTCCACCCACCCGGCGCTGGCCGCGATCACAGTTCAGCTCGTGGACGGGTGGACGGCGCACGGTGGCGGCGGCATCTGGTGGCGGCGCGGCGACGATTTCAAGAATGCCCCGACGAACGGTCCGGCGGCGATCCTACTGGCCCGCACCGGGAAGATCCCACTGGCTGCGGCGATCACCGACTGGATGGCGGAGACCCTTGTCGACCCGGACTCGGGTCTGGTCCGGGACGGCGTCCGGGTCGACGAGAACGGGGTGCGCGAGGTCGTGCCGCTGACCTACACCTACTGCCAGGGGGTGTACCTGGGTGCGTGCGTGGAGCTCGCCCAGCGGGACGGGCATCGGCGCTGGTTCGATCGGGCCGTGTCCGTGCTCGACGCGGTGTCGAGCCGGTTGGCCGGGCCGGACGGGGTGATCCCCGGCTACGACGACGGGGGCGACGGAGGCCTGTTCAACGGCATCCTGGCCCGCTACCTGGCCGTGGCGGCCCGCGAGCAGCCCGAGCTGGCACCGGTTGCGGCGCGTGTCGTGTTGGCCAGCGCTGACGCGGCCTGGCGGGCACGTACCGAGGTCAGTGGGGGACCGGTGTTCGCGCAGGACTGGCGCCGTCCCGCGGTGGGCTGTCGACCAAGGGTGGCAGGGGGGGATCTTTCG
Source organism: Pseudonocardia sp. (assembly GCA_050701075.1). Taxonomy (GTDB): domain Bacteria; phylum Actinomycetota; class Actinomycetes; order Mycobacteriales; family Pseudonocardiaceae; genus Pseudonocardia. Next base: position 14,184 of record JBOHEP010000201.1, on the reverse strand, counting down.
GTGCAGCTCTCGGCGTGGATGCTGTTCGAGGCGGCGGCCGTGGTGCAGCTCGCGCGCTGAGCGAGATCGCCGAGCCGACCTACGGCACAGGCAGCCCGGCTGCCGTCGCAGAAGTCACAGGGTTGGGTCGAGCACACTGTCGAGATCGGCTCGGAAGGCAGCTGCGTCGATGGCCGGAACCTGACGCCATCGTTCGAGCAGGGTGGCGGTCAGTCTCGGCCGTGGGATCGGGCGTAGTTCACCGACCGGGATCCCGGCACGGGTGACCGTCAACGTCTCGCCACCCTCAACCTGTTCCATGACCTCGCCGCGGTGATTGCGCAGCTCCCGGATCGTCACCTCGTCCATGTTCGCAGTGTCTCACATGTGAGACAGGCGAATCGTACACGCTGTCGTCCACCGGTCTGCGCATCTCGGTGCGGAAGCGGTACAACCCGAACCCCGTACCCGCGATGAACGCGACGACAGCCGCGATGCCCGCCGCTTCCTTCAGCCACGGCACCCCGTCGAGCAGGCCCGCACCGTAGTAGCCCAGCAGCATCAGTGTCGGCACCCAGCAGAGCGCGCCAAGGGCGTTGGCGAGGATGAAGCGCCGGTTGTCCATCCGGGCGGCCCCGGCAATCATCGGGGCGAGCGTGCGTACCCAGGGAATCCAGCGGGCGATGAAGATCGACCAGAACCCCCACCGTTCGAAGAACCGGGTCGCACGGTCGAGGTTGGCCCGGTTGAGGATGCGGCCGCCACGCCGGGCCAGGATGCGGGTGCCGGTGTAGCGCCCGACGACGTAGCCCACCTGGTTGCCGCCCACCGCGACCGCGGTGGCGACGAAGGCCAGTGCCCAGGCACTCGCCTCGTGCCCTCCCTGGGCCAGGACGATCCCGGCCGCGAGCAGCAGCGAGTCGCCGGGCAGGAAGAGACCGATGATGAAGGCGCACTCGACGAACACGAAGGCGAGCACGACGACCCACACCGTCGTCGGACCGGCTGTCTCGAGCGTGTCGAGGGCGAGTGAGTCGACGGCGGGAGGGGACAGGGCGGAGTACACCGGTCAGCCTTCCTCGCTCGGGCTCGTGGGTCGTTTCCGGTTCACCTGGCGTGCTGCCCGGCCCGTCTGACCCGGACGACCTCGACGATGATCGGCAGCACCGACAGCCCGACGATGAGGATCAGTATCAGCTCGATATGGTCGCGTACAAACGCGATCTGTCCGAGCCAGAACCCGAGCACGGTCACTCCCGCAGCCCAGGCTACGCCACCGATGAGCGAGTAGGTCAGGTATCGGCGAGGGGCCATTCGACCGACTCCGGCCATCACGGTGATGAACGTCCGGACGATCGGCACGAACCGGCCCAGGACGATCGCCCGGTTGCCGTAGCGGTCGAAGAACTCCTGGGTCCGCGTCACATGTTGCGGTTTGAACAGCCGCGACCGTGGCTTGTCGAACACCGCCGGGCCCGCCGCGCGACCGATCCAGTACCCGACGACGTTGCCGACGAATGCCGCCACCACCAGCACCGTGCAGACCACCCACAACGGGTTCTCGATCGATCCGGTGGCGACGAACAGGCCGGCGGTGAACAGCAGGGAGTCCCCCGGCAGGAAGAACCCGAGCAGCAGGCCGCACTCGGCGAACACGATGAGGGCCAGGCCGACCAGAGCCCACGGCCCCAGCCAACTGATGATCCAGTCGGGCTGGAGCCATTCCGGGCCGAGTGCGAGAGTGGTCACGGGGTGCGAGGTTACCGGCAACGCCCGTTGTGCTCCGCGCCGCGCAGCGCGTCAGCCGAATGCCGGGAGCAGTCCCGGGACCAGTACCGACAGCAGCGCCAGCCCGATCCCGAGCGCAGCGCCGGCCAGTAGCGCGACGAGCAGTGCGGTGCCGATCGGCCATGCGGCGGAGCCGGGCGGCACAGACAGCGGCCGTCCCGGCTGCGCGCCGCCCGCGTCGATGGCGCGTGCGTGCAGCGCGCCGCCCGCGTCGATGGCGCGTGCGTGCAGTGCATCGACCACCTGACGCTCGGCCTTACCCCTGCCGTGCACCGGTGTCATCCTTCCCGGCCCGCTGCTCCATGGCCTTGCCCACCGCGTCCAGCGCGCAGCTCGCGGTCGACTTCACCGTGCCGCGGCGATCCCGGTGGCGTCGGCGATCTCGGACTCGCTCGTCCCGCCGTGGCAGCACCAGCACCTCGCGCTGACGTGGTGGGAGTGTGCCGAGCACGTGGAACACCGCCTGGTGCTCGGCCGAGAGCATCGCCAGTGACTCCGCGGACCGGGTGTTCACCTGGTGCGGGGGTACGTAGACCCGCACCGTGCGAATGCGGCGCAGCACCGAACGGGAGCCGTTGACGACGGCCGTACGCAGGTGGCCGATCGCCGCCGCCTCGTCAGGCAGGCCCGACCAGTGCCCGTGCAGCCCGGTGAAGGCCTCCTGCAAGCGCGGGCGGACGTCGAGTCGCCGCAACCGGCTCAGCGTCTGTTCGACGACGCGCTCGGTCCCGTGCACGGTCACCGGGGCAGCGTAGCCAGTCGTGCGACGCTTCCGAGGGGGTGCTCCGGGGGTGGACTCCCCTGAGGGGCGGGATACTGCATCCACAGTCCATGGACGTCGAGGAGGGCCACACCGTGCCGATCGCCACACCCGAGATCTACAACCAGATGCTGGACAAGGCCAAGAGCGGTGAGTTCGCCTTTCCGGCGATCAACGTGACGGGCTCGGAGAGTCTGAACGCCGCGCTGCGCGGTTTCGCCGAGGCGGAGAGCGACGGGATCATCCAGGTGTCCACCGGCGGGGCGGAGTTCCTGTCCGGCTCCAAGGTCAAGGACATGGTGACGGGCTCGGTCGCGTTCGCCGAGTTCGCGCATGTCGTCGCGGCGAGGTACTCGGTCAACGTCGCCCTGCACACCGACCACTGCCCCAAGGACAAGCTCGACTCGTTCGTCCGGCCGCTGATCGCGATCAGTGCCGAAAGGGTCGGCCGCGGGGAGAACCCGCTGTTCCAGTCGCACATGTGGGACGGCTCGGCCACCGAGCTGCACGAGAACCTGCGCATCGCCGCCGAACTGCTCGAGCAGGCGGCCAAAGCCAAGATCATCCTTGAGGTGGAGATCGGCGTCGTCGGCGGCGAGGAGGACCGCGTCGCCAACGACATCAACGAGAAGCTCTACACCACCCCGGGTGACTACGAGGCCACCGTCGACGCGCTCGGCGTCGGGGAGAAGGGCCGGTACCTGCTGGCGGCCACGTTCGGCAACGTGCACGGGGTCTACAAGCCGGGCAACGTCAAGCTGCGCCCGGAGATCCTCAAGGAGGGCCAGGAGGTGGCCACGGCCAAGCTCGGGCTGGACGCCGGGTCCAAGCCACTCGACCTGGTCTTCCACGGCGGGTCGGGCTCGCTGATCGAGGAGATCCACGAGGCGCTGGGTTACGGCGTGGTGAAGATGAACGTCGACACCGACACCCAGTACGCGTTCACCCGCCCGATCGCGGCACACATGTTCGCCAACTACGACGGCGTCCTGAAGATCGACGGCGAGGTCGGCAACAAGAAGGCCTACGACCCGCGCGCCTATCTGAAGGCCGCCGAGGCGTCGATGGCCGACCGGATCACCCTGGCGTGTGAGAACCTGCGCTCCACAGGCACAACTCTGCGCTGACGTCCGCTGCGAGCGGTGCCCGGCTGAGCGGAGGTGGCTCTCGCTGCGTCAGCGAGGTGTGCTTGGTTGAGTTCGTGGTCGGCAGGCGCCGGTGATCCGCTCGGCTTCGTCGGCGATCACGCGGAGGCTGCACGGCCAGAGACCTGCGAGGCACCCGACGACCGCACGGCCGGACCGCAGAGTGGAGGACGCCGATCAATCCGGCCAGGAGCAGGAGCCCGCTGAGCACGAACGCGGTGTTCATGTACGGGGCGGTGGCGCCCAAGCCGAGGCCGCTGATGGGCTGGCTGATCGGCGAGTAGGGCGAGACGAAGTTGCCACCGACCGGGTAGCCGGGCTCATGACGAACCAGGCAATGGTGAAACGAGCGGACACGCGACGGCGCCGAGCACGAGTCACCGGGCAGGTTCCGGGCTACGGATCAGACACTCGACAGACCCAGTGTGCTGAAGTCTTCGGTCAGAGCTCGCAACGATCATCTCCCGTGCCGGTGATCGGTGAGCCCTCCTTGAAGGCGCGGCCATCGCCACCAAACTGCTGCCCAGCAAGATGGGATCGCGGCGGCGGGCTGAGCTTTCACACCAGCTGCTCGTGCTGGGACGGCCACGCGTTGCCCCGTGAATCCTCACGGGCTGGAGCCGGCCAGGTCACGGGAGTCGCTTCCACCGCTACGAACAGCCCGCGCAGGGCACGCTCCAGCACCGAGGTCTCGAACCCCGAGGCGCGGATCGTGCCGACCGTGTCCCGACCGGGATGGCAGCCCAGGGCGGCGACGGTGAGGGGTGGTATTGCGCCCAGCGCAGCAGCACCGGCCTTGTTGCCCTCTGCAGGAAAATCGACAGCGAGCGTCGCTAGCAGTATCTGCTAGCATCATGCGATGCCACGAACGATCACTCTTCGGCTGCCCGACTCCGCCTACGAGATGGTCAAGCGCTACGCCGAGGTCGACCAGCAGTCGATGAACGCATGGATCGAGGGCCTTCTCGACATCGAAGACATGCGGCGGCGCTGCGCGGCTCACAACCGCTGGATGGCCTCGCATCCCGACGCTGTCGCGTACGCCGAAGCGTGGGCCGACCGCAATCTCGAGGAGTTGGCAGGGCGTTGAGCGAGCCCCCAAGGCGGGGCGAGGTCTGGTCCATCGATGCCGGTATCAGTGTGCTCGTGATTTCCTGCACGGTGTACAACGGGATTCCGAGTGAACCGACCGTCGTCGTCGTGCCGGTGTTCGACACCGAGCCCGATACCGGATTCGGCGTGGACCTGGGTGTGGGTTGGGTAGCGCCCGGCCTGGTCGCGAGCCTGCGCAAGGCCCGGCTGCGCGAGCGTCGACGACAGCTCGACGTCCAAACCTTGACTGATGTCAACAACATGCTCTTCAAGATCCTTGCGACGCCGGACCGTTAGCCTCCAGCGAACGTCGATGCTCGCCGCAAGCCAGCATGATGCCACGGGTGGCTTCATCGGCGCCCGCGCACAGCGGAAGGGGCTCCCACATGGGCAGGGGCCGGACGGACGGACGTCAGCCCGTCCGGCAGCAGGATCCTCGACTGGGACACGTGGCGGAGGTGATCGGGTAGCTCGGCGGGGTGGGCGGGCTCGGACCAGGGCGTGCCACAGGCGTGGATCAACCACCGGTCACCCCAACCGGCCGCGATGAGCAGCACCAGGCCCACGATGACGAGCGCGACCCACCGGGGCCGGTGGGACGGCGGACTGATCTTGTCGTGAACGTTGGTCACGTCGGCCTCCTCCAGGTACGCCTGGGCAATGTTCGTCGGCTGACCGGTAGCCGTGTCCCGGTCATCGCCACAGCCCGGCCTGCTTGCCGTGCTGGGCGCCGCCCGCAGCAACGGGGTCGGTGTCGCCCGACGACGAGGCGAGATGCTGCAGGTCGGCCTGAAGCTGGCGGTGCAGGCTGGCTCGGCGGCTGTCGGTGAACGGGTCGTCGACGATCCACCGCGCGGCGATGATCCTGCTCAGCGGGTCGACCCGCTGCCCGGTGGGGTGATCGCTGCGAGCAGGGCGAGCACCTGGTTGAAGGGGGCGCAGCCTTCGGCACCCTCGGCGCGGTGGCTGCGGGGCGCCGACGTGACCTCGGCCAGCACCTCCAGCCACCGAGCGGGCCCATCGTGGGTCAGTCGCTCTCGCATGCGATCGGTCAGGAACGCGAGGTCGCGGCCGGCCAGCGCGTAGTACAGCTCACTGGTCTCCTGCTCGCCGTGGGCTCGCAGCCACGAGAATACCTGCGGCCAGGCCGGTGGGCCCCCTGCGGTTCGCCCGGACAGCAGACGAAGCAGCAACCGCCGCAGCACCACCGGCACCGCCCCGCCCGCCCCCGGCCACAACACCTCTTTGACCACCGGGTAACCGTTCGGGCCGCCGGTCAGCAGCTCGCTGTCCTGGGCGAGCCGCAAGGCGTCCGTGCGATCGCGGGCGGCCGCGCTGGTCACCAGATCCTCGAACGCATCCTCGGAGAAACCGACCAGCAGCCGCTGTCGGATCCACTCGTCGACTCGCAGCCGATTCGACCCGCCCCCCGGTTCAGGTTGGCCGAGAACCGCGCCCAGGTCGTCGCGTTGATCAGGGCTCTCGGCGACCGCGTCGACCAGCAGCCGGGTGAACGCCGGGTGTCCGCCGGACAGCTCGTGCACCAGCCGTGTCAGCCGCTCGTTGCTGCCGGCGTCGTCCTCGCGGCTGTGTTCGTGACCGGCCGCTTGCGCCGCCCCGGTGCCCGACGCACCGGTGGCACCCGGTCCGGGCTGCATCACCGGGTTCGACCCGGCCACCGACTCCTTCGCGGTCAAGGCACGCCAACAACTTCACGCTCACCTACCAGCGCAGCTACCGGTCAAGCCTGGACGACGACGCCGTCGCTGACCCGAATCCGCGAGTACCTCGAACCGCGATACATCTCCGTGTCGGGGTCAGGGGAGGATGGCGGCATGAGCTTGCACAGCAATTTCCTCGGACCTGATCCAACCCTGCTTCCCGTCGACCCGGCCGCCGCCGAGATCGACGGCGGTGCCGATCCCGCGAAGGTGGCCGCGGCACATCCCACGTCGAGCATCGCGTGGGCGACGTTGGCCGAGGCGGCCCTCGCCGACGGCGCCACCATCGCCGGATACGCCTATGCCCGCACCGGTTACCACCGGGGGCTGGACCGGTTGCGCCGCTCGGGTTGGAAGGGCTTCGGCCCGGTGCCGTGGTCGCACGAACCCAACCGTGGTTTCCTGCGCGCGCTCGCCGCCCTGCGGCGCGCCGCAGAGGCGATCGGCGAGACCGACGAGGCGGAGCGCTGTGCGACGCTCCTCCACGAGTCCGACCCGGACGCGCCGGACGCGCTCGGTGCGCTGGGGCTGGCCTGAGCGCTCGGCTACGGATCCGGCTGCGGGAACACCCGAGGGCGATCGGGCACGATCGGCGATCGTGACTGCTGCTGGCCTCGGCCGATGACCGGCCTCGATGCGTTGATCGAGGAGATCGATCGCGATCTTGGCCCGTGCGACGCGCGGCTGGCTGGCGCGTACCCTGGAGACCGGAGCGCCCGCCAGCCGGTGCACACCGTCTACGTTCCCGCGGGCCGCTACCACCGCGGGGTCGTGACGAGGTGGGGCGCGGCAGCTTTGACGGCATTGGCCGAGCATGCGGGGTCGGTGCGCGAGCTGGGTGAGGTCTGGGGTGTGGCGCCGGAGCTGGCGGAAGCGGTGCGCGACCGGGTGCTGCACAAGCTCGGCACCGAACCTGTCGAGGACCTGCGGATCGACTTCGAGGACGGCTATGGGCGGCGATCCGACGCCGAGGAGGACGCCGACGCGGTGCGCGCCGCAGGCGAGTTGGCGGCATCGGTGGCGGCCGGTGATGCGCCACCGTTCACCGGGATCCGGATCTCGGGCCTCGAGGCGGCCACCCGGCGGCGGGGTCTGCGCACACTGCACACCTTCGTCGGAGCGCTGGTGGCCGCCGGTCGGGTGCCGCCCGGGTTCGTGGTGACGTTGCCCAAGGTCACCGCTGTGGAGCAGGTGTCAGCAATGGGCCGGGTCACCGAGCGGCTCGAGCAGGAGTACGGGCTGACCATCGGGACGCTGCGCTTCGAGCTCCAGGTCGAGACCCCGCAGTCGGTGCTCGCAGCCGACGGCACCGTACCGCTCACCCCCATGATCCACGCGGCGGCGGGCCGGTGCACGGGGCTGCACTACGGAACCTACGACTACTCGGCGTCACTGGGGATCGCCGCGCAGTACCAGGCATGGAGCACCCCGCTGCCGACCACGCCAGGCAGGTGATGCAGGTGGCCGCCGCGGGCACCGGCGTGCACCTGTCCGATGGCTCGACGAACGTGCTGCCGGTCGGTGACCGGGCCGCGGTCGTCGCGGCGTGGCGGCTGCACGGTCGGCTCGTGCGGCGCTCCCTGGAACGAGCCTTCTACCAGGGCTGGGACCTGCATCCCGGCCAGCTGCCGAGCCGGTTCGTCGCTTGCTTCGCGTTCTACCGTGAGTCGTTCGAAGCGGTGGCGATCCGGCTGCGGGGGTACGTCGAGCGGGTGGACTCCGGCTTCCTCGATGAGCCCGCAACTGCCGCGGCGTCGTCGGGTTTCCTCCTGCGCGGGATCGACTGCGGCGCACTCGACGACATCGAGGTCATGTCACTCACCGGCACCGACCGCCCCCGCCTGACCCTGCTCGCTCACCGCCTACCGCAGCAACTCGAAATCAGCGGCAATTGATCGGCTACGGGTGCGGGGTTGCTCAGGCGAAGCCGGTGATTCCGTCCCACGCACCGGCGGCAGGGGGTGCGTCGTCGCGTACCACCGAGGCCTCGACCAGGCCGTACGGGCGGTCCGCGGCGAACCAGACCTCGTTGGGGTTGTCCAGCCCCCACCGCGAGAGATCCACGAGGAAGTGGTGTTTGTTCGGCATCGAGAAGCGAATCTCCGCGATCTCCGGGTGAGCTTCGAGCACGCTCTTGCCCATTGCGTAGAGCGTCTGTTGCAGCGAGAGGCTGTGCGTGCGGGCGAACCTGTCGAGCAGGAGCCGTCGGACGTCGGCAAATGTCTTGTCCCAGTCGATCGTGACACCGACATAGCACCAGCGGGCACTTACCGAGGTGGCCAGGATCCGGTCGGTCGTCTCGACGAGCGCGGTGTACTCGACCTGTGGGAACCCGTGGAACTCGCTGCCGGTGCTCTTCAGCACGGTGAGGTCGGTCAGCCCGGAGATCACCACCTCGTCGGCACCATGCTTGGCGACGACGGTGGTGCGGACCTCGGCCGGGCCGCGAATGAAGGCATGGTCGTGGGGGCCGTCGGAGGTGCTGATCCGCTCCCACGAGTACTCCTCCACCTCCTGACGTGAGCCGCTGACCTGCGGATATCCGTCGACGAAGTGGCGTGCCATCCGAAGCGCGAACTCCTCGATGGCACCGACGCCGCCCGTGCGGGCCAACGCGTACACCGTGTTCTTCTGGGTGTCGGTGGCGATGACCGCGCTGTTGTCACCGGTCAGGTGGGTGGCCGCGAAGTCTCCGATGAGCTGGCTGGTGACGTTGACGTCCTTGATCCGGTGCATCGGTGTGGTGCGGTCGAGGTGTACCAGCCGGACCTCGGCCTTGCCGTACTGGTTGTAGCCCAGTGAGATGGCCATCTGACATGCGCTCCTCGAACCCGCCAAGAGTCCATCGTACGGGCGAGCGTCGCGGAGATCGGCGTGACGAATGAGGAACGGAACTCCAGCGTCGAGAGGACCCGTGGTCCTGCTGGAATTCCGTTGCTCGTCTCGGCCGTGATCGGCTGGTGATCACCGACCGGATCGGACCTGAGGTCAGAGAATGTCGATGTCGACCAGATCCTTGAGGTCCACGACATCCTGGTCATTGTTGTTCTGCACCGTGTTGAAGGAGTCCTCGATGTGGACGTCATCATGCGAAGAATTGTCGGTGAACGAGTTGTCCTGGTAGGACTTGTCCGTGAAGGAGACCTCCGTGTCGGACTGCTCGACGGACTGGGAACCGCCGTAGTTGGCGTTCTGGGCACCACTGCCGAAGTCGGTGTCGTAGCTGCTCATCGTGGCTGTCTCCTGCGATCGGGTCCTGGGGGAGCGAGAGGTTCGAGGCCACCTGCACGCGTGGCCGCACAGCGCCATCCGCGGAAACGGCCTCACGGCCCATACGAGCGGACCGCGCAGCGCCCGTCAAGGTCGAGGTGTGCTTCTTAAGTAAACGTTATCGCTCACTTAAGCGTCGGCGCCGGAGTGCGCCGGCGCCAGGGAGGCGGAGGACCGCCAGTGGGCGGGTCGCGGACACGCCGCGCCGATGATCGCTGTTTTGGGACCGGCAGTCGCCATCATGGCTGCTCACGGGCCCAAGTCGGTGATCATATGTCGAGACGATCCCGTCCGACACCCACTCGGGCGCCGCTGCTGACTCCAGTCGCCGCGCGGCCTGGCAGGTGGTGCTCGTGCCACCTGATCCAACCGGACACACCCGTCCAACGCTGATCATCGCAACATCATGGTCGTCGGCACAAGTGCCGGTTCGGCCATGATGGTGACGGCACAGCCGTTCGACGCCGGCGATGTGGCCGACCGCTACGCTCGATGCTCTCGTGCGGGTGGGGGCGGATGGCGGACTTCCCGGCGGGGAGAGATGAGGGTCAGCGGTGATCGAGATCACCAGGATCGTGAACCACCGGTTCGACGCCCTCGCAGCCGACGTCGGAGCGATCGCGTCGACCAGGATGGCCCGGTACGAACAGCTCGACCGGTAGCGGCGACATGTGGCTGACGACGTTCAACGCCCTGTCACCGGCGGATGCGGAAGCAGAGCTGACGGTGTGCTGCGCCTCGCCGGAGTGGGCACAGCGTCTCGTCCGCGCCCGGCCGTTCCACTCCGTAGCCGCGCTCTGCGACCAGGCCGATCGGGTGCTCGCCACGCTGGACGAGGCGGAGATCGACCGGGCGCTGGCCGGTCACCCGCGGATCGGGGAGCGTTCCAGCCACGCCTCGTCCCGGCGGGAGCAGGCCGGCGTCGCCACCGCAGAGGCGAGCGTGCTGGCCGGACTGTCCACCGGTAACCAGGCGTACGAGCAGCGGTTCGGGCAGGTCTATCTGGTCTGCGCGGACGGCCGGTCGGGTGCTGAGCTGCTTGCGGTGCTCCGCCGCCGGTTGGCGAACGACCCGGTCACCGAGCGGGGCGTGCTGCGCGCCGAGCTCGGCCGGATCAACCGGATCAGGCTCGGCCGGATGGTGCGGGCGTGATGCGGGTCAAGCCGGGCCGGAGGGTGCACGCGTGAGGCGGATCAGCACACACGTCCTCGACGTCGCGCTGGGGCGGCCGGCGGTCGGGATCGTGGTGGCGTTGACCGTGCCCGACGGCACCTGCCACCGCGCGGTCACCGACGCCGATGGCCGGGTCGGCACGTTCTCCCCCGAAGAGCCGGGGATCTATCGGATCCACTTCGACACCGCCGGCTACTTCGCGGCCACCGGGCAGCGCGGCTTCTACCCCGAGGTGGTGCTCGCCTTCACCGTGGACGCCCGCGAGCACTACCACGTCCCGTTGCTGCTGTCGCCGTACGCCTACTCGACCTACCGAGGGAGCTGAGATGTCCGACGTGGAGTGGCTGTCCGCGGCCATCGACCTGGCCACCCGCAACGTCGGCGAGGGCGGTGGGCCGTTCGGCGCGGTGGTCGTCGCGGACGGGGTGCTGGTGGGAGCCGGTCAGAACCGGGTGACCCGGGACAACGACCCCACCGCCCACGCGGAGGTGATGGCGATCCGGGCTGCTTGCGTGGCGCTCGGTGACTTCTCGCTGATCGGAGCGATGCTCTACACATCGTGTGAGCCGTGTCCGTTGTGCATGGCGGCGGCGTTGTGGGCGCGGGTCGAGCGGGTCGTCTACGCCGCCGACCGATACGACGCGGCCCGTGGCGGCTTCGACGACCTGGAGTTCTATGAGCTGTTCGCCCGCGACCGCGGCACCTGGCCGACCCGAGTGGAGGCGATCGCCATGCCGACCGCACCGCAGCCCTTCGATGCCTGGCTGGCCACCGCGGATCGGGTGGCGTACTGAACCGTGGACCTGCACACGGTCAGCGTCGTGCGGCGCGCGACCGAACGTGGTGATCTTGCGGGGCTCGGTCCCGGCGTCGCCGTGCTCGCCGGGGGCACCTGGCTGTTCTCCCAGCCGCAGGACCGCCTGCACACGCTCGTCGATCTCACCGGTCTCGACTGGCCGGCACTCACCGTCACCGGCCATGGTCTGATCGTCTCGGCCACCTGCACCCTCGCCGAGCTCGCCCGGTTCAGCGCGCCGGCGGATTGGCGGGCGGTGCCGCTGCTGGGCACCTGCTGCGAGGCGCTCGCCGGCTCGTTCAAGATCTGGAACTGCGCGACGGTCGGTGGCAACATCTGCCTGTCGCTGCCAGCCGGGCCGATGATCTCGCTGGCCACCGCCCTCGACGGCGTCGCGGTGCTGTGGACGGCCACCGGTACCGAGCGGCGGATCCCGGTGAACGACTTCGTCACCGGTGTCCGGCGCAACGTGCTCGGCCCCGGCGAGGTGCTGCGGGCCGTCGAGATCCCGGCCCACGCGCTCCGGGCGAACACGGCGTTCCGACGGATCGCGCCGTCGTCCCAGGGTCGCTCGGCTTCGCTGGTGATCGGCCGCCGCGACGCCGACGGGGGGTTCGTGCTGACGGTCACGGCGGCCACCGACCGTCCGTACCGGTTCGAGTTCGCCACCCCACCCGCCCCGGGTGAGCTGGCCGAGGCGCTGGATGATGTCCCGCGGTGGTACGACGACCCGCACGGCGCGCCCGACTGGCGGCACTCGGTCACCGGCCTGCTCGCCGAGGAGATCCGGGCGGAGCTCCGATGAGATTCGAGGTCAACGGGATGCCCGCCGACACGGTCCCGGCTCCGGGTCAGTGCCTGCGCACCCTGCTGCGCGCCTGCGGGCATGTCGAGGTCAAGATGGGCTGTGACTCCGGGGACTGTGGGGCATGCACGGTGCTCCTCGACGGTGTCCCGGTGCATTCATGCGTCTACCCGGCGCTGCGCGCCCAGGGCCGCTCGGTGACGACGGCCGCCGGCCTGGGCACACCGGATGACCTGCATCCGGTGCAGCAGCGGTTCATCGACGCCGCCGGGTTCCAGTGCGGCTTCTGCACGGCAGGGATGGTGGTCACCGCCGCGGCGCTGACCGGCGCCAACCTCACCGAGCTGCCCCGGCTGCTCAAGGGCAACCTGTGTCGCTGCACCGGTTACCGCGCGATCGAGGACGCGGTGCGTGGCGTGGTCAATACCGAGGCCGGCGCTGGGTCCTGCTGGCCGACGCAGGCGGGGGGTCGGCCGGCAGCACCCGTCGGCGCGAGCCCGGGCCGGTCCCTGCCCGCGCCGGCCGCGCGCCGGATCGTCGCGGGGTGTGAGCCGTTCACCCTCGATGACCCGCCGCCGGGCCTGCTCCACGTGGCGGTCGTGCGCAGCCCGCACCCGCACGCGCGGATCCGGTCGATCGACACCGCGGCCGCGCGGGTGGTCCCCGGGGTGCGCGACGTGCTCACTCACCTCGACGTCGCGCCGGTCGCCTTCTCCACGGCGCGGCACGAGAACCGGCTCGACGACCCCGACGACACGCTGGTGCTCGATGAGGTGCTGCGGTTCCGGGGGCAGCGGGTGGCCGCGGTCGTGGCCGAGTCCGTCGCGATCGCCGAGCGGGCCTGTCGGGAGATCGTCGTCGACTACCAGCCGTTACCCGCGGTGTTCGACCCGGAGCGGGCCGCGGAGCCCGGCGCGCCGCTGGTGCACGGTGACAAGGGGGCTGCGTCGCGGATCGCCGATCCCAGCCGAAACCTGGTGGCGCAGCGGTACGGCGAGGTCGGCGACGTCGAGGCCGGGCTGGCGGCCGCGGCCGCCGTCGTCGAGGGCACCTGGCGCACCCAGCGCATCTCGCCCACCTCCCTGGAGACGCACTGCGCCGTCGGGTGGCTCGACCAGAACGGCCGGTTGGTGGTGCGCACCAGCAGCCAGGTGCCGTTCCTGGTGCGCGACGAGCTGTGCCGGCTGCTCACGCTTGCGCGCGACCGGGTGCGGGTGCTCACCGCGCGGGTCGGCGGCGGCTTCGGCGGCAAGCAGGAGCTGCTCGTCGAGGACCTGGTCGCACTGGCCGTCCTGCGCACCGGCCGTCCGGTGCAGTACGAGCTCACCCGCACCGACGAGCTGACCGCCGTCCCATGCCGGCACCCGATGCGCGTCTCGGTGCGGGCCGGGGCCGACGCCGACGGCACGCTCACCGCGTTGGCCATCGACGTGCTCACCGACGCGGGTGCCTACGGCAACCACAGCCCCGGCGTGATGTTCCACGGCTGCCACGAGTCGATGGGCGTCTACCGGTGCCCGAACAAGAAGGTCGACGCGCGGTCGGTCTACACGAACACCCTGCCGTCCGGGGCGTTCCGCGGGTACGGGCTCGGGCAGGTCATGTTCGGCATCGAGAGCGCGCTCGACGAGCTCGCCCGCAAGCTCGGGCTCGAC
>JBOHEP010000200.1:0-16511 GCA_050701075.1 Pseudonocardia sp. | reverse complement strand
GTCGACCTCGACCCGATCGCCCTCCTGCTTGAGCCACCGGGTGACGGTGCCTTCGGTGACGCTCTCGCCGAGGGCGGGCATCTGGACGGAAAACGCCATGGTGGGTCGGAGCTCCTCTTCGCGGCGGATCATGTCCGGCGAGCCGGATCAGGTTCAGCTGTGGCTGTGCAGCGGCTTGCCGGCCAGGGCGAGGTGCGCCTCGCCGAAGGCCTCGGTCTGGGTGGGATGGGCGTGGATCAATGCGGCGACGTCCTCGGCCTGGGCGTCCCAGTTGTAGACCAGCTGGGCCTCGCCGATCAGCTCGCCGACGCGGGCGCCGACCATGTGGATGCCGACCACCGGGCCGGGGGTGCCCTCGGCGCCGGCCTTGACCAGCTTGATCGCGCCCTGGGTCTGCAGGATCTGCGACTTGCCGTTGCCGGCCAGGTCGTAGGTCCGGGTCTGGATCTCGCCGTGGCGCTGCTCGGCCTGCGCCTCGGTGAGGCCGACCGAGGCCACCTCCGGCTCGCAGTAGGTGACCCGGGGGATGCCCGCCTCGTCGATCACCGGCGGTGCGAGCCCGGCGATCTCCTCGGCGACGAAGATCCCCTGGGCGAACCCGCGGTGGGCGAGTTGGAGGCCGGGGACGATGTCGCCCAGCGCGTAGACGTCGTCGAGGTTGGTGCGCAGCCGGTCGTCGGCGAGGACGAACCCGCGATCCATCCGCACGCCGGCCTCCTGGTAACCGGTATTCGCGGTGTTGGGGCCGCGGCCGACGGCGACGAGCAGGTAGTCGGCCTCGATCTCCTCACCGGACTCGAGGGTGACGGTGACCGCGTCGTCGGTCTGCGTCGCGCCGGTGAACCTCACCCCGGTCCTGAACGCGATCCTGCGGCGGCGGAACGCCCGCTCGAGCAGCTTGGAGGCGAACTCGTCCTCGTTCGGCACGAGCCGGGGCAGCGCCTCGACGATGGTGACCTCGGAACCGAAACTCTTGAACACGCTCGCGAACTCGACCCCGATGACGCCGCCACCGAGGATCACGATGCGGCCGGGTACCTCGTCGAGGCGGATGGCCTCGTTGCTGGTGATGATCCGGCGCTCGATGTCCAGCCCGGGCAGGGACTTGGCGTAGCTGCCGGTGGCCAGCACGATCTTCTTGCCGACGTAACGCTGGGTGGTACCGTCCTCGTCGCGGACCGACACCGCGTTCGGGCCGACGAACCGCCCCGCCCCCGCCACCAGATCGATCTTGCGGGACTTCACCAGGCCCTGCAGGCCCTTGAAGAGCCTGGCGACCACGCCATCCTTGTAGGCGTTGACCCCGGCCATGTCGATGCCTGCCAGGGAGCTCTTGACGCCGATCTTGTCGCCCTCGCGGGCGGCGTCGGCCACCTCCGCGGCGTGCAGCAGTGCCTTGGTGGGGATGCAGCCGTAGTGCAGGCACGTCCCGCCGAGCTTGTCGCGCTCCACCAGCACGACGGACATGCCCAGTTCGGCCGCGCGCAGCGCACAGGCGTAACCGCCCGATCCGCCGCCGAGGATGACCAGGTCGGCGTTCTGCTCGGGCACGTGAGTTCTCCCTTGTCCCTCGCCGGGTACCGGTGCCTCCCCATCTTGTCATTCGCGATGGCCGGTGCCGGGTCTGGGCAGTTCGGGAGAGAATCGCTCGGGTCGGGCGTTGAACCGGCTAGGAAGACCGCGGGAGGTGGCCAGATGGGGTTGTTCGGCAGGCTGCGCAAGGCTCGACCGGGCACTCTGCGCGCAGCGGACGGTGCTGACGAGGCCCACCTGCGTGCATGGACCGCGGCACACGAGGGCGTCGAGGCGTTCGTCGAGCCACGGACCACTGTGACCGACACGACCATGGTGCTCGTGGCCAAGGACGGGGAGTGGACGCGGCGGCGGATCTCGGGCCCGGCCGCGGCCCGCAAGCTCGCCCGGTCGCTGAAGATCCCGGTGTACGACGTGCAGCTCGTCGGGTATCCGCAACGGATGCGCGACCACGACGCCAGGCAGAAGATCCTGCGGGAGCGTCGCGGCGACCTCGGGGCGTGAGGTGCGGGCTGGCGCAGCTCGGCCGAAGTTCTGCCGGGGTTCGGTCGGGTCGAGGGCACGCGCGGAGGTGTGCGGCTGCCCGGTGGGCGGACGGTGTCGAGCGCTTGGTCGATGTCTGGGAACCGTCAGCGGTGCCGTGTGCGGTTCCGGGTTCCCAATCGATGATCTGTGAGTGTTGGTCACGGCACCATCGGAGTCGCGGTGATCTGCCGGAGCCGGGGTGACCTGCCAAGATCGACGTCTCGGTGCGGGGAGCCGCAGGGGATGCGGCTCTGTGTTCTCGTTCGGCGATCATGAAGCTGGGCGGCGTGATCCGGTCCCGCTGACTTATTGCGGTGCTGCACCAGGCCAGCGGTACCGAGGCGGCGAACGGCGCATCGACGAACCCGAAGCACAATCGGCCCAGCGACGGCGAAGCCGAAGGTGATGGGTAGCGGCCGAGCAATCCGTCCAGCCGGCAGTGCCCGAGCATCTCCCCGGCACGATGGCCCTGGAGACGTGCCCGCGACCGGGGCCGCGGCGGGAAACGTTGCCACACCCCGTGCTGGTACCATCGCCGATATCAATGTGGTTGTTTATTGCAGGAGGCAGTGGGATGGCCTTTCCGATCAGAGGGCTGCCGCCGGACGTCGTCGACAAGCTGGACATCGCTGCGGCCCAGCGAGGCGTCAGCCGGAACTCCTATGTCATCGAAGTTCTCACCGACCACGCTCGTCTCCTGCGTCCGACGGTGACCGCCGAGTCATTCGCCGAGGCCCTGGCGCTCGCCTCCGATCTCGGCGATGAGGAGCTCATGAGGTCGGCCTGGTCGTCGTGACCGACTGGCTGATCGACGAGTCCGCATTGTGGAAGCTTGCGCAGTCGTCCGACTATGAGATCTGGATCGATCGGATCAACCGTGGGCGGGTCCGGGTCGGGCTGCCCACGGTGCTCGAGGTCGCGGTTTCGGCGCGCGACGCCACCCACTGGCCGAAACTCCGGCGCGCCCTGCTGGCGCCGCTGTTGACCCTTGAGGCGACCCCGCGCTCCGAGACGATCGCGGTCGAGATCATGGATGCGCTGGTCGAGGCTCGGCTGCATCGCGCGGTTCCACTGCCCGACGTTCTGATCGCCTCACTGGCCGCGGCACATCGGCTCACGGTCCTGCACGACGACAAGGACTTCGATCGCATCCACGACACCTACGGGGCGCCGTCCGTCGAACGGCTGCGTCTGTAGCCGGCGCGATCTTCGCGCCGTCAGCCGTTCTCCGCGATGTCGGTGAGCAACGCCGCGAGGGTGCGGACGGGCACGCCGGTGCCACCCTTGCCCGTGTACCCGTACGGTGCGCCGCTGTTGAACGACGGGCCGGCGATGTCGATGTGCGCCCAGGTCAGGCCGTCCGGCACGAACTCGCGCAGGAAGATCCCGGCTGCGAGCATCCCGCCCCAGCGGTTGTTGATGACGTTGGCGATATCGGCGAGGCGGGAGTCGAGGTCGGCGCGCAGGTGTTCGGGCAGCGGCATCGCCCAGGCATCCTCGCCCACGGCGCGGCCGTGCGCGGCGACGCGGTCGCGGAACTCCTCGGTACCCATGACGCCTGCGGTGCGCAGCCCGAGCGCGACCTGCTGTGCGCCGGTGAGCGTGGAGGTCTCGACGAGGTAGTCGGGGGAGTCCTCAGCGGCGCGGACGATCGCGTCGGCGAGGACGAGCCGGCCTTCGGCGTCGGTGTTGAGCACCTCGACGGTCTTCCCGCCGTACATCCGCAACACGTCGCCAGGACGGTAGGCGGTGTCCGAGGGCATGTTCTCGGCCATCGGCACGGTGGCGGTGACAGTCACGGGCAGCTCCAGCTGCGCGGCCAGCACCGTGGTGACGATCACCGCGGCCGCCCCGGACATGTCCGAGGTCATGTGGTCCATGTTCGCCGCCGGCTTGATGGAGATGCCGCCGGTATCGAACGTGATGCCCTTGCCCACCAGTGCGACCTTTGCGCGCGGTGCCGCGCCGCCGGACCAGTGCAGTCGCACCAGGCGGGGCCGCCGTGACGATCCGCCGCCCACCCCGAGCAGGCCGCCGAAGCCGGCCTCGGCCAGGGCGTCGTCATCGAGCACCTGCACGTCGAGCCCGGCAGCCTCGGCGAGCTCGCGTGCCCGGGCGGCGAAGCTCTCCGGGAACAGATCGTTGGGCGGGGTGTTCACCAGGTCGCGGGCGGTGAGCACGGCCGTGGCGACGGCGGCGGCGCGGCGCACCACGTCACCGGCATCGTCGGCCTCGGTGAGCAGGTCGACGCGCCCAACCGGGGCACGGCTGTTCGTCGCCTTGTAGACACTGAACCTGTACGCCCCGAGCAACGCGCCCTCGGCGGCCGCTGCCAGATCGATGCGGCCCAGCGTGCTCACCGCTCGTCTGGTGCCGGCCAGTGCGCGCGCCGCCGCCCCGGCGCCGCGGCGCACCTGGTCGATGCCTGGCGCTGCGCCCTCGCCGGGCTTGCCAAGGCCGACCGCCACCAGCAGCGGCGCCGCGAGCGCACCGCGGGTCGGCAGCTTGACGATCTCATCGGCCTTGCCGGTCGCCCCCGCTACGGCGAGCAGCGCCGCGAGCTTCCCGTCGAATGCGGCGTCCACCTCGGCTGCGCCCGGTGCCAGCCGGGGAGGGGCGTCATCACCGGGCTCGGCGTCCGCGGCGGGCAGCAGACCGATCATGACGGCGTCAGCCTCGGCGGTCGCGGCGGACCCGCTCGCGGCGTGTAGTTCGGTCACTTCACTCCTTGCCGGCGCTGGTCGAAGCATGTCCGGCGGTCACGGTGATGATCTGGTGGTGGTGATGATGTTGCTGATGTCGGCGGCGAGACCGCTTCGAGATGCTAATGACACCGCGGCGGCCCCTCTCCGGGTAGGCCGGATGGAAGGCTGATCCGCGTGTCTTCGAGCGTGCAGCGGCGGCTGGGCACCGCCGATGCGGTGGTGCTCGGCCTGGCTGCGATGTTGGGCACCGGAGTGTTCGCGGTGTGGGCGCCCGCCGCGGCGGCCGCAGGCCCATGGTTGCTCGTGGCGATCCTGCTCGCGGGTGTCGTCGCCACCTGCAACGCGGCGTCCACCGCCGACCTCGCCGTCGCGCACCCGGAGAGCGGTGGCGGGTACGTGTACGGCCGCGAGCGGCTCGGGCCGGCGGCGGGGCGGCTGGCCGGGGTGGCGTTCCTGGTGGGCAAGACCGCGTCGGCGGCGGCCGCGGCCGGCGTGTTCGGCTGGTACGTGCTGCCGGCGAACCCGCTGGCCACCGCACTCGTGGTGATCGTCGTGGCCACGGCGATGAACATCGCGGGCGTGCGCTGGACCGCGCTCACGGCATGGGCGTTGGTGGGCGGCACGATGGTGGTGCTGCTGCTGGTCATCGTCGCCGGGATCTTCGGCGGGGCGGAGGATCTCTCCGCGTCGGCGTTGGCGCAGGCGGCGGGGCCGGCGGAGCCGCTCGGCCCGATGCCCGGTGGTAGGGTCCTCGGCGTCCTCACCGCCGCGGGGCTGGTGTTCTTCGCCTTCGCCGGCTACGCCCGGATCGCCACGCTGGGCGAGGAGGTCCGCGACCCCAGACACACGCTCCGGCGGGCGATCATGATCGCGCTCGCCATCACCATGATCACCTACCTGCTGGTCGGGACTGCGCTGCTGGTCGGGCTCGGCAGCGAGCGGTTGGTCGCCGAGCCCTCGCCGCTCGTGGCGCTCGTCGACACCGAGCAGACCTCGGCCCTGGGAGTGTTGGTGCGGGTGGGGGCGGCCGTCGCGGCGGGGTCCGCGCTGCTGTCGGTGCTGGTCGGGGTGAGCCGCACCACGCTGGCCATGGCGCGGCGCGGCGAGCTGCCCCGCTCGCTCGCCGTGATCGGTGGGCGTGGCACGCCGTGGCGGGCCGACCTGGTCGGCGGGGCCGTCGCGATCGTGCTCGCTGTGCTCACCGGGCCGGCGGCGGCGATCGCGCTGTCGGCGTGCTCGGTCCTCATCTACTACGCCATGATCAACCTCGCGGCGCTGCGGCTCCCCCCGGCCGACCGCCGCTGGTCACCTTGGACCGCCTGGCTGGGCCTGCTGCTCTGTGTCACGCTGGCGGTCCTGCTCCCGGTGCAGCAGGTCCTCGTCACGGCGGTCGCCCTGGTGGCCGGTTGGACCACATGCACAGCCCTGTCCCACCGCCCCCACCCCCACCCCTGACCGCGAGTTGCGCATTCCGACACGGCGAGTTGCGCATTCCGACACGGCGAGTTGCGCAGATCAGCACGGCGAGTTGCGCATACGGACACGGCGAGTTGCGCATACGGACACGGCGAGTTGCGCATACGGACACGGCGAGTTGCGCATGCTGACACGGCGAGTTGCGCAGATCAGCTCCTCCGCACCGACCCGTGGGCGCGGGTACCGTGCCCGCCGTGAACCTCCTGACCAGCCCCCTGCACGACCGGCACATCGCGCTCGGGGCACAGCTCGGCGCGTTCGGTGGCTGGTCGATGCCACTGTCCTACCGGACCGGCACGGTGGCCGAGCACACGGGCGTGCGCGAGGTCGTCGGGATCTTCGACGTCAGCCACCTCGGCAAGCTGTCGATCACCGGGCCGGGCGCGGCGGCGTTCGTCGACCGCTGTCTCACCGCCGACCTGTCCAAGATCCGCTCCGGCCACGCGCAGTACACCCTGTGCTGCGCCGCGGACGGTGGTGTCGTCGACGACCTCATCCTCTACCTGATCAGTCCGGACGATGTGTTCGTCGTGCCCAATGCGGCCAACGCGGCGGAGGTGGCCCGGCTGCTCCGCGCTGCCGCGCCCGAGGGCGTTGCGGTGACCGACCGGCACGCCGAACTGGCCGTCATCGCCGTGCAGGGACCGAGGTCGCCCGAGGTGCTCGCCACCGTGCTCCCGGACGTCCCCGACCTGGACTACATGGCTTTCGCCGACGTCGCGCAGACCCGGGTATGCCGCACCGGCTACACCGGTGAACGCGGATACGAGCTGCTCGTGCCCATCGCCATCGCCCCAGACATCTGGGATGCGCTACTGGCGGCCGTCGAACCGCTCGGTGGTCGCCCCTGCGGGCTGGGTGCGCGCGACACCCTCCGCACCGAGATGGGCTACCCGCTGCACGGCCAGGACCTGACGGCCGACATCACCCCCGTGCAGGCCGGCAGCGGGTGGGCGGTCGGCTGGTCCAAGCCGCAGTTCTGGGGCCGCGCGGCGCTCCTGGCCGAGAAGGAGGCCGGCCCGACGCGACGGTTGCGCGGGTTGCGGGCGAGCGGGCGTGGGGTGCCGCGTCCCGGGATGGACGTCCTCGATGTCGACGGCAACCGGATCGGCGCGACCACCTCCGGCACCTTCTCCCCGACCCTGCGCACGGGCATAGCGCTGGCGCTGCTCGATGCGACGGTCGGGCCGGGGGCCAAGGTCACCGTCGACGTCCGCGGTCGGGCCCTCGAATGTGCGGTCACGAGGCCGCCGTTCGTGCCGTCGCACGTGCGCTGAGAGTTGCCTGGACGCGTTACCGTCTCAGCTATGAGTGTGCAGTTCGCCCGGAGCCCCCACCCCGCGCCGACGCCGGCCGGCCGGCTCGCGGAGATCCTGGCCGAACCCGGGTTCGGCCGCCATTTCACCGACCACATGGCGACCATCCGGTGGCGCGCCGGCGAGGGCTGGCGCGATCCCGCGGTGGTGCCCTACGGCCCGCTGTCGTTGGACCCCGCGTCGATGGTGCTGCACTACGGGCAGGAGATCTTCGAGGGGCTCAAGGCCTACCAGCAGCCCGACGGCTCGGTGGCGTCGTTCCGGCCGGACGCGAACGCCGCGCGGTTCCGCTCGTCGGCGAGCCGGCTCGCGATGGCCGAGCTGTCCGACGAGCTGTTCCTCGCCTCGCTCTCGGAGCTGCTGGACGTGGACCGGGTATGGATACCCGCGGCCGGCGGGGAGGATTCCCTGTACCTGCGGCCGTTCATGATCGCCACCGAGGTGGGGCTCGGAGTGCGGCCGGCGTCGGAGTACCTCTACGTACTCATCGCCTCACCCGCTGGGGCGTATTTCCCGAGCGGGATCAAACCGGTCGACGTCTGGTTGTGCACGGATTACACCCGCGCCGCGGTCGGCGGAACCGGTATCGCCAAGTGCGGGGGCAACTACGCCGCGTCCCTGCTGCCACAGGCCCAGGCCATCGAGCAGGGCTGTGCCCAGGTCGCCTACCTCGACGCCGCCGAGCGGAGGTGGGTCGAGGAGATGGGCGGGATGAACCTGTTCTTCGTGTTCGGCTCCGGTGACGCGATCGAGGTCGTCACGCCCGAGCTGTCAGGAAGCATCCTGGCCGGGATCACCCGCGACTCGCTGCTCGTGCTGGCCAAGGAGCTGGGCTGCCAGGTCACCGAACGGAGGATCTCGGCGCAGGAGTGGCTCGACAGCGCCGCCGACGGCCGGATCAGCGAGGTGTTCGCCTGCGGCACCGCGGCGGTGATCACTCCGATCGGCCGGGTGAAGCACAACAACGGACAGGTGGTGGTGGCCGACGGGGAGCCGGGTCCGGTGACGTCGCGGCTGCGGAGGCTGCTCACCGATATCCAGCGCGGCACGACCGCGGACACCCACTCCTGGATGCACACCCTGCTGCCCCCGGTCTGACCCCGCTCCGAACCCGGGGTCGTCACGATTCTTCCGACCCGGTCAGGTTGCTGCCAGGATCACCAGAGCCGTCGTGGTGCAGAGCTCGCCGGCCGCACCCAGGACGTCACCGGTCATCCCTGCGAAACGGCGGCTGGTGTGCGCCGACAGGCCCAGCACCACCACGGCCGCGATCAGCACCGCCAGCGGGCCCTGCCACGGCCGTCCCGGAGCCCCTGCCGCACCCACCCCGGCCAGCGCGGCCCACCAGACCGGCGCCACCCACCACGGCTGCGAGCCCGCGACCGTCGCGCCCAGCCCCCCCGGCCGCGCCGCTGCCACCCCGCGCCGGCAGCACCAGGCGAACCCGGCCCGGCCGGTGGCGGCGGAAAGCCCCACCGCGACGAGCAGCACCCCCGGTGGCTCCCGCTCCACGAGCGACGCCAGCGCGCCGGCCTGCACCCCGAGGACCACGACCAGTGTGATCACGGCGAACGGCCCGGCGCTCCCGTCGCGCATCACGGCCAGCGCCCGTTCCGGCGGGCCGTAGCAGCCCAGGCCGTCCGCGGTGTCGGCGAGCCCGTCGAGGTGCATGCCGCGGGTGGCCAGCGCGAGGAACCCGATGGTCAGCAGGCCGGCGACCAGCGGTGGGACGCCAACCGCGGCCAGGCCTACGAGCAGGCCTCCGGCCACCACACCCAGCAGCGCCCCGACGAGCGGCGCCCACCGGATCGCCGCCGCCGCCGTCCGCCGGTCCGGCGTCGCACCATCGGGGACCGCGTGCACCGGCAGCACGGTGAGCCAGCTCAGCGCCAGTGCGAGACCACGCACCCGATCAGTGGGCCTGCGCGATGCCGCTATCCGCCGCGGTCGCGGTCTCGGCGAGCAGCCGCGCGGCCATCTGCAGCAACGGGACGACGGTCAGGGCGCCGGTGCCGTCGCCGAGTCGTACGCCGAGGTCCAGTACCGGCTTCAGCTCGAGGTGCGCGGTGACGAGCGTCATCGCGGGTTCGGGCGAGCGCTGCGCGACCAGCCACCAGTCGCGCGCGCGGGGGGCGAGCTCGTCGGCCACCATCGCCGCCGCGCCGACGACCAGGCCGTCGAGCAGCACCGGTGTGCGGCGCAGCGCGGCCTGCACGAGGAAGCCGGTGAGTACGGCCAGGTCGGCGCCGCCTGCCACCCGAAGCAGGTCCAGCGGTTCGCGGACGTGCGGGCGGGTCCGGCGCAGCGCGTCGCGCACGGCGACGGCCTTGCGCATCCAGCCGGCGTCGTCGATCCCGCTGCCCCGGCCGATGACGGACACCGGCTCGGCCCCGGTGAGGGCGGCGACCAGCACCGATGCCGGAGTGGTGGCGCCGACCCCGAACGAGGCCGGGATGAGGAGGTCCGCGCCGGCGTCGACCTCCTCGTCGGCCAGCGTCCGACCGATCGTGATCGCCCGTTCGACCTCGTCGCTGGTCAACGCGTCCTCGCGGTCGATCCGGCCGCTACCGCGGCGAACCCGGTACCGGTCGTCGGCGTCGCTGGTTGCGCCGTCGGCATCGGGTGCGACCGGCTCGTGATCAAGTGCGACGTCGACGATACGCAGCGACGCGCCGACGACCGGCGCGAGTACGGCCGCCGGCGCCGTGCGTTCCCGGGCCGCCTCCACCTGCCGCAACGTGACCAGGCCCGGGTAGGCCGATACGCGCGCCGCGGAGATCCCGTGGTCGGCTGCGATCGCGACCACCCGAGGCCGCGACGGCGGGCGCGGCGGACAGGTGCCCTGTGCGGCCGCCAGCCAGCACCCCAGCTCGGCGAGGTGACCGAGGGCACCGGTCGGGACGGCGAGCTCGGTGTGCCGGGCCACGGCCGCGCGGCGGGCGTCGGCATCCGGGGCGATGACGGGGGGGAGGTCCACGGAGCCTTCCTATCGCGCCGGGTCGGGGGTGGGTGGGGCGGGGCCCGGGGCCGGACGGCGGGCGGGTGGGCGGTTCGCCAGGGGCGTCGGGCAGGGGAGCGGTTCGCCAGGGGCGTCGGGCGGGGGAGATGATCGATAGTCGGGAACCGGGAACCGCGCACTGGACGGTTCCCCGTTCCTGGGTGCTGATCACCGGAACGACGGCGGGGTAAGGCGAGTTCATGATCGGCGATCCGGAACTCGAAGCCGCTTGAGATGCGGTCTTGCGTTCCCGGGTGACGATCATCGGAGCGAGCGCCGATCATCGGAACGAGCGCCGATCTTCGGAACGAGCGCCGATCTTCGGAACGAGCCGCAGCCGCTCTATTTCAACCGCAACGCCAGCCCCGCCACCACCAGCAGCACCTCGTCGCACACCGCGGCCAACGCCGCGTTGGCCGCGCCGAGCTCGTCGCGGAACAGTCGCCCGGCCCGCGTCGCAGGCACCACACCAAGCCCCACCTCGGCGGACACGAGCACCACATGCCCCCGACACCCCGCCACCGCGGCCACCAGCTCGGCCACCCGCCGACCGACCACCGGCGGCACTGTGGACCGGTCCCACGCGCCGAAGTCGTCGAGCACGCCGGTCAACCAGGTCGAAAGGTCGTCGACCAGCAGCGGCGGATCCGACGGCCCGGTCGCGCGCAGCAGTGCGGCGACGTCCGGATCCTCCACAGTGGACCAGCGGGCGGGGCGCCGCGCCCGGTGCGCCTCGATCCTGGCGTCCCACTCGGCGTCGTCGGCGCGGCGACGGGCGGTGGCCAGATAGCGCACCGGAGCATCCGCAGCCAACAGGTCCTCGGCATGGCGCGACTTTCCCGACCGGGTGCCGCCGAGCACCAGCGTGCGCCGGACAGCGGTCAGGGGTTGGCCCCCCGGGCGACCCGTGGCTTCGGGACGCGCAGCTTGCGTGGTTGGCTCGCGCGGGTGAACGCGTACCACCCGATGCCCAACCCGCCGATCTTCTCGTCCGGGAACTTCGCCCGGGCCCGCTTGGTGATCGACATCCCGAGCAGGGTGCCCTCGATGATCATCGAGAAGAGGATCGCGAAGCTGAACAGGCTCAGGTACTGCTGGGCGGGTGGGTACGGCAGCAGCACGGAGAGGAACACCAGCACCGCCAGCGGCATGAACAGGCCCATCAGATGCGGGCGGGAGTCGACGACGTCGCGCACATATGCGCGCACCGGGCCTCGGTCGCGCGGCATGAGGAACTTGTCGTCACCGGCGGCCATCCGCTCGCGGCGCACCGCGGCGACACGCCGGCGCTCGGACTTGTCCGGCCGGTTGGCTCGGGCGAGGCGGGTGGCCTCGCGCTGGGTGCGCGGCGGAGGTGGCGCCGGGCCGCGACGTTTGGTCTCGGCGTCGCGGCGTTTGGGCGTCGGACGGCCCTTGCCGGCACTGCGGTCGGCATCCGGGATGGATTCGGGCGCGGCGGTGTCGGTACCGACGGCGGTCGGCGTGGAGCGGCGCAGGAACCTCACAGGTGCAGGGTACGGCCGATACGGTGCTCGGCGTGCGGGTGGTCGTGGCTCCGGACTCCTTCGGTGGGACGCTCAGCGCCCTCGCCGCCGCTGAGGCGATCGCCAAGGGCTGGCGCCGCGGTGCGCCCGGGGACCAGTTGCGGCTGTTGCCCCTGGCCGACGGGGGCACCGGTTTCGCCGAGGTCCTGCACGCCGCGCTGGGCGGTATCTGGCACGACCTGGTAGTCAGTGGTCCGTTCGGCGAGGCGGTGCCCGCGCGGTGGCTGCAGGTGGGCGAGACCGCATATCTGGAGTCGGCCGCGGCGTGCGGGCTGCATCTCGTGTCCCGTGACCGGCGGGATCCCACCGCCGCCCGCCACGCGACCAGCCGCGGCGTCGGCGAGTTGATCCGGGCGGCGCGTGCGGTCGGCGTGGCGGAGATCGTCGTCGGGCTCGGTGGGTCGGCCACCACCGACGGTGGTGCCGGGATGCTCGCCGCGCTCGGCGCGATCCCGGTCGACGGCGACGGTGTTCCGCTCGCCGACGGGGGTGCGGCGCTGGTGCGGTGCGCCCGGCTGGATGGTGATCCGGCGCTGACCGGAGTGCGGCTGGTCGCGGCCGTCGACGTGGACAATCCCTTGCTGGGGCGCGCCGGTGCGGCGGTGGTCTTCGGCCCACAGAAGGGCGCGGACGAGGCAGGGGTCGTCGAGCTCGACAACGCGCTGGCCCGGTTCGCCGAGGTGCTCGCCGCCGCGATCGGTCACGACGTCCGCGACGAACCCGGCGCGGGGGCGGCCGGTGGCCTCGGCGCGGCGCTGCTGGCGTGCGGGGCGCGGTGGGCGTCGGGTGCGGGGCTGGTCCGTGAGCTCGTCGGGTTGGACGCCGAGCTCGACCGGGCCGCGCTCGTCGTCACCGGCGAGGGCAGCTTCGACTGGCAGTCGCTTCGCGGCAAGCTGGTCACCGCGGTGTCCAGGGCCGCGGCTGATCGCGGGCTGCCGTGCGTGGTGCTGGCCGGGCAGGTGTCCGTGGGCCGGCGGGAAGCAGCCGCGGCCGGCGTCGACGCCGCGTACTCCGTAGCCGATGACGCGGGCGGTGTGGCGGCCTCGCTCGCCGACCCGGCCGGGACGCTCGCGGCGTTGGCGGAGCGGGTCGCGTCCCGGTGGAGCCGCTGACATCTAATCTACCGGGCCGCCATAGCGGTGTCTGTCGTACCGAGGGCCTACTATGGGAACAGGATTGATCCGCCAGTTGTTGGGAGAGCCATGACCGTCGAGAACGCCACTGTCGAGAACCCCACTGAGACTGAGACGCACGCCGTCGAGATCACGGACGCGGCCGCCCTCAAGGCCCGCGCCCTTCTCGAGCAGGAGGGCCGCGACGACATGCACCTGCGCATCGCGGTGCAGCCGGGCGGATGCGCAGGCCTGAAGTATCAGCTCTTCTTCGACGACCGGTCGCTCGACGGCGACCTGTTCCGCGATTATCAGGGCCTCAAGGTCGGGGTGGACCGGATGAGCGCGCCGTACCTCCAGGGCGCCGTCATCGACTTCGTCGACACGATCGAGAAGCAGGGCTTCACGATCGACAACCCCAACGCAGGTGGGTCCTGCGCGTGCGGCGACTCGTTCAACTGAGCCGTCCGGTTGTCGGTGCGCGTCTGCTCGCGCTGCGCGCTTCGTGATCAACCACGAACCCTGGCCCCCACCTTCGGCTCTCGGGCCGGGGTTCGTGGGTGCCGGTTCGAGTAGGGTTCCGGTCCGTGCCCATCGCCGTGACAGGGTCCCTCGCGACCGATCACCTCATGCATTTCCCGGGTCGGTTCGCCGACCAGTTCGTCGTCGACCAGCTCGACCGGATCTCCCTGAGTTTCCTGGTCGACGACCTGGTCATCCGGCCCGGCGGTGTCGCCGGCAACATCTCCTACGCCCTGGGCATGCTCGGCCAGTCGCCGTTGCTGGTCGGTGCGGTCGGCGCCGACTTCGGCGAGTACCGCTCCCGGCTGGAGGCCAACGGGGTGGACTGTTCCGCGGTACACGTCAGTGAGGATCTGCACACCGGCAGGTTCGTCTGCACCACCGACGACGACATGCGGCAGATCGCGTCGTTCTATCCCGGTGCGATGGGACGGGCTCGCGAGATCTCGCTGGCCCCGCTGGTCGACCGCGGCGTCGACCTCGTACTCATCGGCGCGAACGACCCTGAGGCGATGCAGCGCCATACCGCTGAGTGTCGAGAGTTCGGGCTGCCGTTCGCCGCCGATCCCTCCCAGCAACTCGCCTTCACCGAAGGCCCGGCGATCCGCACGCTCGTCGAGGGCGCGAAGTACTTGCTCAGCAACGACTACGAGTGGGAGCTGTTGCTGAAGAAGACCGGCTGGACCGAACCACAGGTCGCCGAGAAGGTCGGGATCAGGATCACCACCCATGGTGAGAACGGCGTCGAGATCCACGGCGGCCACGGCGGTGTGATCAAGGTCGGAGCAGTGCCCGCGACCGCCGCGGTCGATCCCACGGGTGTGGGCGACGCGTTCCGGGCGGGCTTCCTCACCGCGATGACCGGTGGCCTGGGCCTGGAACGAGCCGCGCAACTGGGCTCGCTGATCGCGGTGCTGGTGCTGGAGACCGACGGCCCGCAGGAGTGGTCGTTCGACCGCGAGCGTGATCTCGATCGGCTCAGTGACGCCTACGGCCGGGATGCCGCCGCGGAGATCGTGCCGGTGCTGCCGGTCTGAACCGGCCGCTACTACAACGTCAGCTCCCACTCGCCCCATCGGTCGAGCGGTCGGAACCCCATCGCTTCGTTGATCGAGACCATCCACGGGTTCGAGTCGGCGTTCCACGTGTCGATCGCGCGCACCGCCGGGTGTCCGGACTACAGCAACGCCAGATTCGCGATCTTGATCAGCATGCCGAGGCGGTGGCCACGATGGGGCGGGTCGACGATCGTGTCGTCCTGCCACGCATGCCAGTCGGTTTCCACGCTGATGTTCATGCCGGTGAATGCGACGAGCCGGCCGGTCGCGTCCTCCTGGGCGGCGGTGGCCACCAGCACGCTTCCGCGAGCGCGCCGGGCGGCGTCGTTGTCACGGATCCGCTGCGCGTCGTAGTGCTCGGGACCCTGGTGCAGGTCGCCGAGCGGGGCGTCCGTGGACATGCGTGCGATCAACCGGGCGACGTCGTCGAGGTGCTTCTCGGGCGTTCCGCCCGTCCATGGTACGAGTGCGTAGCCCGCCGCCGCGGTCCGGGCGTGATCTCGTAGTCGGGCGAGTCCGGCCTCGTCCGGGACGGGCACGGTCAGCCGGCGGCGCTGGTTGGCGAGGGCATGGGAAGCGCCGGCGGACGCCGCGAACACCGCTCCCGGGCTGGTGCCGTTGAGAGGTTCGCGCACATGGCCGACCAGGTGGGAGCGTCCGCGCTCTCGGGCGAGGCCGGCGACGTGCGCGAGCAGTGCCCGACCGATCCCGTCGCGCCGACACTCCGGCGCGACCACGAGGTCGACCCAGGCGTTGTCGAGGTTGTCCAGCGTCGGGAGCGAGAGCCCGACGGCGCCGACGATCGCTCCTCCGGCCCTGGCCAGCCAGGTTGATGCTTCCAGGCCTGGCCTGGGGTTGCGCAGCGCCACCTGGTGCTCGGCCCAGGTCGGCGGTGGATCGTCGGGCCGGTCGACCACCTGTGCGGCGGCTTCCAGCGCGAACCACTCCCGTAGCGCAGTCTCGTCGTCGGGCGCCACGGGCTCGATCGCGAGGTGGGATCGGACCTGTGTCATGCCCTTATTCCGCCACGAGCGGGCCGGTGGCCGCCACCGAGTTTCGCGATGTCGACCGTGCTGACCTGCGGAACACGCTGTGCTGGATTGGCCAACTCGCCGTGTTGGATCGGGCAACTCGCCGTGCTGGATTGCGCAACTCGCCGTGTCGGATCGGCCAACTCGCCGTGTCGGATCGGGCAACTCGCCGTGCTGGATTGCGCAACTCGCGGGTTATAGGCGGACGGGGTAGGCGGGCTCGGGGATCTCGGGACGGATTCGCTGTTCGACGAAGATTCCGTGCCAGAGCAGGAATACCAGCAGGGTCCAGATTCGGCGGCTGTGGTCGACCGGGCCGGTGCGGTGTGCTTCGAGCATCCGTTGGACGGCTCCCAGGTCGACCAGGTGGTCGGCCTGGGAGTCGCGGACGATGTCGCGTGCCCAGGTGTACATCTCCTCGCGCAACCAGTGCCGGATCGGCACGGGAAAGCCGAGTTTGCGCCGGTGGAGTACATGGGCGGGGACGATCCCGTCGAGCGCGCGGCGCAACGCGTACTTCGTCGTCCCAGCTCTGCCGAACTCCTTGGGGATCTTCTCCGACAGCGGTAGGTCCGATGCGACGGCGAACACCTCGGGGTCGAGGAACGGCACCCGCAGCTCGAGGGAGTTCGCCATCGTCATCTTGTCGGCCTTGACGAGGATGTCGCCGCGCAGCCAGGTGAACAGGTCG
>JBOHEP010000199.1:0-20940 GCA_050701075.1 Pseudonocardia sp. | reverse complement strand
CGCTGCGACTCCGCGGCAATCGTGCCGAACACCAGCGAGCTCTTGCCCGAGCCGGAGACGCCGGTGAACACCGTCAGCCGGCGCTTCGGGATCTCGACGCTGACGTCGGAGAGGTTGTTCACGCGCGCGCCGTGCACGCGGATCAGATCGTGGCTGTCGGCAACGTGCAGCGCCGGCGACCGCGTGCCCGTCCTCGTGGCCATGCTCATCGTGTCTCTCCATCTGTTACGCGGGGCCGCCTTCGCGGTCTGGCGTCGGCGTCGCCTGGCTCGATCTGACCAGCTTCGAGTAGTATGTCTGGTTTTTCTCGCGGTCAGGCAGCTCGTTCACTTCGCGCCAGGCCTGGATGCGGCGCGGGGAGATGTGGAACCAGCGGTACGGGTGGCCAGCGCACGCGGGTCGAAGCCGGTGCGCGCGGCGACGCGAGGTCACGCAGGTGCTGCGCCGCGGCGGGTCTGCTGGTCACCCGCGAGATCGTGCCACGTCGGGCCGGGGTTGCTGGCGTCTCGCCCACTCCGCGTCCGCTCTGGTCCGGTCTGCTGCGTGAGGTGGTCAAGCGCGCAAACGTTGCCTGACGCCGACACTAGCCTGGGCACATGCAGCGATACTCCCTCGGCCACTTCTCCGTCTCACGCATCGGCTTCGGCGCGATGCAGCTGCCCGGCCCTGGTGTGTTCGGTCCGCCGCGTGACCGGGACGGGGCGCTGGTGGTGCCGCGGCGGGCCGTGGACCTGGGTGTCGACCATATTGACACCTCGCAGTACTACGGGCCCGACGTGGCCAACGAGCTGATCCGGGAGGCGCTGTATCCCTACCCCGACACTCGTACTCAGCACCGCTAAGCGGTTTGGCATCACCCCGGCACAGGTGGCAATCGCCTGGACGTTGAGGCTAGCTCCCAACGTTTTGTTGATTCCCGGCACATCTTCCGCGCGGCACTTGGAGGAGAACCTCGCGGTCGCCGACATCGAGCTTGACGAGGACGCGCAGCAGCAGTTGACAGCGGTCACTGGGTAGCGGGCTTGCCGCCAATCTGCACGGCTCAGCCGGACCCCTGATAGCCCATCAATCCGGCACAGTCAAGCCTGCGACGGATCTCCGCTGACTGCGATGCGCGCAACGTGACCTCCGCGCGGCTGCTCCGCCGGCTGGGCTTCGTCGAGGGAGGCTGCCTGCGAGCGCACATCTGGGTCAACGGCGAGTGGACCGACGACCAACCAGGCGAGACGTCACCGACCAGGCGAGCGGAACGAGCCAGGATCAAGGCTTGTGCCCAGGCTCACCCGTCTCCTCGATCTGTAACGCTAGACCTCCTCGGTAGAATCATTCAGATGAGGTGGATCGATCGTGGGTCGAGGGGGGCGGGTTGACCCGGGAACCGGTGACGATCGAGTACGTCACGACGGACGACGGACGGCGCCTGGCGGTCGACGTCACGGGTGCCCCGGACGGATATCCGGTGTTTCTCCTGCACGGTACCCCCGGGAGTCGCAACGGCCCGAAACCGCGCGGGATCGTCCTGTACCGCCTCGGTTTGCAACTGATCTGCTATGACCGTCCCGGCTACGGCGGCTCGGACCGGAAGGAAGGTCGGACCGTCCGGGACGCGACCGGTGACGTGGCGGCCATCGCCGACAAGATGGGTATCAACCGTTTCGCCGTGGTGGGGCGCAGCGGTGGTGGACCTCATGCCCTTGCCTGTGCGGCGGTGATGCCCGAGCGGGTGTCCAGCACGGCCGTCCTGGTGAGCCTGGCTCCCTCCGATGCCATCGGCCTGGACTGGTACCACGGGATGAACCGGCAGAACGCCCAGGAGTACGGGACCGCCGACGCCGATGTGCAGGCCCTGCTGACTGACCTCGCGTCCTGTGCGGAACAGGCGAAACGGGATCCGAGGCAGTTTATCGGTCTGATCGAGTCGGAGCTCAGCGAACCTGACAAGAGGGTGGTGGGGGATGTGGTCCTGCGTCGCCTCCTCCTCGACACGTACGCGGAGGCGCTGCGTCAGGGCGCGGTCGGTTGGATCGACGACGTCCTGGCATTCCGTAAGCCGTGGGAGATCGAGCTCTCGAACATCACCTCCCGGGTCCGGCTGTGGCACGGAGCGGACGACCGGTTCTCCCCCGTCGACCACACCCGATGGTTGAGTCGCCACATCCCGCAGGTGCAGGTCGAGGTCCAGATCCAGGCCGGCATCGGCCATTTCGGAGCCGTAGAGGTACTTCCTGAGATTCTGTCTTGGGTCGCTGACGGCCTCGACGAGCCAGGGCCAGGCCCTGCCATCCCTGTCGTCGGTTCAGGCCGAGCCGGTGGCTGCCCAGAACCTTTTCGTCAGAATGGCTCGTGAGGGTCAGTCACCCGGTAGAGCAGCTGCCCTGCCCGCAGCGAGGTAACCAACGGATGTTTCTGTCCCAACTGGGCTGCCAGGTCCTCGATGGCTCTCGTCGCCGGGTCGCCGCCCAGCAGTCCTCCGGAACCGTCACCGCGCCCGCCTGACTCGAGCAGCGCGAGATTGGCTTGACAGGCCAGCACGTCCGGATGCCCCTGGCCCAGGGCCGTGGCCATCCGGATCGCCAACGCGGCCGTCTCCTCTGCTGCACCTTCGATGTCTCCGGCGTCGTAGCGACACGTTGCGTGGTTCATCGCCGCCGCCAGGTAGTCGGGATGCGAGTCGCCCAGCAATCTCAGGAAGTCCTCGGCCGCGCGCTTCGCCAGCTCCCTCGCCCGCTCATGCTCTCCCCGTTGCCGCCAGGCTGCGGACTGATTGTTGATGCAGATGAGGCTGAAGGGGTGCTCGGCACCGAGGGCGCCCTGGTAGGACTGGGTAACGGCGATCATCTCCTCCAGCGCCTTGGTGACATCGCCCATGGCGAGGAGATTGGCCGAGCGATTCAGCCGGCAGGAGAGAGTGCTCGGGTTGTCGGGGCCGAAACGCCCATTCAGCTTCTCGTACGCGTCCTCCAATAGTTCTGCAGCCTCATCCGCACGTCCGGCGCTGCGCAGTGAGGAGGCGAGATTGGCCTGGGCGTTGAGCGTTCCGACCGCATCGGGGCCCAGGTGTTCGCTCGAGAGAGAGTGGACAGACCGCAGCATGGTCACGGACTGTTCGTACTCGCCTGCCTCCCGCAGATCCCGACCGAGGCTGGACTGCGAGTACAGTGTGTACGGGTGTGCAGCGCCGAGTACGATCCGTCGGCGCTCCAACACGTCGTCGTCGATGCTCCTCGCCCTGCGGAAGTTTCCCACCGCCCGGAGCGAGTCAGCCAGGTTATTGGCCGCCGACAGGGGTCGCGGATGATTCTCACCGAACCCCTCCAGCCACGCCACATAGGTGGCCTCATCCAGCGGCAGTGCCTCCGCGTAGCGGCCGAGGGCACGAAGGTCCGCGGCCAGCCCGCCGGAGGTCATCAGGGTGTGCGAGTGGCGCTCCCCGAGCAGGGTGCGCTGCGCCGCGAGAACCTCCTCGTCCAGCCTCAGCGCCTCCTCGAACTTGGCCTGTTCCCGGAGGATGTTCGCGATGTTGAAGCGAAGATGGAGGAGCTGGCGACGCAGCGGCACCGGATCGACATCCGGGACCGAAGGCTCGCTGTCCTCGCCGGCTGGCTCGGCCTTCTCCAACAGTGTCTCCCACCTCGCCGAGACCGAGCTTCCGAAACTCAGACCCAGCGGGAGGTCACCGCGGCGCCACACGTAGCGCACGCGATCGATCAGGAGCTGGCGTACCGATTCGTCGTTGCACGACACGGCACCCGAGATCTCCAGATGGGCCCAGATCTTCCGGAACTGATCCCACGTCTTCGGGTCGTCGGGCTCACCGGCGGGCCTGAACGCGGCCAACGCCAGGTGCGCCTCGTGCCTGGTGTGCGCGGCCTCCTCCGCCGTCATCCGGCTCCGGACGACATCCTGGAGCAGCCGGTGCACCTGGACCTGCCCGGCGCGGGTGTCCAATTTCAGCAGGGCGAGCCGGTTGATCTGCTGGACTAGGGCGCCTCGCATGGCGCGTTCCGCCACGGAGGGGTCGAAGCGGATCAGGGCCGTGGTCAGCTGGTCGCTGTAGAGCAGATCCAGAGCGGTCTCCGGGGCGAGGACCGAACAGATCTGTAGCAGCCGGTAGGCGCCGGGGGACTGCTCCTGTAGCCGTTGCAGGGAAAGATCCCAGGTGGCCTGCACGGCCCGGGTGCCGGCACCGTGCCGTACGATTGCGTCTAGGTACTCTGGAACCGGGGTTCCCGTCTCCGCCAGCCAGGCCCCGGCCGCAGCCACGGCGATCGGAAGGTCTCCCAGAGCCCGTGCCACCTGCCCCGCCTGCTCCGCCGTTAATGCATCGACTCGGCTGCGAAGGTGGGCGACGCTCTCCTCCCGCTGGAACACGTCGACCTGGATCGGGTTCGCGCGCTCTGCCCAGTCCGGGTTGCGTGAGGTGATCAGTAGATGGCCGCCCCCGCCCTGGGGGAGGAAGTTCTGGACGTGCGCGAAGTCGTCCGCATTGTCGAAGACTAGCAACCAGCGGCGCGTCAGGGTGCCTCGACGCAGGGCTTCGAGGGTGGAGCGTGCGCCTTCGACCGCCGTGCCTTCCGACGGGAGCTTCAACTCGACGCCGAGGTCGATCAGCGCTGTGTCGATGAACTGGGGTGGGTCGGCCTGGATCCACCAGACCAGGTCGTAGGCGGACCTGAACCGGTGGACGTACTCCAGGGCCAACTGGGTCTTACCGATACCGCCCAACCCCTGCAGTGCTACCGGCAGCACGACCGCCCGTCCCTCGGCCCGCAACTCACGGCGAAGGCGTTGTAGATCCTGCGTCCGCCCGGTGAAGCGAGCGTTGCGTACCGGAGCATGAAACCAGCGAGGCTCCGCCCCAGGGAAGCGACCAGCACCGGAGTCCCCGGGTGACGTCTCCCCACCGACCTTGCCGACGAGCTTGAGCAGCCGCTCCGTCGCCGTCTTCTCGTCGAGCCCGACGACACTGGTTCTGGTCTCCGTCGCCACCTCACGCAATCGCGCGTCCTCGATGTACATCACCAGGCGGGAGGACCCTGCCCACTGATCCTGCGCCTGGACGTCTTCCCGGACCGCCACGTATCTCTGCGAGACGATCGCCAGAACAGCGGAGGCAGAGGACGGCACCGGATCCGCCGGTGCGATCTCCATCGGGCCGTCGTCAACCACCGTGATGCCCGCCGTGGTCAGGACGCCGCCGGCCCACTCGGCCCAGATCTGGTCCTCGGCCGCGTACTGGAGGCGAATCGGGGTCTGTTCCGGGCGCAGAGATCGCTCGAACCGCAGCCGCCAGTGAGCCCGGATGGCCTCGTCCATCGTCGCGAGTGTCGTGATCTCGCCCTGCGTGACGACGTCGGTCAGCCGCTCGTAGGCGGCCAACAGCGAAGTCGGGGAACCCGGCTTGTCACCGAAGGTGGCAAGGGTTTCCTCGTACGCATAGAAGGTCTGGTAAGGCACCTCCACTGACGCAAAGAACTGCACCCGTTCCTGCTCTGTCATGCCGGTGGGGAGGCCGGGGAAGCTGTGCATCGCGAGCAGCCGCCCCGCGTCGGCCTTCTCCTTCTCCCCCTGGTCCACTCGCATCGCCACCGGCAGTATCCGGATCTTACGTTTCGGACCGTCCTTCTTGGACAGGGTGGCCACCGCGTGGGCGACCCTGGCCGCACCGTCGATTCCCTGATCGCTCAAAGTGAAACAATCGACCAGAACGTCGGGCAGGTGCTGGGTGCAGATGTCCGCGACGTCGCTGAAGCCCGTGCGACTGTCGATCAACGTATAGTCGTAGTTGCGCCTCATGTCGTCGCGGAGCGCGTCGAGGAAGATGCCGCCGCCCAGCCGGTCGTAGAACGTGTCCCAGTCCAAGCTTCCCAGCGTCGACGCGTAGGCACCGTTCTGCCGCCCAGCCGACAGCACGTTGAGCGAGCCGCCGCCGTCGAACTTCCAGTCGATGGAGAAGGCGTAGTCGTCGACCCGGGCCAACTGCTTCACCCAGCCATCCGGCCGATCGGCCTTCTGCCTGACCTGGTCCTCGTACTCGCGCACCAGATCGATCACCCCGCGGGTGTGGGCGACGGCGTCCACCTTGAGAAAGGGCGAGAAGAACCGGTGCAGCCCGGGCGCTTCGAGATCCCAGTCGGCGACCAGCACCCGCTTTCCGGCGGAGGCGAGGATCCAGGCCACATTGGCCAATGCCATGGTGCGGCCGGTACCACCCTTGTACGAGTAGAAGGTGACGACCTGACCCTCTCGGGACTCATCCATCTTTCTGCACCATCCTTCGGCGCAGGGAGAGGACTTCATCGTGCCGACCCATGCCGGACAGTGCCCGGTCCATGTGGTCGAGGTCGGTGGCCACATCGGGGTGGTCGGGGCCGTAGACGGCTTCGTGGATCTCCAGGGCGCGTTCGTGCAGGGCAAGAGCTTCTGCAGGCCGGCCGAGATCGGTGAGTGCGCGACCCCGATGATTCAAGACGGTTGCCAGCCACGGGTGGTCAGAGCCGTACGCCGTCTCGCGGATCGCAAGGGCGCGCTCAAGTAGCGGAAGGGCTTCTGCGGGCAGGCCGAGGTCCGTCAGTGCACGGCCCCAGTACGCCAAGGTGGTCCCCACCCACGGGTGGTCGGGGCCGTAGGCGGCCTCGCAGAGCTGAAGGGCACGCTCATGCAAGGGCAGGGCGTCTGCAGGCCGGCCCAAGTCCGCGAGCGCTCGACCCAGGCCATTCAGATCTGCTGCGACCCTCGCCCGATCCGGCCGGTCGTCGGTCTCGTGAATATTCAATGCACGCTCATAGATGGGGAGCGCAGCCGCCGGCTCGCCCAAGCGCACGTGCGCCCAACCGAGGTGGTTGAGGACTTCGGCAATGGCGAAACCATCTGGTTGGTCAGCCGTCTCCAAAAGGCACAAGGCGCGTTTAAGAACTTTTATGGCCGAGTCCGGCCGCCCCAAATCCGCCAGCCCCAGACCAAGATTGTTCAACGTGGTGGCTATCTCTGAATTGCCGGCGCCGGCGATGCGCTCACGGAAATCTACAGACCGTTCTAGGAGGGGAACGGCGTCAGCTGGCCGGCCGTGTACATAGAGATAGTTCCCGGCGCGATCGAGTAGCCAAGCGGCGTCCGCGACTCCGGTCGAATTCAGGTCTTTCTGATGGGCGGTCGCGACCAGGACGTGTCGGAGCAACTGCCTCCACCTCGGCCAGTTCGACGGCTTGTCGTTAATTTCGTCGGGCAGATCAGCGCGAAGCAGAGCGAGCACGTTATCCAGCGACGAAGGCCCGGAGGCATCTATGTCATCCTGTCGGATGACATCCTGAACCAGCCGGTGAACAAGAATGTCGTTACCGGTGCGACGGGCCAGGGAGTAGCCAGCAAGGGCAGCGCTCGCGTCTACGAAAGCGATGGGATCGTCTACGGTAGCGTTCAGAGGTGCAGGCAACAGGGCGACGTGGTTGCTAAATAGGTCGAGCGGCACCGGTTCAGAGGCCAGCCAGGAACAAAGAGTCAGTAGCTGAACCGCCGCCGGCGTGCTTGCACGCAGCCGGTCGAGCGAAACGGACCAGATGGTGGCGATGCTGTCCAGATGTCCGGCTGCCCGCCCTCGAGAGTGCAGGTCAGCGGCGTGCGTTTCGAGCAGACGCAGGTATTCGCTTGCCGGTAGACTGGTCTTGTCAAGGTAGGCGGCGGCCTGTGCCAGAGCGAGTGGAAGATCACCAAGACGTTGAGAGAGGGCGATCGCATCACTTGGGGCCAGATCCGGAGCGCGGCGCTGCAGCATCGTTACCGAATCCGCCCGCTCGAGGACGTCCAAGTCCAGCACGTCGCCGAGAGCACGGAACCCATCGCGACGGGTGGTGATCAGGACCTGACCCGACCCGGCCGGTGGTAGTCGGTGTTCGACATCGCCCGAAGTTTCCGCGTTGTCGAACACCAACAGCCATCGGCTCCGGTCCCGTAAGGCTCGGTGGACCGATCGGACCATTATCTCCACGTCAGTCACTACGTCAAGCTCCATTTCGCGACCAAGTTCGATGAACTGGTCGCCGATCCCCATGACCTCTTCGGCGTTTATCCACCAGACCAGGTTGTAATCGGCTGCTTGACGGTGGATGTATTCCATCGCAGTCTGGGTCTTGCCCACCCCGCCCATTCCATGCAGGGAACACCGGGTGGGCATGGGATGACTTGTCAGCGCCGCATGAAGCCGATCAAGATCACTGCTGCGGCCAGTGAAGTTGGGATTACGTGCTGGCACGTTCCAGATCTTCGGCAGGGCGGCGGGAAACCGAGGCGGATTCGATACCACCCGCGAACGGCTTTGAGCTGGGTACGGAGATCTTTCGTTCGGTTTACCTCGACCTTTGATGGCCGCAGTCACCGCCGAACGGAGCCGGCGAAGCGCCTCGGCCTCGGTCACCTCGAACAGGTCCACGCCGACGACACCGGATAGCAGCCCCGGTCGTTCGCATTTGGCGACTCGCACCGGCAGCAGTTTTCTGGTTCCACCATCGGGATCCTCCTTCCACGCCGCTTGCCACTCCGCCGCCCCGAAAACCGAGTTCAGGTAGGTGGGTGAGAGCACGACAACAGTCCGGATTGCGTGCTGAACGCCCGCATGCATAGTGCTGATCCAATTGCTGCCTGGCACGAAGTCCCACGCCTGAAGCAGGACGTGGAGCTCGGCGTCCTCCAGTTGCCAGGCAATCCATTCAGCCCAGCCTCGATCCGCCTCGGCGTACCTAACAGGAAACTGGACTAGCGGACTCCGGTATGGCGCTGAGCTGCGGTGATGCAGCTCCAGCAGTCCGCAAGCTTGGATTCCTGTTAGTACGAGACGAAGAAATCCCACTCACCCCGACCCGCTACCGGCTCACTCACGAGTTTCGTTTCCCATTGTGTTCGGCGTACCCTGTATCCCTCAAGCCGACACGGCGCTTCGACGGCCCGACCGGCGGAAACACCGGGCCCTCTCCCAAGTATGTCCGTCGCGCCCTGGCCACCACGGTGGGCAGGATCTCGTCCAACTGATCCATGCTGTTCACTCTATTGACGGGAACCTGTAATACGCTGTCCAGCGCCTCCACCGCCTTCTCGGCCATCGCCGAATCCGAGCTCGGGTCCCCCCGCTGCCCGTCGAGGACCAATGGAACGACCCACTTGGGCAGACCGGCGAAGGTCGAAGTGAGGAACTCGGAGCCGCGGTCCGCCACCACCCGCGGGTCGATGATGACGATCGTGGCAGTCTGGTCGAAGAACTCCTCGACTTCGACGAAATCCGCGACCCGGGTATCCAGACCCAACCGCTCGGCCACGCTTCCGGCATGCTCGGCGACGGGCGGGATCCGCCGTCCGGCATAAATGAGCCACCAGGGATTTCCCCTATCCTTGACGGCTTGCGGCGCGCGCGACGCACCGTGCCTCGGTGCGAGCATCGTCACCAGGAAGCCGGCCTCCGCGGGCGGCTTCGTACCGGGGACGTCGTCCAGGTCCGGAGCCGCCGACGGGCCGAGTGGGGATCGTTCCGCCACTGTCACGATCTCATCCGCGAGCCGGGACAGGACGAGTTGGTAGGAGCGCCGGTACGACGCCAACATGCAGAGCGCGCGCAGCCCGTTCTCGCCGTATTCGGAGATGTTGGCTCCGATGCTCAGTGCCCTGGCCACACTTGGGGTCTGCTCCCACGACGGGAACGGCGTCCACAGGATCGGAACGATGTGCTCGTCGGGTGCGACGGCGCTCGCGGCCCGAAGCCTTCTGCGGAACACCTCCTGCTCGCGTATCGGCCAGGACTTGGCGAAATACCCTGGCGAGTAAAGCGGCACGAACACTTCGGCGGATCCGAGAGCCTCAGAGAGCAGGGTCTTCAGGTCGACACCGGACGGGATCTGTTGATCGAAGAATCCGATCTCCATTCCTTCTACGGGTCTGGCGCGATCTTTGACCGCCTCGGTCAGGTCTTTGAAGAAGACGCCCACCGAGGGATCCGAGTCCGACCGGATCCGTTCGGAGATCGGAGCCGAATGAGCATAGCTCAGGAAGAAATAGACGCCATGGCGGGTCTGCTTCGCCTCGGCCGTTCGACTGGACGTCGAATTCATCCGCCGTCACTCCAGAAGGACTCGCGCAGTTGCCGAGGATCTATAGGGATCATCGGCTCGACATGGCACGCATGGTAAGCATCCACGATCGGGCGGGCAAGCGCCAGGCTACGACCTGATAAGCCGCCTCGTCGTTCAGCGCGAGGAGCCCGTACACCCCTTCGGCGAGGTAGCGCTGGGCGATGTTCGGATCCTCCAATTGTTGTGGCAGGAAGAATTGAGCCCGACGGCCGACCCCCGACGGTCCGGCGCGAGGAGGCGAGGAGGCGTCCCATTCCATGGCGCACCATTTGCTCTCCACATAACTCGAGGAGATGAGTAAAATGAAAACGTGACAGGTTCCCGCTACCGTGAGCACCTCGTGGGTCCACTTCGTCCTGCCCTCCATCGACCGGTCCATGAAACCCGGGTCGACACCGTTAGGTGATCCCAACAATTGGTCCACATGCATCGAGAGGTCGTCGAAGAGGCGCGCCACAGACCGATTCATATCGTATGGGCTGACTTGCGACGTCCTGATAGGGCGAGCCCAGCATAGCTCAGGAAGAAGATAGGGCCCCCCGGATCGCTTCGTCGCCGAGCATCACGATGACAATCTCCTCGCCGAACTGTCGCATCTCTCGCCGCGATCATATGTCTCCCCGAGTCCCCACGTGGCTCATCCCACCCGCCACCGGGTCATCTAATCCACGGCGAAGTCCACCGCGGCGTGCAGCGGGAACCAGGAGGCCGTCGTCCGTCCCACCCGGCCGCGGTGGACGAACGGCGACCCGGCCACCATCACCGCCCCGAGGCGGCCGAAATCGCTGTCGTCGGCTTCGGCCGCCATGAACTCGCGCAGTGTCCTCCGCCCCTCCTCGAGGACGTAGCACCGGAACAGGCGCCGCGGAGCCGGCATCGGCAGCCGGTGCTCGGCCAGGTGAAAGCATGTGCAGACGGTCTCGAGCCCCTCCCCGAGCAGGAGCACGATCGCATCGACGGCGTACAGCTTCGCCAACGGCGACCGCTCCCCCAGATGGCAGTCGAGCGCATGGTCGCGGGTGAGTTCGGTCGCGGAGGGGCCGAGTGCGGTGAACGACGTCTGCGGGTGGTCGCTGCGAACCGCCTCCGGACGCTGACGGATGAACTCCGCGAAGACCCCGACATCCTGGGCGGGGGTGGCCGACCGGTCGAACCCCTCGATCTTCGCTTCCTCGGCCGCAATCTGCTCCGGCGTCATGCCGGCCGTGAGGCGTCGGAACCGGCGAGTCCTCGTCGAGTTCGTCGCCGTGAAGGTCGGGACGACGATGGTGGACCGCGGGCCGAGCACGTCCTGCAGGGCCTCCGCCAGGGTCGACGGACCGTCCGTGAGGGGCCCCACCCGGCGCAGGGAGCTGTGGATCAGGTATGTCGAGCCGACGGGCAGTCCGAGCGCCGAAAGGTCGGTCCGGATCTCCGCCCGGCTCAAGGTCTTGGTGCCGCTGTCAACAACCGTCATCAGGTCGCCCGCCACCCTTCGACCCGGCTGCGCAGGCCCGTCAACAGCAGCCGCCCCGAGTGGGACCAGCCGCGGCTGCGGTCCAGCACCTCGAGCGCGTCCGACAGCGCGTCCCGCTCGGTGACCACGGACATCTTCCGGTCCACCGGCCGACCGGCCCGGATCCCGGCCACCGCCAGCTCCAGCACCGCCGCCCGCGCGAAGACGTCCGTGAGCCGGGGAACGTCCATCCGCCCGGCATCGCCCGGCCGCGGATCGACTTGGGCCGGCGGTTCCGGGTCTGCGAGATCGCACACGTCCTGCACCGAGGTGACGGTGATCCGGGCGACCTGACCCACCAGCAGCGAGCCCACGACCAGCGGCGCGGCGGGCGAAAGCGCCACGGCCCCGAACGCGTTGCGCGTCGTGGTCGCCCTGGCCGGCCGGTACGGCGTGGGCCGGATCGGGGTGACGGTGCTGATCAGGGCGTCCATGCTCCTGGCGAGATCCGGAGCCTGCGCCCGGACCATCGTCCAGGCGCGCACGACGGTGTCGCGCCACGCGCCGACGACGGGCGCGGACAGGGGCGCGGTCACCGGGTGAACGAAGCAGTCCCGATCCGGATCCGTATCGTCGAGCCGGAGCCGCCGCGCGCTGTCGAGGGGCACCGTCCGCACCGGGTACCACCCCTCGACCGCGGACCCGGTCTCCGACACGGCCCGGGCCGGCCCGTTGTCGGGATGCACGACGAACTCGCCGGGGTGGGACAAGACGGCGACGACGGCGGAACTCGCACCGTCGAGGGACATCGTTCCGATTCCCGGCAGCGACAGCGCCTCGCTCCACAACGGGACGTCGAGCGAGACCGCGACGCCGGCCCGGACGGCTGCGGCGACCGCTACCGACGCCAGCAGCCCGGCGCGGGCGTCCGATCCGGTTGGCCGCGCGGTCATCAGGCAGCGGCGTGCCCGCACCCTGACGAAGGGATGGCTGAGCACGGACCGGACCGCCGCGGGCGACCGCTCGTCCAGCTCCGCGAGCAGCTCCCACGCCGTCCGCCCGGTGCCGTGGGTCACTCCGGCCGCGACCCGGGCCATCAGTGCCCGGTCGAGGGCGTACTCCACCGCCGTCAGGTATCCCAGTGTGGCGTCGGTGGGACTGCCGCCTGCCAGATCGCGCAGGACAACGTCGGGCAGACCCGACGGCGGCCCGACCTGCTCCGGCAGCGGCTGACTCGCAACCATGCGCTGCCGGGTTCGCAGCTGACGGCTGCGCAGCTGCCGGTTCCGGACCCGGGTGATCAGGTGGAACAGATCGGAACAGTAGACCGAGGGGTTGGCGAACCCGTTCCCGCGGCCGAACCGATGCGCGAACAGCCCTCCGCCGCAGGTGCCCACCACCGGGCAGGCCCGGCATGTCTGCGACAGCTCGCCGGCCTGTTGCTCGACGACCCCGGGATGGGCCGCGACCTCGTCGACGGTGTGGCGCCGGACATCGAGCCCGGTGCGCGGTGCGTCTTCGGACACCGTCTTCAGTGAGTCGACCTGCTCCCAGCTACCGTCCGTCTCGATCACAGCGACGGCGCCGTCGCCGGGACCGATGGCTTCCGTGCCGCTGCCGGCGCCCCGCTCGAGGGACAGAACGGAGTCGAAGATCCGGATCGGCACACCCCGACCGTCGGCGGTCCACCGGTCGTAGATCTGCAGCAGCCAATCGGCATAGGCGGTGGTCAGCCCCTCTAGGCGCGGCGGCGGACGGTCCCAGGTCGCGTGCGG
The DNA here is from genome assembly GCA_050701075.1 of Pseudonocardia sp. Classification (GTDB taxonomy): domain Bacteria; phylum Actinomycetota; class Actinomycetes; order Mycobacteriales; family Pseudonocardiaceae; genus Pseudonocardia. Next base: position 7,618 of record JBOHEP010000199.1, on the reverse strand, counting down.
GAGGAGGAGATCGATCCGCGGCGGCTCCTCGCGCAGCAACGCCTCGTACACGCCGATCGGGTCGTTCTCGATGTCGATCGTGCACAGGATACCGCCGTAGACGGCCCGATACGGCGGTGTGCGGAGCAGCTCCAGCGCGCGCAGGACGTGGTCGTGCGAGCCGGCGCCGTCGGCGAACCGCCGGTGCCGGTCGTTGGCGAGCTGATCGCCGTTCAGCGAGATTCCTACCTTGACGTCCTGATCCGCGAGGAGCTCGCAGACGGCTGGGGTGAGCAAGACCCCGTTGGACTGCAGGTGCAGGTCGAGTTCGGCCACCGGATCGATCACCGATCGCAGTTCCGTCAGGATCCGGCCGAGAGCCGCGTCGCCGAGCAGCAGGGGCTCCCCACCGTGCAGGATCACCGCGACGCGGTCCAAGCCGTGGTGGGCGGCGTGCTCGGCGATCCGAATGGCGGCGGCGCGGACCGTGGCCAGATCCATCACCCTGGGGCGGCGGAGCCAGCCCCTGTCGGGGTCGCCATAGACGTAGCAGTGATCGCAGGCCAGGTTGCACCGGCTGGCCACCTTGAGCACGTACTCAGCGATCGGTCGCACCGGGACCCGGGTCATCGCGACCGCGGGCGGCACGGCTCAGATCCCTGAGTTGAAGGTGACGCCCTCATCGAGACCCCGCTGGCGGTCGGGCGCCAAGATCCGCCGCACCTCTTCGCCCCGTCCGTTGTCAGTACCCGGGTCGATCCTGCTCAGCGGCAGCGAGAGGAAAGCATTCAGGACACTCTGCTCGGCAGCCAGTGAACCTGGAGCGGAACGATCCACGCGACCCCCTCAATGCCTGGCGAAGACGAGCACCGGCTCCAGAGTAGGGAGGATTGCGAACTATGTCACCGGCCCGGCTGCAGAGTTTTCACCATCGGTAACCGGTCGTTTGCTCGATGAGGCCATCCCGCAGCGGACGGGGGTATGGTCTTCGTCGAGGACCGGGAGGCGGTGCGCTGAGCGCACGGCAAGGAGGTCGAGACATGAGTACCCGACACTGGCGCAAGAGCAGCTTTTCGACCGACGGGAACGGCGGCGACGACTGCGTCGAGGTCACCGTCCTCTCCGACCGGCAGATCGGCCTCCGCGACAGCGAGCACCCCGAGGCAATACACTTCACCTTCACCCGTGCCGAGATAACCGCGTGGATCAAGGGCGTCAAGGCCGGGGAGTTCGACGATCTCTGCTGATCGTCGCGTCAGGCACTCCCCCGAGGTCGCCGACGCCCTCGCGCACGGCCGGCCCGTCGTCGCACTGGAGAGCACCCTGCTCGCCCACGGCCTGCCCGCGCCGATGAACCGGGCGGCCGCGGACGGGATCGAGGCCGCGGTCCGGGCGCACGGTGCGGTGCCGGCCACGGTCGCGGTGCTCGACGGCGTGCCGTGGGTCGGGCTGGGCGCCGCGGAGCTGGACCGGGTCTGCAGCGACGACCTGGCCAAACTGTCGGTGCGCGACCTCGGGATGGCGGTCGGGCTGCACCGGGACGGTGCGACGACGGTGGCTGCCACGGCAGTGCTGGCACACGCGGCGGGCGTGGAACTGTTCGCCACCGGCGGGCTCGGCGGGGTGCACCGCGGCGCCCGGGACTCCTGGGACGTCTCCGCCGACCTGGCCGCGCTCGCTGGGGTGGCGGTGCTCGTCGTCTGCTCCGGGGTGAAGTCGATCCTCGACGTCGCGGCCACCCTGGAGGTGCTGGAGACCGTATCCGTGCCCGTGCTCGGCTACCGCACCGACGCCTTCCCGGGTTTCTACCGGCGCGACTCCGGCCACCCCGTGCCGTGGCGGGTGGACGACCCGGCGCAGGTGGCGGCGATATGGCGGGCGCATCGCGCCCTGGGGACACGGTCGGGCGCGGTGCTCGCCCAGCCTGTGCCCGACGCCGACGAACTCGACGCGACGCTGCACGACCGGTTGCTCGCTGAGGGCCTCGCGCTGCTCGCCGACCGCGGCGTCACCGGCAAGGACGTGACGCCGGTGCTCCTGGAGCACTTTCACTCCGGCAGCGGCGGAGCGAGTCTCGACACGAACCTCGCGCTCGTGCGGGCCAATGCCGGGCTGGCCGCGCAGGTCGCCGTGGCGCTGAAGACGTGAGGCCGCGGGGGATCGTCGTCGACGTGCTCGTCACGTCCCCGCTCACCGGCCATTTCCGACGTCCAACTGATGACGATCCGCCGGCCCCGGCTATCGAGCCCGACGTCACCCCTCGATGACCGGGTGTTCCTTGGCCTCGAGCCGGCGCTTGTCGCCCTGGTAACGGTTGACCGTTTCGCGCTTGCGGGGCAACCGGTCGTTGGCAATGAGCACCGCCATCCACGGTAGCGGGATGGACAGCACCAGCAGGGTGACCGCCAGCCAGGGGATGTTGTAGAACACGACGGCCAGCACCATGAACGGCACCCGCATCCCCATCATGATCCCGTAGCGGCGCTTGCGTGTGGCCAGCTCCTCCTCGTAGGAGGGGGCCGCATCGGTGATGAGGACGGGTGGTGAATCGCCGAAGTCCGGGGTTGCCCGCTGCCGGTCTGTCACGACTTCTCCTCGCCGGCGCCGACCGTCGGCCGGGCGCCTACCCCCATCGTGCCACTCAGGTGGGGCGGACGCCTGACGGCCCATCCTCAGGGTGGTCGGCGGCAGCGCCGTGGGCGTGCAGCTCCAGATCACCGACGACGCTCTCGGAGACCACGTCGAGCAGCCGCAGCGCGAGCCCGCCCACGGTGCGGTAGCGCACCAACCGCCCCTCGCGGTGCGCGACCACCATGCCGTGGGCGCGCAGCAGCCGCAGCGCGTGCGACACGGCGCTGTCACTCATCCCCACCGAGACCGCGAGGTCGGAGACGCAGAGGTCACCAGCATGGTGCAGGGCAAGCAGGATGCTGAGCCGGTGAACGTCGCCGAGCGCGTCGAGCACCGTCGCCGCGTGCCGCAGCTGCACCTCGTCGGCGAGCACGGCCGTGGCGTCGCACACCTGATCGGGATCGATGACGCGCAGGTCGCGCCGTGCCGATGGGATCCGGTGCACGGACGCGATGCTAGCGGCCGGCCTTGGCCGCAGCCTTCTGCTGCTGCTTGTACTCCCGTACCCGACCCAGTGACGCCGCGTCCACCACGTCGGCGATCGAGCGGTGCACGCCCTGCTCGCCGTACCCGCCCGCGGCCTCCCGCCAGCCCGCCGGGGTGACCCGCCGCTGCTTGCCGAGCAACGCGGTGAAGATCTGCGCCTTCTGGGCGCCGAAGCCGGGCAGTGCGGCCAGCCGTGTGACGAGCTCCCGGCCGTCGACGGCGTCGCGCCACAACCTCGTGACGTCGCCGTCGTACCGCTCGATGATCAACGCGGCCAGGGCCTGCACCCGCTTGGCCATCGAGCCCGGGTAGCGGTGCAGCGCGGGCGGGCCGCGGAAGATCTCCACGAGCGCATCGGGGTCGTAACCGGCCAGCTCGTGGGGGTTGAGCGCGGCCCGGCCCAGGCGCTGGGCCAGCAGGGCCGGGCCGGCGAAGGCCCGTTCCATCGGGAACTGCTGGTCAAGCAGCATCCCGATCAGTAACGCCAGTGGGTCGCGGTCGAGCAGCGCGTCGGCGTCGGGGTCCTGGGCGAGGATCAGCGTCACCGGGTCCTCCTGGGTGTGAGCGACAGGTGAGAGCCTAAGCCGTGCGCCCCGCATCTCCCCCGCCCACTGTGACGCCCTGCGTACCGCACTGCGCCGGGCCGATTACTCCACGGGCACCGCGCCGCATCCCTCACCCTGAATGTCGACCAGGCCGAGCAGCTGCACACGGCCCTCGGTGCGGCACTCGACCTCACCCGCCAGCACAACCTCAACGTGCCGGCGGGGACGCCACGGCGGCGTGGAGCGCGGCCCGCCGTGCCGGTCACGAGTACATGCGGTGAGTGCGGAGTCGACTTCGCACTCGACGGGTCGTGCTCCGACACGTTCTGCGCGGCCTGCCTTGCTGATCGCTATTGGCACCTCGGCGTGCCATTCCCTGTCGACGAGCCGGAGGTGACCCGGTGAGCGCCGAGTACACCGGCCCCGGATCGGAGAGCTGGCGATCGTGCAAGGCCCGCTGTGCCGGGTGGTGGAGCTGGCCGTGCGCGACAACGTGCCCGACGCGGTGGTCACAGCCCGACGACATGGCGGTGTGGGTACCGCTGACGTGGCTGATCGTGTCATACGCACACATGCGGACCCTCGGGCTCCGCGCCGGTGAGGGCCGCCTCGCCGACATCCTCCCGCTGAGCGTGGACGGGCTGCTCGTCGCCGCGTCGCTGGTGTTGTACGTCCGGTGCCGGGCCGGCTGCCCGGCCGGGGTGCTGCCCTGGGTGGGCTGCTGCTCGGAGTGGCCGCGTCGGTCGCGGCGAACATCGCCGCCGCGGAGCCCACCGTGCTCGGGCGGGTGGTGGCCGCGTGGGCTCCGCTGGCGTTCGCGCTGGCCTTCGAGCTGCTGGTGCTGGTGCTGCGCGACTCGACGGCACAGGACCGCTCAGCGCCCGCTGACGAGGCCGTGGACGTCGGGATGGTCGACGAGCACGGGCTCTCCCGGCTGTGGGAGACCGCGCCACCCACGGTAGATCCTGACGCTTCCCGGGGCCGGGAACCGAGGGACGACGCACCTGCACCTGCTGGCCCGACGCCGACCCGGAAGTGCACGGCGGCCGGCTCGAACTCACCGTGCTCAAGGTCGAGATGAGCAAGGCGCGGCAGAAGCCGTATCCGTGGCGGAAAGCCGGCGCCGCCGACATCTTCGGTGAGCTGCCGTTCGGCACCGACCAACGCGGCCGACCCATCGGGCTGCCGCTGCTCGAGTCCAACATGTTGATCGGGTCGCTTCCCGGGGCCGGGAGATCGCGAGTCTGCGGTGTGTGCTGCTGGGCTGCGCGCTCGATCCGACGGTTGAACTCCATATCCACGAACTGAAGGGCAGTGGGGGTCTGGAGTCGTTCGAGCGGATCGCGCACGCCTACGGCTCGGGGGTGGACGACGACACCATCGAGGCCGCACTCAACGGGCTGCGGTGGCTCTACACCGAGGTAGGCCGACGGCCGGAAGCTCAAGGGGCTCCGCAGCAAAGCCCGTGACCTGGTGCCGGGCTCCAAGGTGACCCGGGAGTTGGCCGACCGGCGCTCGTTGGGACTGCGCCCGCTGGTGTTCGTGGTCGACGAGGCGCAAGAGCTGTTCGCGCACGGTGACCACGGCAAGGAAGCCGGCGAACTCGCTACGGCGATCATCAAACGCGGTCGGGCGCTCGGGGTGATGCTCGTGCTGGCCGCACAGCGCCCCGACGAGGACAGCCTCCCGACCGGGGTGAGCGCGAACGTCGACACGAGGTTCTGTCTGCGGGTGATGGGGCAGGTCGAGAACGACATGGTCCTCGACACCTCGGCGTACCGGAACGGGCTACGCGCCACCACGTTCACCCGGTCCGATCGCGGGATCGGCTACCTGGTCGGCGCCACGGATGCGCCGGTGGTGGTGCGCAGCTACTACTTGAACGCCGAGGATTCCGACGCTGTGGTCGCCCGGGCCTACACGGCTCGTCAGGTGGCCGGGTTGCTCACCGGGCACGCGGCCGGCGACGAACCCGAGCAGGTGGTGACATACAACGTGCTCGACGACGTCGAGACCGTGTTCGCCACCGCCGAAGTGATCTGGATCTGGTCCGAGGATCTGCTCGCCCGGCTCGCCGAACTCCGACCAGACATCTACGCGAAGTGGACCGTGGAGATCCTCGGACGCAACCTGCGCGCCCTCGGAGTCGAGACCCGGCAACTCAACCGACCCGGCCCCGACGCCATCCGAGTCGACCGCAGAGGGATCGAGGCCGAGCAGATCCGCGCCGCGATCACCGACCGCGCCACCCGGCTCATCGTCGAGGCGCCGCCCGTAGCGGCTGCAGGTAGCGGTAGCGGCAACCCTCCGCAGATGTAGCACCACCGATAGCGCCCAGTGGGGCCGCTGACCTGCGATGTAGCGGCGTAGCGGCCCCGCCGGGTCCAGCCAGGATCGGGAGGAAACGCGGCGTGGACACACCCCGGCCCAGCACCGGCTAGCCGACGCCGGCCCGGTGCAGACGCTAAGGGAGATCGGTCCTCAGATCGGGATCAGCGCTCCACGACCGGAAGAGCAAGTGGGGCGTCTCGGCGAGAGCGAGGCGATCGGCCCAGTCGTCGTGCAGGGGCTCGGCGCCGAAAGACACTAGCCAGCGGATTGCCGTCTCAAAGGTCATGCGTCCGGTCCTGAGATGTGTCTCGCTCGTCACGGTGGCGCGATCAGACAGCAGGATGTCGCCTAGGTGCAGGTGAGGCTTGACCTCGTCGGACACGCCGGTGACGTGCCAGTGCATGGCCCAAACCTCGTCCGACGTGCCGCTGAGCAGGGAGTAGTCGTAGCCGGTGGTGGTCACTCGGTACGGGCCGTATCCGTCTCGCTCGTCCTCGATGACGCGCCACCACATGCTCGCGAAGAACTCGATCGGGCCAGTGAGACGCTCCCTGACCCTGGCCCCCCGACGGAGTTTGACGCCTCCGCCGTCGTTCAGCGACCACTGCTGTTCGTCCCCGACTTTCGGGTTGATACCACCCCGACGTGTAGTGATCTTGCCGGTGGCGACACAGCCAAGTGCCTGCTGTAGCGGAGCAAGGAAGGCTTGAACAGCCTCAGCCGGCGATCCTCCCGGCATCAGTCCAGCAAGGTGGCAACGGCCAAGACTCGCGTGTAGCCGGGCCGGTGCTCGACATCGTCCAGAGCGCCCGCGCGGCGGCGACGGAGGAACTCGTCACCGCTCAGTGATAGGAAACGCTTCGCGAGCATGTCCAGGTTGTCGCGAGCGGCGACTTCGTCCACTTCGCTGACGCTCACGCCTGTCCTGAGTTCAGCTGCTGCATCAAGCGTCATCCCTCTCAACCTCCCCGACATCACCACTGTCGCACGGTGCAACGACAATCGGCCCGGGATGTAACCCGTTCGACCTAGAATCGCACACCTACTGATATCGTTACCGCATGTCAGCACCGGTCTCCCGCCCCGGCGGTGCGGCTCGTCGGGTCTACATCCGCGGCATCCGGTCTGGCACCATCCGCAACATCGTCTTCCGGTCCACACCCGCCGCGGTCGCCCACTCGTCCCGGGCTTGGCCGCAGGTCGAGGGAAGTCCCCACTCCGGCCCGGGCTGTGCGCGGAGATCCACCAGCAACGCGCCCGGGGCGAGGCGATGCTCGGGGCTGCGGAACGGGACGTGCGGCGGCGCCTGGACGCGGCCCGCGACGAGCTGAGCGGGGCGGCCGGGCGGCAGGCCCGCGATGAGCCTGGGGCGCACTACAGCGAGCAACTCCTCACGCTGCAGACCGCGGTGTGCCTGACCGAGGCCGGGCGGCCCACCGAATCCGTGGTGCTCTACGAACGCATCCTCGCGGGCGGAATCGCCTCGGCGCGCGACGACGCGTACTTCCGGATCCTCCTGTCCGCGTCGCTCGCACTGTCCGGGGAACCGGACGAAGCTGCGCGCACCGCGTGTGGCGCCTTGCCGGTTGCCGTCGCGACGCACTCGCGGCGCAGCATCGGGGAAGCCCGGGCGCTGCTCGGCGCGC